>CALYBN010000093.1 GCA_944414825.1 uncultured Rikenellaceae bacterium
ATCAACGAGGCGCTGCACATGACCGACGAGGAACACGATGTACTTGTTTCACTGATGCGGCAAATCCAGAACGAAATCGAACACAAGCGCGATGCCGTGCAGGATGCCATTATCGTGAATTATATCGGGCTGGTACTGAATTTCTGCCAGCGTTTCTACAACCGGCAGTTCCTAACCCGAAGACTGGAAAACTCGGACACGCTGATGAAGTTCGACAGCCTGCTGCGGGACTACTTCGACGAAAACCGGCAACTATCACTCGGACTGCCCACCGTCCAGTATTGTGCCGAACAACTGTGCATGTCGCCCAACTATTTCGGGGACATGATCAGAAAAACAACCGGCGAGACGGCCGGCAACCATATCCGCCAATACGTTATTCAGCGGGCAAAGAACCAACTTGCAACCGGAGCCGGCATCGCACAGGTGGCATACGGGCTCGGTTTCGAGTATCCGCAGCATCTCAGCAAGATGTTCAAGAAACAGACCGGAATGACCCCTACGGCATACTGCGAGAGCCTTCGGAAACGGTAGGCCTCTCGAGAGAAGGGGAAAATAAGCCGGGAAGAACAGTGTATGCAGGCACAAAAAAAGCGGGTGATTTCCGGATTGCACTCCGGGAAATCACCCGCTTTCAACGACAGAAATCTCTATTTTTTCCAGAGCTTGGACATCTCCTCCAGAGACTTGCCCTTCGTCTCGGGCACAAATTTCCAAACGAAAACAGCAGACAGCAACGACATGATCGCATAAATCAGGTAGGTGCCGCCTACACTCCACTCGCTCAGGGACGGGAAGGTCGAGGAGACCAGGAAATTCGAAATCCACTGCGTGGATACGGCAATGGCTACGGCCTGCGAACGGATGGTGTTCGGGAAAATCTCCGAGATCAACACCCAGCAGATCGGTCCCCAGGACATCATAAAAGAGGCCGTGTAAATAATGATAAACACCAGGGCGCCAACACCTATCAGGTCCAGGAACGAGAACATGGCAAGGGCCAGCATGCCGACCAGCATGCCGACGGACCCGATGATCAGCAACGGCTTCCGCCCGAACTTGTCCACCGTGAATATGGCTACAAGGGTAAAGATGATATTCACAACACCCATCACCACGGTCTGGATCATGGACGAGTCTCCGCTGGCACCGAGATTTTCGAAAATCCGGGGTGCATAGTAAAGCACCACATTGATTCCGATGGCCTGTTGAAAGAATGAGAGCAGGGCTCCGACGATAATGACCTTGATGCCATACGACAGCAGCTTCTCCTTCTTTTCAACAATATTGTCCTTGATCTCGTTCAGGACCCTCGAACCCTCCTCTTTGCCGTTGATGCGGGTCAGGATGGACATGGCCGATTGCTCCTTCCCCTTCATGACAAGGAAACGCGGGGTCTCCGGCACCAGGAACACCAACAGGAAGAATGCCCCTGCGGGGAAAGCCTCACTGAGAAACATCCTGCGCCAACCGATCTCAACCATGGCGGCCTGTATTGCCTCCTGCGTCTCGGCAAGGCTGTTCCGGATCAGATAGTTCACGAAATAGACGACCAGCATACCGAAAATGATGGCGAACTGGTTGCAGGATACCAGGGTCCCCCGGATTTTGGCCGGCGATATCTCGGCAATGTACATCGGGCAGATGGCCGAAGCCAGTCCCACGCCTATACCTCCGATGATTCGGTAGAAGTTGAAGGCCACAAGCAGGGGAAGGGAGGGTTCCCCGTAGGGAAGGATTCCGCTCTCAGGTCGCCAGGAGCCGACCGCCGATACGAAGAACAGCATTCCGGCAATCAGAAGCGATTTCTTTCTTCCTACCGAGGAGGCGAGAAAACCCGAGATGGCTCCTCCGATCACACAGCCGATAAGCGCACTCGATGCGGTAAACCCGTGTAACAGTTTGGTGTATGTAAAGTCCGGGGCCAATCTGAAGAACCGGTCAAGAGCCTGCTCGGCTCCGGATATGACAGCCGTGTCGTATCCGAAGAGCAGACCGCCTATTATAGCAATGAGCACTATCGAAAACAGATAGGCTTTGCTTTGGCCTGTGGAGTTCATGGTTCCTATTTGATGTAAAGGTTAACGATAGCCTCGAAGAGCTCCTGCTTGCCGCTGATTGTGGCAGGTTCCCCGTTCTTGCGTGCGTATTCAGCCACCTCCTCAAGCGTCATCTCACCATTCTCGAACTTCTTTCCGGCTCCCGAGTCGAAGGACGAATATCTTCCGGAGAGCATCTTCTCATAATCCGAATGCTCGAGGATGTCGGCTGCGATCAGAAGCGCCCGGGCCATGGTGTCCATTCCCGAGATATGTGCGATGAAAATATCCTCAAGGTCCGTTGAGTTGCGCCGCGTCTTGGCATCGAAGTTCGTGCCGCCGCCCTGGAGACCGCCGCCGCGGATGATAACCAACATCGCCTGGACCAGCTCATAGAGGTCGATCGGGAACTGGTCGGTATCCCATCCGTTCTGGTAGTCGCCCCGGTTCGCGTCGATCGAGCCAAGCATCCCGGCATCCACCGCACACTGAAGCTCGTGCTCGAAGGTGTGCCCTGCGAGGGTCGCATGGTTTACCTCGATATTGACCTTGAAGTCCTTGTCAAGGCCGTTGGCCCGCAGGAACCCGATAACCGTCTCCGTATCCACATCGTACTGATGCTTCATGGGCTCCATGGGTTTCGGCTCCACGAGGAAGTTGCCCTTGAAGCCCTTCCCGCGGGCGTAGTCACGCGCCATGCGGAGCATGGTCGCAAGATGGGCCTTCTCACGCTTCATGTCGGTATTGAGCAGCGACATGTAGCCCTCGCGGCCGCCCCAGAACACATAATTCTCTCCGCCGAGCTCGATCGTCGCGTCAATGGCATTCTTGATCTGAAGCATCGCGCGTGCCGCCGTGGAGAAGTCCGGATTGGTCGACGCTCCGTTCATGTATCTTGCATGCCCAAAGACATTCGCGGTACCCCAAAGCAACTTGATGCCCGTCTCGGCCTGTTTCTGCTTCGCGTATGCCGTGATCTCCTTGAGATTCTTTTCGTACTCCTCGATGCTGCTTCCCTCCTCGATAAGGTCCACGTCGTGGAAACAGTAGTAGTCGATCCCGAGTTTCTGCATGATCTCGAAACCGGCATCCATCTTGGACTTCGCACGTTCGAGAGCCGTTGCGCCCTCGTTCCACGGGAATTTCTTTGTCCCGCCCCCGAACTGGTCCGAACCTTCGGCACAGAGGGTATGCCACCATGCCATCGAGAACTTGAACCAGTCCTTCATCTTCTTTCCGCACACCACCCTTTCAGGTTCGTAATAGTGGAAAGCCATCGGGTTCTTGGAGTCCGTTCCTTCGAATGCGATCTTGCCCAGATTGGGGAAAAATTCTTTTGTTGCCATAACTGTAGTTTTTATGATTAGTGATTAACTCTTTGATTTTGGATATATCTCCACCGGATTGTTTACAGGGTGGACATTCGTTTCTCGAGTTCCGCTTTCCATTTACGGTAAGCGTTCTCCAGGACCGCTTGTTCGGTAGCGGCGGGGCTGACAACCTCCAGTTTATTCAGAGAGGCGAACGTCTCCTCCCGGCTCTTGTAGAAACCGGCGCCAAGGGCTGCCCCTCTCGCGGCTCCGAGGGCTCCGTCCGTATCGTAAAGTTCTATCTGGGCGCCCGTAACGGAGGAAAGTGTCTGCCTGAACAGCGGCGACAGGAACAGGTTCGCCTTACCGGCCCGGATGACATTGGGCTTCAGGCCCATCTCCTTCATAATGTCGATACCGTATCGGAACGAGAAGGCGATTCCCTCCTGGGTGGCACGCAGCACATGGGCAAGGCTGTGACGGTTGAGATCAAGGCCCGTCACCGATGCCCCGGTAAAGCGATTCTCCAGCACGCGCTCAGCGCCGTTTCCGAATGGAAGGACGCATACGCCATCGGCACCGGCCGGCGCCTGACCGGCAAGTTCATTGATCTGATCGTAGTCAAGCCGCTCCGCGAAATTGCGCCTTATCCAGGCATTCATGATCCCGGTTCCGTTTATGCACAGCAGAATCCCGTACCGCGGGCTCCCCTTCCGGTGGCTCACATGCACAAAGGTGTTGACCCGGGAAAGGGGGTCGGCCTTCGGGACATCCGTCACCCCGTAAACAACCCCGCTCGTACCTCCCGTCGCAGCGATCTCCCCGGGGTCCAGCACATTCAACGAAAACGCGTTGTTGGGTTGGTCCCCAGCCCGGTACGATATGGGAGTGCCGGCCGGAATGCCCAGCAGCGACTCGGTCTCCTTGCTGGTCCGGGTCTGTATCCCGATGGCAGGCACCGTATCCGGGATCATTCTTTCCGGAATGCCATAGAAGGAAGCCACGAAATCGGCCCGCCGCTCCTCCTTGTAGTCCCAAAGAATCTGTTCGGAGAGGCCCGTCTCGGTCGTATGGACATCCCCGGACAGGCAATAGGCGATATAGTCGCCCGGAAGGAAGAACTTCTCAACTTTTGCAAATGTTTCCGCCTCGTTGCGTATCACCCAGGCCAGTTTCGACGCGGTGAAATTCCCCGGGGAATTGAGCAGGCGGGACAAACAATTCTCCCGGCCGATCTTTTCCATCGCATCATTCCCGATTCCGACCGCCCGCGAATCGCACCATATGATCGAATCCCGGACCGGACGGCCATTGCCGCTGATGCACACCAGTCCGTGCATCTGATATGTTATGCCGATGCACTTCACCTCCGCCAGGTTGTTCGACTTGCCGATCTTCCCGATTCCCTCGCACACATATTGCCACCACATTTGGGGGTCCTGCTCTGCCCAGCCATTTTCCAGGGCCTTTATAGGCATCTCCGACGACGGATTGGTAGACGATGCCACGCACTTCCCGGTTTCAATATCCAGGAGGGACACCTTTACAGATGAAGAACCGATATCAATTCCCAAACTTTTCATATGCGTAAAATCTTTTCGATAAAAATGCTCCAGCGATCCTGTTCCCGATCCTTGCAGACCGGTCCGGTCAGTAATACCAGTTGTCCAGAAAATAGAGTTTGAATTTCTCTTTCATGGCTTTTTTATAGGCGGACTTGTCAAATGTGTAGAATTGTGCAGGCTTATGCGCCACATTCGTTTCAAATTCGCCGGTCGCGGCCACCAACCCTGAAGCAAGAATCTTCTTTCTGAAGTTCCCGCTGTCGATGTGGATCCCCAGCACCGCACTGAAAAGGTCCTGAAGACGCCTTAAGGTAAACTTTCTGGGCAGGAGCTCAAATGCGATCGGCGTGTGGGTGAACTCTTTCTGGAGAATATCCAGGGCGTTGCCCAGGATGTCCATGTGGTCCATAATGAGACGCCTCACCATGTCGATATCCACCCATCGGGCGCCATTCCGCCGGGTATATGCAATAATCTCCGGCGTGAGCTTGACTAACGCATAATACCCCACCGTGACGACTCTTCGGGTCGTTATATTGTGGTATCGGCATATCCACTCCAGTTCCTGCGGGCTCACTCGGGAAGGGTCAGAGAAAATAGTCGTCTGCCTCAAAAAGATATTCTTCAGGCCGGTACTCTCTTTCAGCACTCGGGCCGCCGCATCCTGAAGGGTCTCGTTTTCAAGGATCATCGCTCCCGGCAGTTTGAGGTCATCGGCAGACAAATCGTCCACGGGATACCGCCGTTTGATAAGAAGGACTTTCAAGCCATTGCTGTCAAACCCGAAAACAGCACAATCGACCGATATTGCAGAATTAGTATCTATCAGGCTTTTTGTCATCGTCTGGGTGGTTGGGGGTATTGCAAATTTAGAACAAGTTACAGACTAAGACAAATATAGCGTGAAAATTACAATAAGTCACATCCACAGCCCACAAGATTCCGGTTTATCAGCCGGCTGTATCGTCAATATGGGGCATTATCGAACGAATGGATATGAGTAAATTTTACAATAAGACACCGATACTCCCCAGACTGCGCCGCTCAAACGGGAAGAAGTACGTATACATAGCCACACCTTCACATTACGTAAGAAGTTACGGTAAAGCTCCATGAATACAAGAGTGTCCTACCAATGGAACAGATATGCAAAACAAGCACCTCTTGCAGAACAAAAGAGCAAATACAGCCATCATCATTGTCTGGCCGGGATCCTTGACTTCTCTACAGTCAAACAGACATCCGTCTCTTGGTTTATAATTATCCATCAATAAACGTTTAGGCCTTTCTGGCTTATCCATCCTTTTCAGCCAAACATATCTGCATGAAGATAATTTACCAATGTTCCTAGAGTAGGAATTTTCTGTATATATCCTTGCTCATAAAGCACTGCCATGCAACACACCCCAGACGCTCCAGTCAATGTATTGAGAAATCCTATGAAAACTAATTCAATCCACTCGATGGCCCCTTTTTCAATGATTTTAACGAGGACATTCACGTCGATATGTTCAACTTACTACGGGTGTGTTCATAACCGATTTTCAAAGACATCAATATGATAACCAGAATCCAGAATGTATCATAATCCAACATTCTGCCACAGCACCCCTACCTCATGTGTTGTCCGCATTGGATTCCACGAATGATTCTGTCCATAACTACATATTGATCCAAAGGACAGATATAATAATTGACATATTTTATTCGTACTCGCGTATTTACTATTTAAATTTTAACATTACGCTTCTATATGAGATAGGATTTGGTTGGCAGACGTCTGTCAGTAATATTATGTTCGTTGGTATGCATGAAATAAGGGAAATATGCCGGTTCTCTGTTATAGAACTTTATTTTCGGCATACCCTTGACATTCTCTGCCTTGTCAAGAGACCTCCCAAGTAATTCATTATATTCAAAATTCAACATCCCTGTTCATAAATGAAAAATCCGGCGTAGGGAGGAAATCACGTTGTTCTATCATCCAGCAAGAAAGTTCAAAAATCAATCTGTCTCTTATTTTACTGTAATCCTTATCGTTTATCAGATTATGGAATTCATACGGATCCTTTTCCAAATCATATAGTTCAAGCACAGGTTTCTTGTCATAGAAATAAAGCCGCATGTGCAGTTCTGAAAGTTCCCCCTTGTTATTCATCTCAGCAATCTCTTTAAAGAACGGCAAGTATCCAAAATCAACGGGAGAATGTTTTAACGCCGGTATACAGTTAAAAATCAATTTATAGCGCTGAGATATTATTGCTCTCTGCAAGTCGAATAAAGAATCTTCGTTAGACGGTTTTCCATTTGCATGAGCCCCTCGTTGCGCAAACACATATTCTCCAGTACGTTTCCCACCCTTAAGAACTCCAAGAAGACTTTCACCTGTCATGTCCTCCGGTACAGAAACACCAGCAAGTTCCAAACAGGTTGGCGCAATATCTTCAGTAGATACCACCCCTGAATATCTTCCGCCTCTGCCGAATTTAGGATGACGGATTATCATCGGGACATTGATTCCCAATTCATACAGCGTTCCCTTCCCCATGAATTGTGCTGCTCCATTATCTCCCAAGAAAATAATCAATGTATTATCATACAGTCCATTATCTTTAAGATACTGTATTGCATCACCTATATTCTGATCCAGTCTATATATCTCATCGTAATAGGCTCCAAGATCCGCCCTTACTGCCGGAGTATCCGGATATGACGGAGGTAAAGTGAGGCTATCGGGGTTATGGAATATCGGAGCCGTATATGGCCTATGCGGATCAGAAAAACAAAGTTGGGCAAAGAACGGTCTGTCCTTAGGCCTGCTTTCCATAAATGATATCCATTGTTCTAATTGGGGTAATCCCTCTCTTTTATTCCCAACCTTTTCACCACATGATTTACAAAAATCAAATCTGGATTCGGCAGTATTGAGTTTTTTTTCATCAAGATATTTTTCAACGGGTCCTATTCCCGATCCATCAAGATGATGTATTCTACCTGCCAGACCAGTATAAAAATTACGATTCCTTGCCAATAGTTCAGGAAAAGTTATTTCATCTTTATGTAACGGAGCAGTGAATCTAGTTGCTTGTAAAGCTACCGTAGACTTTCCAGTAAGAATGGATTTTCGCGAAGGCGCACTTTGGGGACATGTCACATACGCTCTTTCGAAAACCATGGCATCTTCTGCCAGTCTATCCAGATTTGGAGTATATATATCCTGATTGCCATAACAGCCAAGATGTCTGGCGCTATGGTCATCACTTATTATCAACAGTATATTCATCGGTTTCTCTTCTGCCTGACAAACGCCTATACTACAGATGGAAACCACAGATAAGGTAATCGGGCTAATTGCTTTCATCTCTATCATTTTCTTTAAAGGTTTTATCATACATGTTTTTGAATAATCTAATTTAATCCCAGCCTTGCGTAATCGTCAACATCACAATCAACATATCATTTCGGATTACAGCCAAAGTATCGGTAAATAATATTATCTTATTAAAAGCTAAGGACATTGGAATTCTCATTTTGGATTTCTTATTCCCAAACTTCTATTATATTCAATGAAAATATTAACATGAGAATACAAACAAATCTATAAATCTATCGGTATCACCATAAACATGACTCAAAATTCTCTCTATCAATAAGACAAATATACCTTTTTCATGAATGTATTTCTATCTGAATTTTGACAAATAATACCTCAAATCAATCAAAATACATAATGGTTTGTAATCTTAATAGATATTCACATAAAAAATAATTATATTCCGGACTAGCTACTAGCTATTGGAGGGTATATAAGTAAAAAATACAGGCTGCGGAAATAGACAATATTGACAAGTCATTGCCAAAATAATGAAGTGTATCCAAACAAATTAAATCCCCGTAAATCTTAATGATTTACGGGGATTTAATAGTCATTTCCGTGCTTAAAATCGCACTAATATTCTTCCTCGTTGAAGAAGAAGTCGTCCTTCGACGGATAATCGGGCCAAATGTCTTCTATCGATTCGTAAATATCTCCTTCGTCCTCAATCTCCTGCAAATTCTCCAAAACTTCCAGGGGAGCGCCCGAACGTACCGCATAATCAATCAACTCCTCTTTCGTCGCAGGCCACGGAGCATCTTCGAGCTTCGAAGCCAACTCAAGCGTCCAATACATAGTCACAAAGTTTTAAGTTCCTAAATAACAACGGATTACCAACCTAACCAGGAAGTCGCACCGTCATGACTGATGTGCAAAAGTATAAAAAAAAAGAGAAGTACAAAGAAAAAAACAAAAAATATACCTCCGAACAAATAAATATACTGAATTTCAGGATTTTAAGGAATCCAAAGCGTCTCCTCCACCCCGAAATGAGCCGTTAGCGTACGTCCGAGCGTATAGAAATAGTCCGAAAGGCGGTTCAGCCACATGAGCGCCGTGGCATCGACACCGTATTTCGCATCGGCCCGCAGGGCGGCACGTTCCGCACGGCGGCAAACCGTCCGGCAGACGTGGCTCAGCGAAACAGCACGGTGACCGCCCGGCAGCGTGAACTTGTCGATGTCCGGCAACGTAGCCTGCAACGCGTCGATCCGCCCTTCGAGCCATGCGACCACCTCGGGTGCCAGCGGCGCAACCTTGTCGCTCCCGGCAGTTCCCGTGGCCAGAAGCGCCTCAACGGTCATCAGCCGCGATAGTATTCGGTTCAGGTCGTCGACATACCCCGCAGCCGAGGCGTCGGTACGCAGTTCGTCGGCCAGCAGGGCCGTGAAAGCCGTCAGTTCATCAACCGTCCCGTAGGCCTCGACCCGTTCGTCACTTTTCGGGACACGCTCGCCGCCAATGAGCGAGGTCATTCCCTTATCGCCCGTTTTGGTATAGATTTTCATAACTTGAAGTGTTGTTTCGGAAGGTGGTTATTGAATACGAGCAGGTAGCCCCGGTTGTCGACCGTCGTCGAGCAGTGTTCCGCGACGATCTGTGCGCACAACGCATGGCGCTCACGTCCGGCGTAGGGAGCCATCAGTGCCACGGTATGCTTCGCAAGCGCCGCCGCACGCACCAGCGCCAGGGTTTCGGCACGCGGCACATCGGCCGTCACCACACACAGTTCGGCGTCAGCGCGATTCAGTCCGCAATCGGCATAGCCGCAATGGATGGCAAGGTTCTGCAGCTGCACGGCGCGCCGTTGCGGAATCCCCGCACGGCACAGCGCGTCGTAGAGCGCCCGGTCGCCGGGCAACAGTTCGCGGCGCATGAAGACCTCGCGCACGACGGCATAGACGAAGGGCGAGTGGACACCGTGCCCCCGGAAGTAACGCGCCCGGGAGAGGCGGTTGCCGAGGGTCGAGAAGCGGCCCGGCAGGTGTAGGGCAAAGGTATGGTGTCCGAATTTCATGGCGTTTGTCACTTCTGGCGTTCGCTCCGCAACAACCCCGCCAGGCGTCCCGTCGAGAAGGCGATCTGGAGGTTGTAACCGCCCGTGTTGGCATCGATGTCGAGCACCTCGCCCGCAAAGTAGAGCCCCGGCACCTTCAACGACTCCATCGTATGGGGGTTCACCTCGTCACATCGCACGCCGCCTGCTGTCGTCACGGCGTATTCGAACGGCGCGTAGTCCGAAATCGGGAAGGTCAGCCCTTTGAGCGTGCGGATCAGGCGCGTAACCTGCTCGTCGGTGATTTTCGACAGGTAGG
>CALYBN010000094.1 GCA_944414825.1 uncultured Rikenellaceae bacterium
GTGCGTTGGTGCGGCTTTTGAACCGGTAGGCATGGAGCGTCACCAGCAATAACAGACTGGTCAGAAAGATGACTACCAGCGAGATGGTGAAAAGCGTGTGTTGATTGGCATATTGCGTGAGGCTGTCGTTCAGCAGGACGTTGAGTTGATCGAATTTATTCTGCAACTGATTGATCTGGTCGCCTTGCAGGCGGATCACACGCACGTTGTTGCGATCCACGACAGCCGTAGAGAGGATGTTGTCTTTGTTATAGGGTTCGCCCGTGAGAATGCGGTGGGCTACTTCGATCACCTTGTCGCCTCCGGTGGGGTAAATAAACGATGCATCGATGATGCCCTGCTGGATGTACTCAATCCCGCCACCTTTCCCGGGCAGGGCATCTATTCCGATCACATAGGGGCGTCTGCCGCTGTATTTGCTTAATGTTTCGGAGACTCCGAATGCCATCTGGTCGTTCATGGCGAATACCAGGTCGATCTGGTCATGGAGATTCAGTATTGAGTCCATACAGGTTCTGGCAACGTTGCGCAGGAAATTTCCCCGGCATTCTGCGACCACTTCGATGTCCGTATATTGTGCGATGGCATCGTGAAATCCCCGATGACGTTCAATGTCGGCTGTGGAACCCTCCCAACCGCGTATCTCTACGATACGGCCTTTGCCGTGCAACAGATTGCCTACGTAATTCCCCAGTTCGTAAGCCAGGGCGTAGTTGTCGGCACCTACGTAGGCCGTATAGTCATCCAGTTCAACCTTGCGGTCCAAGAGGATGACCGGGATTCCTTGGTCGAGGGCTTTTCGGACGATAGGGGTAATGGCTGCCGATTCATTAGGCGCGATGACCAGCAGATCGACCCCTTCTCGGATGAAGGTTTTTATATCCTCGATTTGCTGATGGGTGTTGTCGCTTACGTTTTTGATCTGAATGTCGAGATCCTGGTAGAAGGAGATTTCGCGTAGCATCTCCTTGTTGGCTGTCTCACGCCAAAGGTCTTCACTGCATTGAGAGACACCTATGGTATATTTTCGAGGCTGCTCTTTGACGCATGAATAACAACAATATGCCAGAAGAGTCAGTCCAATGAACAGTTTGTTGGGGAACATTTTTTTAGTTCAAGGTCAGTATGGTTCTATACAAATATAGAGAATTTTGTCTTGATTGGGTCGCGTGATACTTTTGTATTGTATTTTCAGTATGGAGGGTGTGATTTTATAAGTTATTTGTAATCAATATGTTATTTGTTTGTCTGTGTGGGATTTAGTGCGTTTGATGCAACAAAATGACAAGTTTTTGAGACGCAGTGTTTGTTGGCCTGTCTTCCGCATTTTTCCGATGCAACAAAACGACACGCCTTTGAGACAGTGCAGTCGGATAAAATGATCGGATCCGTTTATTTTTGTTCGTGGCCTAAAGTCTGGACTTATTTATTAACCTAATTTAAATTTATAGCCTATGAACCTTACAAAACAATTCTTGTATGGATGGTGGCGGCAATCATTTTGTCGTACACGTGAATGCCTTCCCGATGACGGGGGTACGATCCCGGAGGTGTGCGAGAAGGTAGTTTGCGATTCCGCTTCATCGGCAGTCCCATTCGGGAGCCGAATATGCAGGAATGGAAAACGTCTTTGCCTGTTGCTGTTAAGCTTGAGTGTGTCGGGTCTTCTGTCGTGTAAAGACGATCCCGAACAGCCGATCTATTTGGATTACCTTAATATAAACTCGTTTGTCATCAATGGGGTGGAAGGGGTGATTGATCACAAGAAAGCGGTCATTACCCTTAATATGCCGATGGGAACGAGCCTGGGCAACCTTACTCCTGAGATCACCGCCGAACCGGGAGCCGTGGTGACACCCGCCAGTGGTGTGGCTCAGAACTTTGCCACGACACAAAGATATACGGTGGTTAATAATGGGCGCTATCGGGTCTATCAGGTCAATGTCACCGTTGCCAAGGTGCAGATTACTCAGTTCGACCTGCAGGGCCAGGTAGGTATTATCGACAATTATGGGAAGAAGATCGATGTCTATGTGCCGGTGGGAACGTCGCTGACGGGAATCGTTCCTACGATCAAGTATACCGAAGACGCTACGCTGACACCCGATGCTTTGACCGAGATGGATTTCTCTGATTCAGTAAGGTACACGCTCTCTTACCAGGGAGTTGACTACGAGTATACGGTGAAAGTACATTACGGTACGCCTTATACGATTTTCGATGGCGAAACGGTTGCTCCCGATTGGTGGATCGCAGGTTCGGCCGGTGACATCAACAAGGCTTGGGACAATCCTAAACCCAGTCCGGAGAACTCTACGGCCAAGTGCTTGACTGTTTGGCGGAATCCGGGCGATGATCCTTGGACCGGAGGTGGTTTGAGCGGATTGAATATCGATCCGAATGTATATAAGGTATTCCGAGTAGCTGTGCTGAAAGACTATGCCGGCAATGTGCAGATGGAGATCCAGGGCAATGGAGCTGCGAATCAGTACTTGCAGCAGCCCTATGTCGAAGCAGGACTCGGCGAATGGCAGATCCTGAGGTTTGAACTTCCGGAAGATCATGGTTTCAGCCAGATTCATACGGTACTTGTGGCTCCTCATATTGACGACACGAAGACCGATCCGAACTTCTTCGGCCATCGGATGTATTGGGATCAAGTTATTGCTTACGAAAATTAATCAGAGTTATGAATAAACGAATTGGATACAGTCTCAGACTGTTATTTGCGATATTATGCGTTGGGGCTACCTTTACGGCCTGCGAGAAAGATGAGGATGCTTCGTCAACGGATTTCGTGGTCGATGAAACGCTGGATCTCTGGAGTGTTTCCGATGCTGGCGAGTATACCACTTTTTATAAGCCGAAAATTGGGTGGGTCGGCGACCCCATGCCTTTCTATAATGAGGCCGACCAGACTTTCTATCTGTTTTATCTGCAGGATTGGCGCGACGGGCGCAAGTGCGACCATCCGATCTATTATACCACGACGAAGGATTATTCCAGTTTCACGACGATCAAACCGGCTATCCAGACGGGCGACAACATCGCTTTCCAGGACTCCTTTATCGGAACAGGTAGCTTCGTGAAATACAACGGCCTCTACTACTGCTTCTATACCGGGCATAACGACTACCTTACGCCCAAGGAGAAGATCATGCTGGCTACCTCTCCCGACCTGCGGACCTGGACCAAACAGTCCGACTTCACCTTCCAGGCCCCGGAGGGCTACGACCAGAACAACTTCCGTGATCCGCACGTCTATTACGATCCCAACCGGGAGTGCTATGTCATGCTGATCACGACCCTCAAAGACGGTCGGGGGTGCCTGGCCCGCTACACCTCAAGCGATCTCCGCACGTGGACCAATATCGAACCGCTGACCGATTTCGAATCCGATGCCGAGATACTTGAATGCCCGGATATTTTCGAGATGGGTGGTAAATGGTACCTGGTCTTCTCGCGCATCAATCGCGATCCGCAGCGCAAGACCTACTACCGTATAGCCGATACGCCCGAGGGACCCTGGCGCATTGTCCGTGGAGCCGACAATGAGGCTTACGAGACCTTCGACGGTCTGTTTTTCTATGCGGGTAAAACGGCAACTGATGGTACGGACCGCTACATATCGGGTTGGTGCAGCAGCGACGAACGCGTGAATGCCAATAATGAACTTACGTGGGCCGGAGCGATGATCAGTCATAAGATCGTGGCCGATCCTGCGACCGGACGTCTCTCGACAGTCATCCCCGACAAACTGGATTCGAAGTTCAATACGACAGTTGCCTATAAAGCCTTGCTCGTTTCGGACGAGGTGACCTCAGCCGACGGGACTTTCAGTGTGGCCGAGGGTGGCAAGGCGGTTTTCAGCCGCAACGGCGCTTCGTTCCGCATTACACTGAGTGTCGATGCCTCTCAGTCTGACAAGTTTGGCCTGGCTTTCGGAGCTGGCGGCGATCAGGAGAATGTCAACAAGATACTGTTCGACCTGACGGACAATCATCGCGGTCGTCCCGGTCTGTTCATGTACAACGGGGCCGATGAACTGAACTATACGCCGATAGATGTTCCAACCGACAAGAAGTTCGATATCACGGTTGTGGCCGAGAAGTCGGTATGTGTGCTCTATGTCAATGGTGTGGCCTTCACCAACCGTATCCTCAAGATGAACGAGAATCCGTGGATGATCTTCTCCGATGAGGGAACCGCAAGCTTTTCCGCCATCAAAGTTTACCGCTAACGGCCGCCGATGGTGTGAAAAATCCGAAAAACTACAATATAACTTCAAAACAACAATCCTATGAACTTAATCAAGAAACTTGGCGGCACGGGAATGCGGTATCTGCTTCTCTCGGCTTTCGCCCTGCTGCTGAATATACATGCGGCTCTGTCCCAGGATATGGAGGTCCGAGGGGTCGTATTGCAACAAACCACCAATAAACCGATTGCCGGTGTCTCTGTCGTGGATAAGGAAACCAATCGGGGTACGATTACCGATGCCAATGGAAAATTCGTATTGACTGTCAAAACCGGGGCCCGACTTTCGGTCTCTTTCATTGGGTATAAGACCCGGACACTGCCCGCATCGCTCGACATGAAGATCTATCTCACTGAGGATGTCGTGAATATCGATGATGTCGTAGTGACGGGATATACCACTGAACGGAAACTGGATATTACGGGTGCCGTTTCGGTAGTGAAGATGGAGGACATCAAGGGCGTGCCTACGACCAATGTGATGGCGGCACTGCAAGGACGTGTGCCGGGAGTAGATATCTCGATCGACGGTACGCCGGGCGATATCTATACGGGGACGTTGGTGCGCGGTACCACCACCATCAATAACTCTGCTCCGCTTTTTGTGATCGACGGAGTGCCGACATTTGAGAATCTGTCCACCATTCTGAACTCCAATGATATTGAGTCGATTCAAGTGCTGAAGGATGCGGCGTCGGCTTCGATCTACGGTACACAGGCTGCCAATGGCGTTATTATCATTACCACCAAACGGGCTAAGAAGGATCAGTTGTCTGTCACTTTTGATGCCCAGTTGTCTATGCAGACCTTCTATACCGAGACGCAGATGCTCAATACCAAAGAGTGGGGCGAGGTCTATTGGAAGGCCTATCAGAATGCCGGTATGACGCCTTCTCACGATCTCTATGGAAACGGTCCCGAGCCGTTGGTGCCCGAGTTCATCGACGCAGACCGGACGATTCCTGCCGCCGACACCAACTGGGCGGATGAGGTGTATCAGAATTCGTTGAGACAGAACTATAACATCTCCATTGCACGAGGCGGTTCCAACGGTTCTTCCGTCTTTTCGCTCAGCTACCTGGATCATGACGGTATTATCAAATACAGTAACTTCCAGCGTGTCACGGCCCGTGCCAACAGCGATTACTCGTTCATCAACAATCGGTTGCGGATTGGTGAGAATCTGTCATTCACCCGCTACAACGAAACACACAAGCCTGGCGGTATTGAGGAGCTTGCCATTGCTCAACATCCCATTGTTCCCGTCTATGACATCTATGGAGGCTGGGGAGGTCCGACGCAGGGTGTCGGTGCACAAGAGAACCCTGTCAGAAAGTTGCAGGAATCCCGGGGTAACCGACTGGGACGTTGGCAGGCCTTCGGCAATGCCTATATCGAAGCGGAACCTATCGACCATCTGGTGATCAAAACGAACTTCGGACTCAATTTCTTCAATGCGACCGACTATATCTTCTCCCCGAGATGGGCGGAAGGAGATAAGGTGAGCAATACGAATAGTCTGCAAGTCACCTCCGGTGTGAGATACGATTGGGTATGGTCCAATACGATCAACTATAACCGTGTTATCGGCAAACATTCGTTCGGGGTCCTGTTCGGTGTCGAAGCCAAGAAACACTATGAAGAGGCGCTGTGGGGCCGGAAGGAGAACTTCCTAATTGAGGATGATGAATATCGTTACCTCGATGCTGGTGAAGGTGCCCAGACAACCGGTAACGGAGCCAGCATCTACAAGATGTTCTCCTCTTTTGCCAAGATCAACTACTCGTTGATGGATCGCTACCTGATATCGGCCACTTTGCGCCGTGACGCCTCTTCGCGATTCGGTAAGAATAACAATGCCGCTCTCTTCCCGGCTGTATCGGTGGGATGGAGAATCAGTAAGGAGAATTTCATGCAGAACATCTCTTGGATGGACGATCTGAAGATACGGGCATCGTGGGGTGTGACCGGAAATGACCGGATCGACAACGAGGCTACCTATAATAAGTATTCGGTAAGTCCGGGCGACGCCTACGATATCAATGGCATCAATAAGGGTGTGATTCCCTATGGTGTGATCAAGCTGCGTACCGGGAACCCTGACCTGAAGTGGGAGACCACCACCCAAAGCAATATCGGTCTTGATCTGGCTCTGTTCCAGAACCGACTCAACTTCTCGTTCGATTACTTCTACAAAGATACGGATGACATGTTGATCGACCGTACTTTTGGTGCCGTGATCGGCGAGGGAAGTACGATGGCCTACAACGGAGCGTCGATGGAAAACCGCGGATATGAGATCTACCTGATGTGGCGGGATTCCAAGGGGCCGGATTTCAATTATGAAGTGACGTTGACCGCTTCCGGTATCCGGAATAAAATCACCTATTTCCCTGATGATGACGGACGCAGCGGCCAGATCGGTATGGCACTCGGTGCGTGGTTCGGATATAAAACGAACGGAATCTACCGTAGCTACGAAGAGCTGGGAGATGGCATCTATAAGGTAGGGAAAGGTCTGGGACGTATCCGCTACGTGGATACCAATCACGACAATATGATCACTGATGCCGACCGGGTATGGCTTGGTGACGGCCAGATCAAGTTCTCGGGTGGTCTGAACGTAGCGCTCTCCTACAAGAATTTTGACTTGTCGTTCTTCCTGCGCGGACTTGTGCGCGATGCCTACAATTCGGCTAAATTCTATACCGACTTCTTCCAGGGTATGACCAGCAGCCATGGCAAACGTTTGCTGGACGCCTGGGATCCGGTTGATAATCCAGATTCGTCGATTCCTGCCCTGACAGCATTGAATGATAACAATGAGCTGGAAACCTCGGATTACTTTATCGAAGACGGATCGTTTCTGCGCATGAAGGAGTTCCAGTTGGGTTATACCTTGCCCAAACGATGTGCAGACAATGTGCGGATGTCCATCATGCGGGTCTATTTCCAGATTCAGAATCTTTTCACGTTGACTAAGTTTACGGGAGCCGATCCCGAGGCACCGGGATATCCTTATCCTATTCCGCGTACGTATACACTTGGACTGACTTTCGGATTT
>CALYBN010000095.1 GCA_944414825.1 uncultured Rikenellaceae bacterium
GTAAACCGATACCTCGCTACGGGGAATTACACCTCGCTAGACGACATCTATAATGGACCTATCACCAACATCAATGGAGCAGCCCAAAGTATGTTGATTCCGGGAGACCTATATTATATGGACTACAACGGAGACGGCATCATCAACGTCAATGACAAGGTGCCGTTGGGTAAATTAACCGTCCCGCTAACCACATGCAGCCTGTCGCTCGGATTTACCTACAAGAACTTCTCCTTCAATGCTTTGCTTTATGCGGTTCCAGATATATACAGAAAGATAATGACTCTGTTGTTCTGGGATTTCCCCGGTTCGAACATCAAAGCTCAACCCCATACGCTCAGCCGTTGGACCCCGGAAGATGCTGGTGCAGAAGGAGCCATCCGTCCTTCCATACACATCTCCAACGCTCACAACAAAGCATCCAGTACGTTTACTTTCACCAACCACTCTTATTTGAGGTTGAAAAATATTGAAGTAAGCTATGATCTGCCCAAACAGATACTTCAAAAAATCTATATCTCCAGATGTCAGGTCTATGTTAATGCCAACAACCTGTTCACCATCACGAATGCTGACCCACGGCGTGACCCGGAAAGAGAGAGCGCTTCGGTCTACCCGATTGTCAAACGCTACAACATTGGTCTAAGACTATCGTTCTAACCCGAAAAAATACGAATGACCATGAAAAAAACATACAGCTGTCTACTTCTGCTGCTGACCCTGACGGTAGTCAGCACAAGTTGTGAAGAGTATTTGGACAAGTCGCCCGATATGGGACTCTCAGAAGAGGACGTATATAAAGATTATGCCTCTATCTCCGGATTCCTGGATAAAACATACAATCTATTGGAGAATATCCACCGAGTCGGCCACCACAAAAATGGCCGTACACACGTCGGAGCAATCAGCGATGAGTTTGCCTCCATGTATAACAAAGCTGAGGTGCGAGAGATGAATTCCGGAAACTGGCTCATCGAATCGAGTAGTACATTCGAAATCGGAGTCACAGGAGAAACGATGATTTCTAACTGCTACAAAGCTCTGCGAATCGTCAATTTCGTGATTCGTGATATCGACCGCGTACCGGGGCTCACGGATGACCAACGAAACAAAATCCTGGGACAGGCCCATTTCCTGCGGGCATGGTTCTATTTTCAGTTGATAAAACGTTACGGCGGAATGCCCATTTTCGACAAAGTCTTCGTCGGCGACGGCGACGAGGATCTCCCCCGTGTGACCTATCACGAATCGCATGATTGGATGATGACCGATCTGGAAAAGGCCATCTCTATGTTGCCCGACCGATGGGATGACGACAACGTTGGGCGCGCCAATAAGATTGCGGCCATGGCCCTCAAATCCATGGCTCAACTCTATGACGCCAGTCCTCTGATGCAGAACGATCTCTACTCGATCCAGGTCAAAGACTATGACAAAGCCCGTGCCGCTACAGCAGCAAAATCCGCCAGCGACGTACTGGACTATATCGACAAGCATCCGGAATTGGGCTACGCCTTAACCCCGGGCAGTGACTATACCTATATCTTTTACTGGACGGCACCACCCTATACCCAACCGGAATTCATCTGGTACAATCGAGCAAATGCCCCCGGACAGGATCGTTACATCCGCTGTTTCTATCTCCCCTCTGAATATGCAAAAGGAACGGGTAACGATGCCGTAGCATTCAATGCTCCTACGCAGAACATGGTAGATCTGTACGAAAAGAAAGGAGCCGACGGAAAGTATTATCCAATCTCCGATTCGCGTGCAGGCTATGATCCACAGGACCCTTATAAGGACCGTGATCCGCGATTCTATAACAACATTATCATCCCCGGCCAAAAATGGGGTGTCAACAAGTCGAACAAAGCGCAATACATCACTACATACGTAGGAGGTACCATCGCCAATACGCTGCTGAATAGCATTCATAGCAACCAACGCCAGCAAACAAGCTATCTGTGTCGGAAATTCATGTGGGAAGGTGCTGACCAATGGAAACTGGAATACGACCGTTACCGGGTTATCACGGTTTATATCCGCGTATCGCAGATCTACCTCGATCTGGCAGAAGCATCGTTCGAAGCAACGGGAAGTGCAACCCAAAAGGTGGACGGATGTCTCTATTCAGCCATCGAAGCACTGAACATCATCCGTAATCGGGTAGGAATCGGAGATTTGCCTGAAGATCAGGTTTCCGATCCAACCCTGTTCCGGGAGGCCATTCGCCGCGAACGGACCGTGGAGCTCATGTTTGAAAATCATCGTTGGTGGGATATCCGCCGCTGGATGATCATGCACAAACTCTTCGAAGAGCCCTACCCGCTCAAAGGAATGAAAGCTACGCCTCAAGATCCGAATCACAGCAAAGTCACAGACAAGAGTACGCTGAAATTTACCTACGAAGTCGTAGATCTCATTCCGGAAGTGCGTGGCTACGGCATGCGAAACTACTGGTATCCCTTCCCGCTCGACGATGCCAACTCGCTGAATAATCTGGTACAGAACCCGGGCTGGTAACAGCACCTAACACTTTTGCTATGAAAACAAAAATCAAATACATACTTCGTCTCCTCGTAGTCGCGGTTCTTCTGTTCGAAGTAGCAGAACCAGTGGCTGCACAATCCCGGGCCAATAATCGTAAAGGGAAAAAGGAGAAAACCACCTCGTCGCAATCAGCTCAAATTGTCAAACTGAAAGCCATCATCCTTGATGAAGAGGGGAAACCCGTTCAAAATGTTGTACTCTTCTCGGGGGAAAATACCCCCATGGTACGAATCGGGGATTCTGGCATGCTGGCATTTCAAGCCAAATCCGATACCCGCTTGGTCTTCGAAGCTCCAGGATACGAGCCCTATGCCATTAATCTGGCGGCAGAAGCATTCCCGCCAAAGATTATCATGAAAAAGGTGCGTCCATTCTCCTCGGCCGAAAATATCATCCATCGCACGGACGGCGGAAATACGACGTTACACGACCTGACCGGCGCCGCAGGATCGATCAGCGGAGAATCGCTTCGCAGCTATCCCGACCTGATGCTCGGCAACGCACTGCAAGGTCGTGCGGCAGGTCTATACGTCTCTCCGACATTGGGAAAGGTCGGCAATAACGGTCCTTCGTTATTCCTCCGGGGACAACACGCCAAGTCGAGCAATCAAGCGATCGTCATGGTCGACGGAGTGGAGCGTCCGCTCGACGAACTGATTGCCGAAGAGATCGAGTCGATCCAACTGTTGAAAGATCCGGTGACGAAAATCCTCTACGGTCCACGTGCCGCCAACGGTGTGATACAAGTTACCACTCGGCGTGGTCAAAGTATTCGTCGATCCATCAACATCTCTGCCGAAGCAGGTGTCGCTCAGTTGACACGTATGCCGGAATATATTGACGCTTACCAATATGCCCAACTATATAATGAAGCCCGGCAGAACGATGGACTGCCGCCTTTCTACTCGCAGGCCCAACTGGAAGGATATCGCAATTCGACCGGTCCAAACGATCTGTTATATCCCAACGCCGATTATTTTGATGAGTTCGTCAAGAAACAGGCACTCTTCCGTAAGGCTACAGTAGAGTTGATCGGCGGTAATGAAGCCATCCGATATGCTCTGATCATGGGCTACGCAGGCAGTGGCGGCTATGAAAAGATGGGCCCGGCGACCAATTTTGACCGATTGAACATCCGGGGCAGTATCGATGTGAAAATCAACAACTATCTGAGCATCGCAGGAGGTATTGCGACACGAATCGATATGATGGATTGGGGTAGCCAGACTCCTGCAGACTATTATCCTCTACTCAATTCACAACGGCCCAATGAGTATCCGTTCACGATAGCTCCGGAAGCTATCGGCATGGTCCCCGATGACGATGGATTCCCCGCATTCGGAGCCAGTCTGTACAAAATCAACAATCTCTATGCAGATATGATGTACGGTGGCTTCTCTCACGAACGCAATCTAAACAGCCAGGCTGATCTGGGCGTCAATCTCAATCTGGACAAAGTGACCAAAGGCCTGACTGCCTCGGCCCGTATCTCGTTCGACAATTACAACTACTTTATGAACGGGCAGCGAAACGTCCATGCCACCTATGCCGTGATTCCCTATCTCGATCAAGCCGGAGAGGAACAGCTACAAGTTATCCAAATGCGTAAGTATGTTCCTCAAAGCGACCAATCGCGTCTGGGTGAAAAGACCCTCCGTACAATCGCTTGGGGTGCTACGGCAGGATACGATCGTTCGTTCGGTAAACACGACGTCGGTGCCGCCTTGGCATACAATTACTATAAAAACGAGGTCAAAGGCAAGAGTCTAGACATCATCAACTCGAACACGACTCTCCGCTTCAATTATGGTTTCGACAACCGCCTCTTACTCGAAGCAACACTGGCCTGCATGGGCAGCAACCGCTTCGGATCAGGCAATAAGTTCTTCTTCTCGCCCGCCGTGGGAGGAGCATGGATTCTCTCCAACGAGCAATTCCTGCAAGGAAATACACAAATCAATTTCCTGAAACTGAAAGCCAGTTTCGGCATCCTTGGCTATGACGGCAGTACCGGCACACGGCTTTATGCCACGGGCTGGGACAACGGTGGCGACCTGGCTCTAGGCGAACAAAACAAGACTTCGGGAGAAATCGTCACTACGTTCCTCCGTGTCGGGAATCCCGACCTGAAATGGGAACGTTCAACCGAATGGAACGTCGGACTCGAAGGGTTATTCCTGCAGGAACGTCTATTCGCTGAGGTCAACTATTTCCATGAAGAGCGCTCGAACATCATCGGTTACAACGGAGCTGAATACGGGAATTATCTCGGCGTTTTCCATGGCAACAGCAACATGGGACGCGTGATGAATCAAGGAGTCGAGGCTACGATCCGCTGGAATCAGCAAATCGGAGATTTCGGTTACATGATCGGAGTAAATGGAATGTGGTCTCGCAACGAATTGCTGGAATGGAACCAAATCAACTACCCCGACACATATCTGAACATGATCGGCAAACCGACCGATGCCATGATGGGATATCGCGCTCTGGGTCTTTTCGGACGCGATGTGGCGATAGCCAGCCACCCGACTCAATACCTAGGCCCCTATCAAGAGGGTGACATCGCTTATGCCGACCTCAACGGAGACGGACAAATCGACGACCGCGACCGAGCAATGATCGGGAACTCTTTCCCACGGCTCAATCTGGGTATCGAACTGAATCTCCGCTACAAACAATGGAGTCTCTATATGCTGGGAGTAGCAGAAACCGGTGTCGATGTCTGGACCAACAACAATTACTACTGGAACCGTCAGGAAGATAAATACTCGGTCCTGGCTGCCGATCGCTATCATCCGGTGAACAATCCTACGGGAAGTTATCCACGGTTGACGACCTATGCTGGCACAAACAACTTCCAAAACTCTTCGTTCTGGATGGAGAATGCAGATTTCTTCCGGCTGAAAAACGTAGAATTGAGCTACACGTGGGACAACCGCAAAGCAGTTGCTCTGTGCCGCCAGATCAAAGTCTTTGCCCGGGCAAGCAACGTGTTCGTACTATCCGGGATTAAAGATCTGGATCCGGAGTTAATCAATGCCGGTGTAGAAAACTATCCGCTGATCCGGGCCATCACGGCAGGTATAACCGTCAAATTCTAACTCTCTAAAATCTGATATGATCATGAAACGGTTCAAAATATTCTATACACTATTGATTCTCGGGCTGCTGTCCGGATGCGAAGATGTCCTGAAAGAGAAACAGCAGGCTGAGTGGACAGATCAGGACGTGTGGCGTATTCCGGAAATGGCAGAAGGAGTTCTGCACAATGCCTACTCGGCCATCTCGTATTCCCCGGACGACGGCACCACCTTTTCCGATGCGGCTACAGACAACGCCGTAACCAATCGCTATGGCTCAGGCATCTATAAAGTCGCTATGGGAGGTATTACGACTTCGACCAATCCACTGGATAACTGGGGAACCTGTTACAAACAACTGCAATACATCCACCGTTTTCTGGAGAATGGACTATCGGATAAAACAGTCTACAACCGCGTCGACACGGAAACCGACCAACGGACCAAAGAGCGTCTGGAAGGAGAAGCCTATTTTCTGCGAGCCTGGTGGAACTTTCAACTGTTGATGGAATATGGAGGCAAGACCGCCTCGGGAGCAGCTCTCGGGTATCCGATCGTACTGAAAAGCATCTCTGAAGAGGCTGCCGCAGTAAATGATTTCCAACGGAATACCTATGCCGAATGTGCCGCTCAGATTATTGCAGATTGCAATCGTGCTATGGAATTGTTACCCGATACCTATACCGGCAGCGATCCGGTAATCGGAGACGCCAACGTGGGTCGCGCCAGCCGATTTGCTGCCGCCGTTCTCAAATCGCGGGTAGCACTTTATGCCGCCAGTCCGGCCTATCAGCCCGACGCCATCACCCGGATTACCGGAATGGGCAGTTTCACGATAAGCGACGAGGCGTCCTACATAGACAAGTGGGAATATGCCGCTATGGTTGCCGATTCCGTGTTGCAACTGGATGGTTTCGGAAACTTTCAGGCCCTGCAAGCTACGGACATAGCCGATGCCGGGAATAGGACACCCGACGATTTCGTTTTCCGCAAATATTTCGACAACAAAGTATTGGAAGACCGCAACTTCCCTCCAGCATACTACGGCAATGCTCAGACTGTTCCGACGCAGAATCTGGTCGATGCGTTCCCCACGCTCGATGGTTTCCCGGTCGACGATCCACGAGCAAACGTCGATCCGAATGCTCCGTATGCCAATCGGGACAAACGACTCGATCTGAACGTCTACTATCAGGGACGCACATACGGCACTTCGGGACAGCCTGTCGATGTCTCGCCCGGAGGTCGCGATTCCTATACCTTCAACGTCAACTGCAGCCGCACGGGTTATTATTTGGCAAAATTCATCTCTACGAAGGAGGGGATGCTCAACCCCGTACAATCTTCGAATGCCATTCATTACAACCCGCTATTGCGCAAGTCGGAGGTATTCCTCAACTATGCCGAAGCAGCCAACGAGGCTTGGGGCCCCAACGGCAAAGGTCCAAACTGCAAATATACGGCTTATGAAGTGATCAAGATAGTGAGAAAGTCCTCGGGAGGAATTACCAACACCACCTATCTGGATGAAGTGGCGGCTGAAGGCAAAGATAGTTTCCGGAAATTGATCCAGAACGAACGCCGGCTGGAATTCACATTCGAAAACCAGCGCTATTACGATATGCGACGCTGGTTGCTCCCTCTCGACGAACCGGTTAAAGGAGTAGAGGTAACTCGGACAAGCACAGGATATTCCTACTCGGTTGTGGAGGTAGAACCTCGAAAGATGGGGAATATCCGCTACTACTATGCCCCCATTCCTTACGACGAAATCATCAAAAACCCGAAACTGGTCAACAACATCGGTTGGGAATAAACAAAAGTTTATAAAAATCAATGAAATCATGAAATACATCTCATTTCTCAAACCTCTCTCCGTTCTGTTCGCCTCGGCTCTCGCCATGGTCTCTTGCTACAACGATTACGAGACCGATTATGACTACACCATTGCTTACTTCTCGACGCAAAAACCTTTGAGAACCGTCATCGAGGGTCGCAATATGGAGATCCGGGTAGGAATGTCGATCGGCGGACGCAGGACGGTCAACGTAAACGACTGGGCCACTTTCACGATCGATCCGACCTTGCTGGATGGAACTTCATTAACACTCCTTCCGGAGAATTACTACCGATTATCCGATCCCAATACATTCCGGGTCTCGAATCCGAATTTGGCCATTGCCGATGTCGGTATCACGTTTACCGACGCATTCTATGCCGATCCAGAGGCTATCGGAACACACTATGCTCTTCCCTTCCGAGCTGTGGAGAGTTCGCTGGACAGTATCAACCGTGGCTCCTATGACAGCGGTGGAAACGAGTTGTTACCGGCCAAGGATTACACGGTTGTCGCCATCAAGTACATCAGCCGCTACCATGGTACCTATTACGTGCAAGGGACCTTGGAAGAGCTGAACGATCAGGGGGAAACTGTAACAACGACCCCATATGAGGAGAAAGATCTCAGCAAAAACATAACACGCGACCTCTCTACGGTTTCAGCACAAACCGTCCTGCGTCCAGGATTTGCCAATCAAGTGCCGGATGATCAGAAGCCAACGGGAATGTGGCTTACGGTCTCTTCTGAAGCCGGGTCCGACGGAAAATATCCGGTCACAATCACGACCCCGAGCGGCTATCCGACTGTAGCGGAGGCCTCCGGGACATATGACCCAACGGGCGAACGGCCTCAGTTTGCATTGACCTACAAATTCACACAAGACGGAAAAACTTACCGCGTCACGGAGACCTTGATTTTGAGGCAAGACCCTGAAAAGGATCTGCGTTTCGAGGAGTGGTAATCCGATTGGCCTGTGCACTTCCCAGAAACAGGGAGGAGCGAGACAGGCCGGCTGAAAGGCCAAACAAAGGAAACCGCTGGGAAATTTAAATTTCCCAGCGGTTTCCTTTGTTTGAATCCCGCCGATAGGATCGCGATCCTGGTCGAGATTCTATGCCATCCTAACGGGCAAATTGCAAACCATCCAGTTTGTCCCAAGCACCCCGCGTGAAGTCAGGAATCTCGACCGGAGCACTCCCCGCCTCCACCGACCGCTCGGTCAGCTCCACCAGGCAGGACCATTCGGCAGCATCGTAGACATCCTGGTCCAGCGGAAGGCCATTGCGCAGGCAATAGCTCAGGCGGTAATCCATAATGAAATCCATACCCCCATGTCCGCCCACCTGGCGTGCCTTTTCGCCAATCT
>CALYBN010000096.1 GCA_944414825.1 uncultured Rikenellaceae bacterium
CCGCTCTCAAACAGGATGGCACTCTCCAGCAACACATAATCGGCCGTCTGTCCGGCAGCCCACGCTGCAAAATCGCGCCCCACGGCAGGGTGTACGATTCCATCCAACTCCGTCAACAATCCGGCATCGGCAAACACCCGTGAAGCGACATAAGCCCGATCGAGCCTTCCCTCGGCATACGCCTCCTCACCCAACAACGTGCTGATCTGCTCCCGGAGAGTCGGATCGCTCTCCATGAGCGCCTTGGCCCGCGCATCGGAATCATAGACCGGAACGCCCAAGGCGGCAAATACGCGGCACACGGTACTCTTACCGCTACCGATCCCGCCCGTGATTCCTATCTTGAGTGGGCTACTGGACATCGTCTATCTTGATTTCCGGCAATTCGCCGACCGAAATGATCCGCAGGTCGCTGTTTCGCACCGAAATGGCGTTCTGCAACGAGAAGGGACTGATCACATAGTACCCTTGATTGACTGCCGACGGGGTTGTCTGCACTTCATGGAGACCCAATGTCACGGCACCTTTGCGGAACCAGCGGTGGGCTACGATCTGGTAGCCCTTACCTTCGGCCACGCACATCACTTGAAACTCATTTCCGGCCACCTGCACCTCAACGGGGACCTCCGCCGTATAGGTATAGCTCAACTTGGTGAGGTACCACAACACCAGAGCCAGGAACAACGACACCAGGAATACCGGTGAAAGGTACTCCTTGAATCTCCTGAGATAATTTTTCACGTTTTTTTTCATACGACCCGAATATCCACACAAAGAAAACTATTTTTTTGCAAACTGCCGCATTTGTCCGACGCAAAAAAAGAGCCGCTCCTCTTGAGCGGCTCACCTACGGCTCCGAAGAGCCCGTTATGTCTGTCTGATCTCTATTTCGCAGCCTGACCTTTTTCCTTGGCATACTGCTCGTTCAGCCCCTTCACGATGATGGCCGTAATATCGAGCGCAGGATCGGCATTCAGCACCGGCGAGCCGCCAGACGTGCTGAGGATCATTCCATAGCGGTAATCGCTATTGAACTCCTGGAGATATTTCTCTATGCTGTAGTAAATGCGGTTCATCATCACCTGGTTCTCCTCGGCCAGTTCGCCCTGCACCTTATCGCGATGCTGGAGGAAACTCTCCTGCTGTTTCTGCAGATCTTCCTGCAACTGAGCGGCCTGCGCACGGGTTACCAATCCACGGTCAACCTTCTCCTGAGCATCGGCCAGCGATTTCTCCAGGCTGCGACCCTTGGCATTGAGTTCCGAATCAGCCTTCTTGGCCTTCTCTTCCAGCGCAGAGCTGAGATCGAGGAACATGTCGTAATTACGCATCAACGTGTCCATGTTGATGTAAGCCACCTGACTGCTGACCACACGATTCACGGCTGATGAATCTGTAGCAGAGGTCGTTGCATTTCCGCCACCATTATTTTTACATCCGAACAGGGACAACGCCGCAACAGAAGCTATGAATAAAAATTTTCTCATAATGTGGAGTTAAAGTTTGATTAATTATGGGCAAAGATATAAATTTTCTTTTTGTTTGATTAATTTTGTCAGAGAAACTGTCTAAATATTAAATTCCGGCATCATGTATGAATATATCAAAGGCGAAATCACGGAGCTGTCGCCCACTTATGCCGTCGTGGAGGCGGGTGGCGTAGGCTATTACCTCACCATCTCGCTCCAGACCTACACCGAGATCGAACACTGCACCTCGGCCCGCATCTACACCCATTTCATCGTACGGGAAGATGCCCAGGTGCTCTACGGTTTCGCCACGCGGCAGGAGCGGGAGCTGTTCCGGATGTTGATCGGCGTCTCGGGCGTGGGTGGCAACACGGCCCGGATGATCCTCTCGACCTATGCTCCCCGGGAGCTGGCCGGGATCATCTCGCACGAAAACGCCACGCTGCTCAAGAACGTCAAAGGTTTGGGACTGAAAACGGCGCAAAAGATCATCGTGGAACTGCGCGACAAGATCACGGGCTGCCTCACGGAAGAGACCACGCCCCATCTGCCCGCAAGTGCCGAGGACGAGAACTACCAGGAAGCACTGGCTGCCCTCACGATGCTCGGCTTCCCCAAAGCCGCCTCGGAAAAGGTGTTGCGCACTGTTCTGAAAGAGCATCCCGATGCCCCGGTCGAGGAGGTGATCCGGCTTTCACTGAAGAAACTGTAAGACATTTAGGTTCGAAGTACCATACGGTTCCCCTCTACCTACCGAGACAACAGAGCCAAACACCGAACTGCAACTCAATGTTAAAGAATCGTTAACAAACCGCAACCCACTGGGGATATTACGAAAATAATTTTACTTTTGCCGACGAATTGATATAAAATTGAAAATTCATGGATTCTATTTACGTGATTATCGTAGGCATCCTAACAGCACTGGCCGTATCGGGTCTGGTGGTAGGAGTAGCCAATGACGCCATCAATTTCCTCAACTCTGCCATCGGCTCGAAAGTCGCCCCGCGCTACGTGATTCTGATCGTCGCCTCGGCCGGTATCATGATCGGCGCCCTCACCTCGAGCGGCATGATGGAAGTAGCCCGAAGCGGTGTGTTCTACCCCACGCAATTCACTTTCGCGGAGGTCATGATGCTCTTTCTGGGAGTGATGTTCGCCAACGTCATCCTGATCGACTTGTTCAATACCTTCGGACTGCCGACCTCCACGTCGGTATCGCTGATTTTCGGACTGTTGGGTGCCGCCATCGGCGTAGCTACGGTCAAGATCGCCGGCGACGATGGGCTGACAGCCGCCGACCTGTCGAAATTCATCAATTCAGGCAAGACGATGGTCTTCATCTCGGCCATTCTGGTTTCGGTGGCACTGGCTTTCGTCTGCGGATCGGTCATCATGTTCATCTCCCGCCTGATTTTCACGTTCCGTTATCATAAAGTATTCCAACGCATCGGCTTCCTGTGGTGCGGCATCGCCTTCACGGCAATCACCTACTTCGCGCTGTTCAAAGGTCTGAAATCGACCGGACTGATCAGCCCCGAACTGCTGGATTACATGCACCACCACACGTTCCTCTCGTTGCTGACGATCTGGGCCGGGTGCAGCGTGATCATGGCCATACTGCAACACCTGTTCAAGGTCAACATCTTGAAGATCACGATCCTGGCCGGCACCTTCTCGCTGGCGCTGGCCTTCGCCGGGAACGACCGGGTTAACTTTATCGGTGTGCCTTTCGCGGGTTACGACGCTTTCCGGATCGCATCGCACGGAACAGGTCCCGACATGCTGATGGGCGAACTGATGAAACCCGTCGTGGCCAATCTGCCACTGCTGTTGCTCTCGGGCATCATCATGGTCATCACGCTCTGGACCTCCAAAAAAGCTAAAAGCGTAAGCGACACCGAGATAAACCTTGCCAAGCAAGATGAAGGCGTGGAGCGTTTCGGATCGACGCTGCTGTCCCGATCGATCGTGCGCCTGGCCTTGGCAGCCAACAAGAACTACGAAAAGATCATGCCGCAATCCGCTCTGCGGGCTATCGAAAAACGGTTTATCCCGCTGCGCTCCAACGAGCAGGACAAAGCCCCGTTCGACATGATCCGGGCTACGGTGAACCTCATGGTCGCCTCGATTCTGATCACGGTGGGAACGTCGCTGAAACTGCCGCTTTCGACCACCTACGTCACCTTCATGGTGGCCATGGGAAGCTCACTGGCCGACAAGGCGTGGGGTCGCGAAAGCGCCGTATACCGCATCACGGGCGTACTGACCGTCATCTCGGGATGGTTCATCACGGCATTGATCGCTTTCGTCCTGGCCTTCGTCGTAACATTGGCCCTGATGTACGGAGGTACGGTGGCCGTGATCCTGATGGCACTGCTGTGCGGCTACATGATCATCCAGAGCAACATCATGCACAAGAAACGCGAAGCAAAGGTGCAGGATCAGCAGCGGCGTCTCGACAGCAACGAAGATACGGATCAAATTCTGAAGCGCTGCACGGCCGAGGTGTGCGAAACCATGGAGAAGGCCACGCAGATCTATAAAGATACGCTGATCGGCGTCTTCAACGAAGACCGCAAGACGCTGCGCAAGATGCTCAAGGAGTCGAACGAGTTGTTCTACCAGGCCCGAGAACGCAAATATGAGGTACTTCCCACGCTGCAGAAACTCCAGGACAACTACATCGACAGCGGCCACTACTACGTGCAGATGGTGGACTACATCAGCGAAGTGACTAAAGCGCTGGTACACATCACACGCCCCTGTTTCGACCATATCGACAACAACCACGAAGGCCTGACCAAAGAGCAGGTGGACGACCTGATGGAGATCAATAACGACGTGGCCAAGATCTACAACCGGATCAACGACATGCTCAAGAGCAATGACTTCACCGATATAGAACAAGTGTTGCGCATGCGTGACGACCTGTTCGAGCAGATCGCCACCGCCATCAAGCATCAGCTCAAACGCATCAAGGCCAAGGCCTCCAGTACGAAAGCCAGCATGCTCTATCTGAACATCCTGACCGAGACGAAAACCATGGTACTGCAATCGCGTAATCTGCTGAAATCTCAGAAATATTTCATCGAAACGCACAACGCCGCACAATAAAAAACGGCAAGCGGAGTTAATTGTATATAGTATCATGCCGCAAACGTTTGCTTTTGGGCAAAAAATTGCGTATGTTTGCACGATTAAATCCGTGTGTAGGAGATGAAACCGAGCCTTCTTTGTGCCTTAGCGCTGACATGTGCACTGACCTGTGGTTGCAGCGGGACGGTCGATAACGACATATCCAGCCAAAGAAGCAGTTTCGAAAGTTATTTCAACTCCCACAATCTGGATTACTCGATTCAGAACGGAGTCTACAAATGTGTCGTCAACAGCGATCGGGAAGGTTATGATACGGCTCCGGTGATCTCGCCGGGAGATTCGGTCTATTTCTATTTCGAAGCCTACACGTTCGACTCATCACCGGCCTCGTCATGCTACTTCTCCAATCGCCCGGACACGATCGACACACTGGCCAAATACGGGCTCAACCCGGAGTTGTGGCCCTATGGTCCCCAAAAGATCAAACTGGGGAAGACATCGCTCATCTCAGGACTGAACCGCGGGCTGTCAGGTTGCTGTCTGGGCGACTCGGTGCAACTGTTGATCAGCTCCGATCTAGCATACGACGACAAATACGTGGGGGTACTCGAACCGAATACCGCCGTGCTATACATACTGAATATCGTGAACGTCATAAAAGAGTAACCGAAAGATATGAAAACCGTTTTCCGCACCGTTCTGCTGATGGCCGCCGTGCTCTACCTGGGGTCCTGCGCAAAAACCGAATCGGAAAGTTATTACGAGAAAGAGCAGCGTTCTTTTGATGCGTGGATGCAACTCAACATCATCGACAAGGGGATCGAAGTCCAGCGGCTCGACAACGGGATGTACGTGGAATGGTTGGGACGCGCGGAAGGCGATGGAGATGTTCCAGAAACCGGCGACTGGATCCGTCTGAACTACCGCGGAGAGAGTCTGCAACGCGATCTGTTCATGACACGCTATGAGAACGACGCCAGGCGTCAGGGAACCTTCACCTACTACACGCACTATGTGCCGCAGTATCTGATCATGAACAACTACAACGGTCTGACCATCGGGCAAAACTACATTCTGCCACAGATGAAGGTAGGCGACAGCGTACGTATCTATGTACCCTCGACCTTGGGATATCAGAACTACGGGACCAGTTTTTCGAACGGTTACGAAGGACAATACGCTCTGAGCGGCAACGTACCGGCCATCATCGAGATGGTTATCAAGGAGGTAGTTCCCGACCCTACGGCCTACGAAAACGAAGAGGTAAAGAACTATGCCGTGAACAAGTGGGGCATGGAAGTGGGCGATACGCTTAAACCGAACATGTATCTCGAGATTCTGGAGCAGGGTCCGGCCGATCAGGACACCATCAATGTCGACTCGACGATCTACTACAAATATACGGGACGATTCCTCGACGGCTTCATCGTCGACACCAACGACAGTACGGCCTACAAGGAGAAATTCCATGCCGAACCGACCTCTGCCCTTAATGCTCTTCTGTATGACAACTCATCGGTAATTGCAGCCTTCCAGAACGCCATGGCCGGTTCGACCGAAAAGAACCTGAAATTGCGCTACGGTGCGAAGTTCCGCATGATTTTCACCTCGACGTACGGTTACGGAGAGACCGGGAATATCGTTGCAAACAGCAGTAGCAGTGATTATTCCGATTATTACTATTACAACTACTACTATAACAACTACTATAATAACTACTATGATTACTATTATTACGGATATTCCAACCCCTATTACTATTATCCGTTCTACTCCACCTCAACCTCTACGACGACCGAAGAGACCGATCCCTATACGGTAATTCAACCCTATACACCACTGATTTTCGAAGTGGAGATCATGAAAAAAGGGTACGATCCTGATGAAGATTAAGAGTTAAAAAAGAGAATATATCCTGCCTGATTCAGGGCACAAAAACGAACAATCCCGCAATTAACAAATTGCGCGATTGTTCGTTTTCCTTGCAGGGTCGGCAGCTGACGCAATAGTATCCACACCTCGTTGGCCCTAGTTGCAGCGCGTACCGCCGTCCTATTCTTCCTCAATCTAAGCAAGAAGTTCCTTGACCTTGGCCGAGATATCTTTCCCTTCGGCCTGACCGGCCAGTTGTTTGGAAGCAACGCCCATCACCTTGCCCATATCCTTCATAGAAGTTGCTCCAACCTGTTCAATCACGGCTTTCACTGCGGCTGTCAACTCTTCCG
>CALYBN010000097.1 GCA_944414825.1 uncultured Rikenellaceae bacterium
ACGATGGCCGAGGCGAACATCAGCAGGTACATGATCAGATAGAGCAGTACGGTCAACTGCGACATGATCTGGTAGAACGACTGCACGGAGGGCATCACCACGAACAGCAGGGCCAGTACGGTCACGATGGCACCCTGGATCATCAGAATGTTCTTCTGCACGCCGATCTTATTGGTCTTCTGGAAGAATGGCGGCAGATAGCCTGCCTTGCCCACCGTGAAGATACCTTTCGACGGGCCGGCCACCCAGGTCAGCACGCCGGCCAGTACGCCGAACATCAGGGCGATGGCAATAATGGGCGAGGCCCAGCTCATCTTCAGATACTGGAAATAGTTGTCGAATCCGATCAGCAGACTTTGCGTCAGGTTGATATCTTTGGCCGGGATGATGAAGCCCAGCGAGAAGGTCCCCAGTACGAAGATCAGCACCGTGATGAGCGAACCGATGAAGATGGCCTTCGGATAGTTCTTGGTGGGGTTCTTCACATCCATCACGTGAATACCCATCATCTCCATACCGGCGTAGAAGAGGAAGATACTGGAGGCCAGGACAAGGTTGTCCAGTTTCGAGAGATCGGGGAAGAACCCCTGGCTCATCTCCATGTTGTTATGCCCGCCGGAGGCCAGGTAGATGATTCCCAGCAGGATGAGCAGTCCGGCCGGGATGATTGTGCCGACCATACCTCCGATTTTGGCGATCTTGCCGACCCAGTCCAGTCCCTTCAGGGAGATGAACGTGGCGATCCAGTAGATGGCCAGTACCACGACCAGCATGAAGAGTTTGTTGGAGGCCAGTGTCATGTCGTGCACCTCGTTCGTGCCGATGAAGGCGATCGAAACGGCTCCGAAAGTCAGAACGGTCGGATACCAGATGGTGCTTTCGATCCATTGCAGCCAGATGGCCAGGAAGCCGGTGCGGGGGCCCATGGCCTCGCCCACCCAGCGGAAAACACCGCCTTGCTTGTTGGCGAACATGGCGGCCAGTTCTGCGGCAACCAATGCGGTCGGGATCAGGAATACGAGCGCTGCGAACAGGTAGTAGAACGCCGATGAAGGTCCGTAGACGGCTTCGGCCGGCAAGCCTCGCAGACTCACCACGGCGGTGATGTTCATAATTGCGAGTGTCATCACACTCAGCTTGAACCCAGTGTTTTTCTTTACATCCATATACTTCGAGATTAGAGATTGAACGTATCACGATCGAGTCGTGCTTGTCCCGAATGCAAAGAGTGTGCAATTGTGAAAAGCCTGTCGGTTTGTGCCCGAATGTGATTCGATTTGCCCTGTTTGTGGTATGGGACAAAAAAATAGCCATCATGATGCGGCAGGTATTGGATCCCGCAAGATGATGGTCGTTTGGGTAAGGCGGTTCTGCTTTTGCGGCCCGGTTTTCTCGGTCCGGCAGCGTTGAGTGCTAGAACTTGGTGTTAAGCGCGGCCCGCAAGAGTATAAACGAGTGTCGCGAGAGAGCTTAAAAGAAGTAACTGATACCGAGTTGTGCTACTCGGTTGCGCATTTTTTCTCCTTCGTATCGGAAAGCCGGACTGAGACTGGTGTTGAAACGGGCATTCAGTTCTACTTTGTCGTAGAGACGATAGTTCAACCCGAGGGCAATTGCGAAATCGAGCGTATTGATGGTGATGGATTTCTGAAGTTGTCGGACGGCATCCTCTATGCCGATGGTGAATGACCTACCGTCGCTTTGGATCCGAGCCCGTGCGTTCAACATGAAACCGGCTTGTGGCCCTACCTCCAGGCTCCAGTTTCTAGAGAAGCGGACTTTTACCATCACCGGGACGTTTATATAATTGGTGCGCACCCACATTCGGGTCTTTTCACCTTCGGCAAGGCCGTATATGGTAAGATTCTTTGAGTTATAAGAACCTTGACGCGAGTAGATGATTTCCGGCTGGAGCGAAATCGTATGAGATAGGGGGTATTCAGCGAATCCTCCGGCATATAAACTGAGCTTCATGGTCCCACCCAACTTGGATAGGTTGGCTGCTGTCATACCCGCTTTCACTCCGAAATAAACTATCTGTGCGGTCGTTTCGGGTTGTTCTAGAATATGTTTGCCCCGGGAGCCGTTTCCTTGGGCAAAAGAGCCCAGCGTGAGGGTGAATCCAAAAAATGCCAATATAATTTTTCTCATTACTTTCGGTCGGTCCTCCAATAAAAAAGGCGGATAGGCTCCCGCGGGAGTATCCGCCTTTTTGTATGTTTTCTGAATTGTGTCGGTGTGATTCTGTTAGAATCTGTATCCGATACCAATTTGGATAACGCTGTTTTTAGGTTTATCTCCCGGGCTATCGGCCAGTTTGGTCAGGCCGAGGTTGTAGCGAACCGATGCGTCAAAATTACCCAAAAATCTGTAACTAACGCCCATGGCCCACGATACGTCGAAGTTCTTTGCTCCGTCAATATCCGATTTTACTTTATGATCGTCATCTTTGACCTTCTGTTGCGCATTGAGCAGGAAGCCGAATTGCGGACCCAAATCAAGACTCAGGGCATCCAACAGATAGATTTTTGCCAAGACCGGAATATTCAAATAATTGAAACGATTGTACAGAGTAGCTCCATCCGAACTGTACTTGTCGCCTTGACGAGAATAGAGCACTTCCGGCTGAATTCCGAGGAAATCATTGATGTTGAATTCTGCAAATGCACCTACATAGAAACTGGGTTTCATGTTGAGGTCATTGTGCGTAATTCCCGAGATGTTGAGTCCACCTTTGACACCCCACTCGAAAGCGGAAGATTGTGCCGATACTCCGCTGACGATCAGAAGCGCAGCCAATGCCAAAAAAGTTTTCTTCATAGTCGATGAATTTTTGAGTTTGACTTATTGAATTAAATAATACAACAAATATAATAAAAATAAGGCGGGATAATATCCCGCCTATATTGTTTTTTTGTGAATTTTTCGTGCTTTTTTAGAACCGATAGCCCATACCGATCTGGATGACACTGTTTTTGGGCTTGTCGCCCTCTATGTCGTGAACTTTCATGAGACCGAGGTTGTAGCGGAACGAAATGTCATAATTCCCGCCGAACCGATAACTGACACCCAGCGCCCACGATACGTCAAAATTTTTGGCATCTTCAATGTCGGCTTTGGTCTTTTCCCCGTCTTGTTTGTATTTGTCTGTTGCATTGAGCAGGATGCCGAACTGGGGACCGGTGTCGAAGCTCAATTTGTCCCAAATGTAGAATTTGGCCAGAATCGGCAGATTCAGATAGTTGTACCGGAATTTGTGAGAGATGCCTTCGAACTCCGTTTTGAAACCTTGCCGGGAGTAGACAAGTTCGGGCTGAATGCCCATCCAGTGGGTGACGCCGAATTCGGCGAAGACGCCTGCATAGATACTGGGTTTCATATCGACTCCCAGGTTCGTGAGTTTGGAGATGTTGAGGCCGGCTTTCGCTCCCCACTGGAACGAAGCCTGCCCATGGTAGTTCCGTTGTGCGAATGCTCCGCATACAACGAAAACGGCCATTGCCGCGAGTAGCATTTTTTTCATAGTTCTCGTTTTAGAAGGTTCGTAATAAGATCATATCTGTCTTTACAATTTATGTCGGGATATGTTGAGGTAGGAGATAACAAAAAGGATGCCTTCTTTGTGTCGAGATTATGAAAACGGTGTTGGTTTCCGGTGATATTCTAAAGCAAAGAGAAAAAGACCTGTTGGATTTTATGTGCAAGGGTCCTGTGATGTGAATGGAAACCTCTATCTTTGCGGATGATAAAACTGAAATGATGGCTGATAATTTGAAGGATATGACGATGGATTGTGCGAAGCCCGAGGGCCGTGTGCCCCAGAAGGAGTGGCGGATTTTGTTTGTGTGTTTGGGAAATATATGCCGTTCTCCGGCGGCAGAGGCTATTTTACGGGCATTGGCCGAACGGCAGGGGGTATCGCATCGGCTTATGGTTGATTCGGCCGGTACGTACGGAGGCCATAGCGGAGATCTGCCCGATCCCCGGATGCGTGTGGCGGCTTCGCATCGGGGGTACCAGTTGACACATCGTGCCCGTCAGATCCGGCCGGCGGATTTCGATCGGTTTGACCGGATCATTGTGATGGATGATGCCAATTATGAACGGGTTTCCCGTATGGCCTACGACCTGGAGGGGTTGGATAAGATCTACCGTATGCGGGATTTTGCGCGTAAATATGAGATCAGCTACGTGCCGGATCCCTATTACGAAGGGGCGGATGGATTTGAATACGTGCTTGATGTCCTTGAGGATGCCTGCCAGGGGTTGCTTGACGATCTGTTGGGAAGTGCCGATTTTGTGAAATAGGCTTTTGAGTCTTTCCCGATTTCAGCCCTGCGGATTCCTTCCGATTTTGGGGCTTATATTTTCTTGTCCCTTGGCCGGTTGTTACAGGGACCGTTGCAGTCGCATGCGATCTCCTCTTTTTTAGGACATTGTTGCTTGTTCCGCTCCGCTTCCGACCGTCCGGCACAGCCAGCACAGCCGTTACAAGGATCTGCTCCGCGGCGGATCACTCGGCGGATATGTCGGATCGCATAAACCACGGCTGCAGTGACGATCAGATAGACGAGAATCTGTTGTGTCATGAGGGTTCCTTTGGCTAGGTCAGATGAATAACAGTCCGATGCGGTAGATGCTAAAGGCTACAATCCAGGCTACCACGGTGTTGTAAACCAGTGAGAATAAGGCCCATTTCCAACTGCCGCTTTCGTGTGCGATGGCCGTCATGGCGGCGATACACGGGAAGTAGATCAGGACAAAGACCATGAACGTGAGGGCTGTCAGCGGTGTGAAATCCGGTTTCCCGGTGTGGGGATTGATCGCTTGCAGTTTCTGGGAGAGGGTTGTTGTGTCTTCGCTGTCGTCACCGGTATATAGAACGCCCAGCGTACTTACGATCAGCTCCTTGGCCGCCATACCCGTGAGGAGCGACACACTCATCTTCCAGTTGAATCCCAGCGGTTCGACCACCGGTGCACAAAACTGGCCGATACGGCCGATGTAGGAGTTCCGCTGCTGTTCGAACTGAAGTGTTGTCTCGTCCGTAATTCCCTCTTGTGTCTCCTCGACCGTATTGGTATTCGCAGCGCCTGAACTTTCGATATGTGTGCTCTCAGTGAAGTTCTGTGCCGTGGTGGTGGCGATCTGTTCGCTGGCTGCGGGTTGCGTAGTCTGTGTTGCTTCGGGCCGAGGGTAGTAGCTCAGGAACCAGACAATGATCGACGCAACCAGAATGATACCCCCCATCTTGCGAAGATATTGCGCTGCCTTTTCCCACATGTGGATCATTGTCGAGCGGGCTGTCGGCATCCGGTAGGGAGGCAGTTCCATGACGAAGGGCGTTTCGTCCTTTTTGAACAGGAACCGGCGCAACAGCCTGGCGGTCAGAATGGCGATCAGGATTCCCAATACATAAAGACTTAGGAATACGATGCTGGAGTGCTTCGGGAAGAAAGTCCCCACCAGCAGGATATAGATCGGCAGACGGGCGCTGCACGACATGAACGGATTGATCAGGATCGTGATCAGCCGGCTGCTGCGGCTTTCGATCGTACGTGTGGCCATAATGGCCGGCACGTTGCAGCCGAAGCCCATGATAAGCGGGATGAACGACTTGCCGTGCAGTCCGATTCGGTGCATGATCTTGTCCATGATGAAGGCCGCGCGGGCCATGTAGCCCGAGTCCTCCATGAATGAGATGAACAGATACAGAATCAATATGTTGGGCAGGAAGACAATCACACCGCCCACGCCACCGATGATGCCGTCCGTGATCAGATCCTTCAGAACGCCGTCGGGCATGTAGGTTTGGATCAGATTGCCCAGTGCCGCGACGCCAGCCTCGATCCAGTCCATGGGGTAGGACCCCAGGGTGAACGTTGCCTCGAACATCAGCCACATCAGCAGCAGGAAGATCGGGAACCCGAACAGTTTGTGCGTGACAAACGAGTCGATGATACGTGTAGTCTGCTGCTCATCCTTGTCGCCCGGTTTGAAGGTCTCTTTCAGGGCGCCGGAGATGAAACCGTATTTGTCGTTGGCAATGGCCGTTTCCACATCCTCGCCCAGCGTGCGCTCGATATTTTGCACTTGCTGGTCGCGCACGGCGATCCATTCCGGATAGTGGGCTTCGCCGGCCAACAGTTCTTTGATGTTCTTGTCATCCTCCAGCAACTTGATGGCCAGATAGCGGGGGGCGAAGTGCCGCCGGACGTTGCCATCGAGTTTGATCCCTTTTTTGACGGCATCGATCGCCGTCTCGATCACTGGATTGTGGGCGATATGGATATGGCGGACCGTGGCGTCGCGGTTTTCGTAGACATCGATGATCGTGTCGAACAACTTGTCGATTCCCTTGCCGCTACGCGAGACCGTAGGAACGATCGGTACGCCCAGCATGCGTCCCAGTGCGCCGTAGTCGAATACGGCGCCGCTCTGGGCCAACTCATCGAACATGTTGAGTGCCACTACGGTCGTGCAGTCCATGTCGATCAACTCCGTGGTGAGATACAGGTTGCGCTCCAGGTTCGAGGCCGCCACGACGTTCACCACTACGTCCGGAGCCTGTTCCACCAGATGCTGCCGTACGTAAAGCTCCTCGGGTGAATAGGCCGAGAGGGCATAGGTTCCGGGCAGGTCGTAGATCACGAAGTGGTAGTCGCGATAGTTGAAACTTCCCTTCTTGGCGTCAACTGTCACGCCGCTGTAATTTCCCACATGCTCGTGACTGCCCGATGCGGCGTTGAACAGCGAGGTCTTCCCGCAGTTGGGATTGCCCACCAGGGCGATGTTGATCGTGCGTTTCGAATGGTCGATCACCTGCTCGACCTCCTTATCTGCCACCACACAGGTGCTTTCGGCGCCGCAAACTAACGATTTGGCCTCTTCATTGGTGATGACCTCGATCATGGAGGCTTCGCTGCGGCGCAGGGAGATCTCATAGTCCATGATCTTGTATTTGATCGGGTCTTTCAGTGGGGCGTCGAGCAGGACAGAGACGCTTTTCCCGCGTACGAATCCCATCTCCATCACTCGTTTGCGGAAAGCACCGTGTCCGAGTACCTTGAGAATGATGGCCGTTTGGCCGGGTTTGAGATCTGAGAGCCGCATGTTTGTACCGTAATTTGTCCTCGAAAAAAAAAAAAAAAATGCTTGCATTAACAACGGTTG
>CALYBN010000098.1 GCA_944414825.1 uncultured Rikenellaceae bacterium
GCCCTCCGTATGCGGAACATCTACGACCGGGAGAAGACCTCCGATCCGCGGCGCTACGTTCCGATGACCGAGTTCTACTGGCCGGCAGAACTGCCCGATGGACAGGTTCTGGTTCCGGTCGTGGGTACCGGCGAACTGTATGTGAACATTGCTCCGAAGACGGTGATCAATTCGAGTGCCAATTTCCGGATCTATAACGGTGCTGCTTATATCCGCGTGGAAGCTGCCGTAAGCGGTTCAGAAAAGGGCTATTATTCAGCCAACTGCTCCGGCTGGGGCCGTGACGATGCAAGTGTGCCGCTGGCCAAGACCGAACGGGCGTGGATCTTCAAGACCACCTCGGCCGGGGTGACGGACGACTTGTATGTTTGCTTCTCGACCACCAGCTCTCAGTCGGGTCCGGGTCCGTACGCGCTGGAATGGGCTACTTCGGAAGCCGGTCCGTGGGTGTACGTGGCAGACTACATCGCCGGTAACTGGGAAGTGACGCCCGGTCCAAAGGTATTCGCCTTCAAACTTCCCGACGGAGCGAAGAATCAGCAGACGTTGTTTATCCGTTGCCGGATCTCTTCCGACGAGCGTGTGGACAACAAAGGCGTGATAGCTGCCGGAGGTACGAACCGTATGATCTATATGAGTCTCAAGAAAAAGGTTAATTAGTCCGGGCGAGCCCGGTAAATAGGGTTGGCGGAGCCGGTCCCGCACGGAAGGTCCGGAACCGGTTCCAGTTAGCCCACAAAACATCATAAAAAACAGAAGGATATGAACCGATTGATAAAATCCCGATTGCTGTACCTGTTCGTTGCGGCCAGCCTGCTGATCGTGGGGGCCGGCTGTACGGAGGACCCGACCTGGAATAAGCCCAAGCCTACCGTCGAGGAGGTCATCCCCGCCGTCTTCATCGAGGACGTGGTGATGCCCGACGCGAGTGAAGTTTTCATTCCCGAGGACCCGCTGACCATTCAAGGGACGGGGTTCGATAAGTACGATATCTTTATTTTCCGCCCGACGGCAGCCGAGGCGGCCGAAGATGAGTCACAGTGCTTCCAGGCCAAAATCACCGAAGTGACTGACGATCATGTGACGATCATCATTCCTCAGACGATCATACTTCGTGACTACGAGTTGATCCTGAAACGCTATAACAAACAGCAGGTGCTGGGTGAGATGACCATCCAGAAGGCCCACTTCCCGGCGATTCCTGACGTGAACGGCATGACCGTCAAGGGGCGTGTGTTCTGCGGTAAGAAAGCCATCCCGAATGTGGTGGTTTCGGATGGTGTACTGGTAACGAAGACCGACGAGAATGGTATCTACTACCTGGCTTCCGAGAAACAGATGGGCTACGTCTTTATTTCCATTCCCTCGGGTTATAACATCGAGAGCCAGGCGGGCTATTCTGCTTTCCCGGCACTGAGCCAGACGCTTACCGGTGAGGCGAACGAACAGCACGACTTTGCCTTGACCGAAGTCCCCGGTGGCAACCAGTCCCATGTGATGATGGTCTTCACGGACCTTCATCTGGCCAGCAAAACGCCTAATACGGCCGGTAAATATTCCGACCTGGATCAGTATAAGGATAAGTTTATTCCTGATATTACGGCCGAGATGGGACAGTACACCAATGTCTATGCCCTATGCTTGGGCGATATCACGTGGGATGCCTTCTGGTATAAGGATATGAGCTCGCCGGAGAATATGGTCGAGGTGCGCTACCAGCTGCCCAACTACAAGGATCTGATGAAGGATTTCCCCTGCCAGATCTTCAACGTGATCGGTAACCACGACAACGATCCGAAGGTCCTGGGAGACTTCCTGACCGAGAAACCGTTTAAGGAGCATATTGCACCGACCTATTATTCGTTCAACATCGGCGATATCCACTACATCGTGCTGGATAACGACCAGTATGACAACTATAACGGAGGCAGCCGTATCGAGACCATCGGCTTGAACGGCACGTCGGATCCTCAGCGTTGGCAGATGGCATGGATCGCCGAAGACCTGAAATATGTGGATAAGTCGAAGAAGGTCGTTGTGGCCATGCATGCGCCCATGACTAGCGCCGGGCTGGAGCCTGCCGTGACGCTGCCCGGTGGTAATGAACTGCTCTCGCTGTTGCAGGGCTACCAGGTGGAATTCCTCACTGGTCATACGCATAATAACCATCATGCAACGATCGTCTCGGGTGTGCGCGAACACAACGTGGCCGCCGTCTGCGGAACTTGGTGGTTTAATGTGAAAAGCGCCAATGGAGGTGCCGCCTATGACATGTGCCGCGACGGTTCTCCGACGGGTTACGGTGTATTTAAGTTTACCGGTACCGACGTGCAATGGTACTATAAGGGGATCGAGGTGGATCGCAACGAGCAATTCGCCATCTATGACATGAATTTGGTGGACAAAGCCTATCTGAGTGCGCTCGGTGGAAAGACGAACGAACTGTTGATCAACGTCTGGAACTGGGACGAGAACTGGACCGTCTCCGTCACAGAGAATGACACTCCGTTGACCGCTACCCGCGTCTATCGCAAAGATCCGGTTCACTATTCTTGGCAGAAGAAGGTGCTCGAACCGGCTCACGAGCCCGGCAGCCCGAACAGCACCTACCTGACCAACAGCAATGCCCACATGTTCTCTGTTATTACCCAGGTGCCGGGATCGACGGTGAAGGTGGTTGTGACCGATCACTTTGGACAGAGCTACGAGAAGAGCATCAAGACCCAGGCGATCCTGGCTCAGTGGCAGTTTGCCAAGGGAGTTAACGTTGATGAATTTGTTGTGGATAACAAGATGCCTGCTGCCGTTGGGACGGGGTATATCAGCTACATCAGCAATTGTGATCCGGCGCTCGATGTGAACAAAAAGATCGCTCGTCAGAATACCGCCGGAGAACCGTACATTACGGGCGGATGGCCTGGCGACTGGTGGCTGTTTACGATTCCGAACGTGACGATCCCGGCCGGAACCGTAATAAATGCCAAGTTCCATGCTCGTGCCTCGGGCACCGGTATGAAGTATTGGATGCTGGAGTACTACGATGGTGGCGAATGGAAAGTTGGGGCTCCGCTTCTGTCGACCGAGGTCGAGGGGGAACCTATCTCCTACACCCATGAAATGGTCAATACGACCCATCATCTGGTTGACCAGAACATGACCTTTGAGCATGCGATCAACAATGGCGAGATTCAGATTCGCTTCCGTTGTATGG
>CALYBN010000099.1 GCA_944414825.1 uncultured Rikenellaceae bacterium
CAAGGACTGGCTGACGAATAAGGTCGATCGTTCGGTGACGGGGCGTATCGCCCTGCAGCAGACCGCCGGCAGCGTGCAGCTCCCGTTGAATGACTGTGCTGTGGTAGCGTTGGATTATCAGGGACGCAGCGGTATGGCTACGGCTCTGGGGCATGCTCCGGTGGCGGCTCTGGCCGACCCGGCCAAAGGATCGGTGCTGGCAATTGCCGAGTCGCTGACCAATATTGTGTTTGCGCCGCTGGCACATGGACTGAAGGGTGTGTCGCTGAGTGCCAACTGGATGTGGCCCTGCAAAAATCCCGGCGAGGATGCCCGGTTGTATGAGGCCGTGCAGGCGGCCAGTGACTTTGCTGTGGCATTGGGAATCAATATCCCCACGGGAAAGGATTCGCTCTCGATGACGCAAAAATATAAGGACGGTGATAAGGTTTATGCCCCCGGTACGGTGATCATCACTTCGGCCGGCGAGGTGAGCGACGTGCGGAAATGTGTGTCGCCGGCCCTGAAACATCGTCCGAGCCAGATCGTCTATGTCGACTTGAGCAACGATGCCTTCCGTCTGGGAGGCAGCAGCTTTGCCCAGATCACCGGACGTGTGGGCATGGATGTGCCGACAGTGCAGGATGCGGAGTATTTCGCACGGGCTTTTGCGGCCGTGCAGATGCTGATTACCGAGGGGCGCGTGATGGCTGGACACGACATCTCGGCCGGAGGCTTGATCACGGCACTGCTTGAGATGACGTTCGCAGACAACCGCAGCGGTCTGACGCTGACGCTGGATGCACTGGGCGAGAAGGATATTGTGAAGGTGCTCTTCAGCGAACGCCCCTCGCTCGTGTTGCAGGTGGCGGACGGAGCGGCCGTGTGTGAGATGCTGGCGGCAGCCGGCGTGCGGGCCGTGACGATCGGCGAGGTGAACCAGCAGCGGAAGTTCAGCGTGGAGAACTACGGTGTGCAGTTCGACCTGATGATCGACCAACTGCGGGATACATGGTATCGGAGTTCCTACCTGCTCGACCGTCGCCAGAGCGGGGCAAAGAAGGCGTTGGAGCGCTTTACGAACTATAAGAATCAGGAACTGCATTTCCGCTTCCCGGAAGGATTCACGGGGCGGTTGTCGCAATATGGCCTCGAGGCCAAGCGTACGGGGCGCAGCGGTGTGAAAGCCGCCATTATCCGGGAAAAGGGTGTCAACGGCGACCGGGAGATGGCATGGATCATGTACCTGGCCGGAATGGATGTCAAGGATGTGCATATGACCGACCTGATCGAGGGACGCGAGACGCTGGAAGATGTGAACATGATCGTCTTCGTGGGCGGCTTCTCGAACTCCGACGTGCTGGGCTCCGCCAAAGGATGGGCCGGGGCGTTCCTCTATAACGAAAAGGCAAAACAGGCGCTTGACCGCTTCTATGCTCGCCCCGATACCCTGTCGCTGGGCGTGTGCAACGGTTGCCAGTTGATGATCGAGCTGGGACTCGTGACGCCCGAACACGCCGAGAAACCGAAGATGCTGCACAATGACAGCCATAAGTTCGAATCGGCCTTCCTGGGTGTGGAGATACAGCCCAGCAATTCGGTGATGCTGGGGTCGCTGGCCGGCAGTTCGCTCGGAATCTGGGTATCGCACGGCGAAGGCAAGTTCCAGTTGCCGTATGCCGAGGACCGCTACAATGTGGCGCTGAAGTATGCCTATGATCAGTATCCGGGCAATCCGAACGGCAGTGACTACAACGTGGCCGGAATCGTGAGCGCCGACGGTCGCCATCTGGCCATGATGCCCCACCTAGAACGGGCGTTGCGGCCGTGGAACTGGGCCTACTATCCGGAGGATCGGACGGCAGACGAGGTGACACCGTGGATCGAGGCTTTTGTCAATGCGGCTCGCTGGATCCGGGAGAAGACCAAGTAGAACGAACCAGTGCACGATATGTGAGGGCAGTACGATCTTCCTTCCGGAGAGGGTGGAGAAGATCGTGCTGCTTTGTGATGACGGAGTACGGCTCGGTAGTTGCTTGTGCGTATGGAACCCACAAACGAAAAAATAGAGCGTGATGAATGATAATCCCATAGGCGTTTTCGATTCGGGACTGGGCGGTCTTTCCGTCTGGCGCGAACTGCGACGGGCTTTGCCCCATGAATCGCTGATCTATTATGGCGACGGGAAGAATTGCCCGTATGGAAGTCAGCCTCGGGAGCGGATTATCGAGTATACTGTTGCCGCTACCCGGTGGTTGATGTCGCAGGGGGCGAAGCTGATCGTGGTGGCCTGTAATACGGCTACCGCTGCGGCTATCCGGACCTTGCGGGCAAAATATACGCTGCCGATCGTGGGCATGGAGCCGGCCGTGAAGCCTGCTGCCTTGACTACACACAGCGGGGTGGTGGGGATTCTGGCTACGGAGGGTTCGCTCCATGGCGAGTTGTTCCATCATACGGCGGCACAGTATGCCTCACATGTGCAGATTCTGTCAGCTGTGGGCGAAGGTTTTGTAGAGCTGGTCGAGACGAATCGGGAAAATACGTCGGAGGCCCTGGAGACCGTTCGCAAGGTGGTGGAGCCGTTGATAGAGGCGGGTGCCGACCGTCTGGTGCTGGGGTGTACGCACTATCCGTTTCTGGCTCCGGCGATCCGACAGGTGATCGGGTGCCGGGAGGTGGAGTTGATCGATCCGGCTCCGGCTATTTGCCGCCGGGTGGCCCAACTGTTGGCTGAACATGGACTGGAAGCGACGCCGGACCATCAGGCTGATTACGGGTTCCATACGTTGGCCGGAGAGGAGTATCTCCAGCGGCTGAAGAATAAGGCCGAGCTTGCCCTACAAAGTGTCGCAGAGTAGTGCTCCAACCAAGGAGAGGGGAGCTATTCATCCTTTCGGACCATTTTTTGTGCTCAATCGAATCTTGGGAAGAAGGGGAAAACGTTAGGTTTTCCGCGGAAAAAACCGTAACTTCGTCCTGGTTTTATCAATCAAAAGAATATGGCAGCAGCTGCGAGAAAGGCAGAAGAAAAACAACAGAAAAACAAAGGCTTGAGTGACACCCAGCGTTGGGTGATCGGTGTGATTTTGTTTGCTTTCGCACTGTTTCTGCTGACGGCCGTAGGGGCTTATTATTTCTATTGGGCCGATGACCAGAATTTTGTCCGTTGTGGCGATTTCAGCAGCTGGAACGGCGGGGATGTGCTCAATCCGGCCGGGAAACTGGGCGCCGTGCTGGCCGATCTGGTCGTGGGACGATGGTTCGGCGTGTTTGGTGTGGTGATCCCGGTGGTACTGATGATCCTGGCGCTGCGGATTATCAACTATCGTCCGATGTTCTTGCGGAAATCGGTGCGTATTTCATTGGTCATTATGATATTGGGGTCTCTGTCGCTCGGTTTTTTGTTCGGTACGAGGTGGGATATCTTCGGGTCCGGGTTGGGGGGATCGCATGGAATCCTGGTGGCCGAGTGGATCAAAGGCTATCTGGGTGTGGCAGGGACGGCGTTGCTGTTGCTGTTGGGCTGGATCCTTATTGCCGTATATATCAACCGAAGGACTATTTCGGTGGTCAATAAAGTGGGAAAAGGTCTCTACGACAGCAGTGTGAAGATGGGGGAACGGGTGATCGAACAGGCTTCGGAACTGGTGCCTCATCGCGACCATGCGGTTTCGGAGGAGAATGCAGAGGAAAAGCTGACTGCGGAGCCGTTCCCGGGAAGCACGACCGATGTTGTGACGTCGGACGGAGAAGCCCGGTCTGCAGATTCGTTTGCAGAACGGAACTCTGTTGCCGATCGAGGAACGGGTGTGGAGATGGAAGTGGTTTCGGCCACGGGGAAAGATGCTGCCTCGGAGACGGATTTCGAGGTGTCGGACAGCCGGTTGGAGGTTGAAGAGAATGGCGTATTTACGGTGATCGGACCGGCCAGGCCCAGCGTGGCAGCCGCCGAGCGATCTGAAGAGACGCAGAAATCCGAGGAGGATTCCAATGTTGTACTATTCGGCCAGGCGGTTGATCCTGTAGTCGGACGCAGCAGTGCGGAGCCGGATCATGCGGGTGGACGCATTGAACCGACCAGTGATTTCGAGGTGGTGGATCGGACCAGTGGCAAGTCGCTCTCTGTGGGCGGCGTGGTGGAGGCTGCGACGCCGGGAGGTGTGAAGCCCGATTCCAAACTGGAGGTGGTTGTGGCTGGACGGCGGGATGTGGAACTGGACGACGACCAAATTGACGATTCGATCTATGACCCTACGCGCGAACTTTCGAAGTACCAGCGTCCTCCGGTGGAACTGCTCGAAGATCACAGCATCGACGTCCAGGTGACCGAGGAGGAGATCTATGAGAATAAGAACCAGATCGTCCGCACGTTGGAGAATTTCGGCATCAGCATCGACAAGATCAAGGCTACGATCGGTCCGACGGTGACCCTGTATGAGATTGTTCCGGCGGCCGGGGTCAAAATATCCAAGATCAAGAACCTGGAGGACGACATCGCGTTGAGTCTCAAGGCGCTTGGGATCCGGATCATCGCCCCGATGCCCGGCAAGGGGACGGTCGGCATCGAGGTGCCGAACAAGGATAAGGAGATTGTCTCGATGTACTCGGTGGTGAAGACCATGCGCTTCCAGGAGAGCAAGTATGAGCTGCCGGTGGTGCTGGGTAAGACGATTTCGAACGAGACGTTCGTGATCGATCTGGCCAAGATGCCGCACCTGCTGGTGGCCGGCGCTACGGGACAGGGTAAGTCGGTGGGCCTGAATGCCATCATTACCTCTCTGCTCTACAAGAAACATCCGGCCGAATTGAAGTTCGTGCTGGTCGACCCCAAACGGGTGGAACTGTCGCTTTATGGCAAACTGGAGAAGCACTTCCTGGCCAAGATGGCCAGCGAGGAGCATGCCATTCTGACCGATACGCAGAAGGTGGTCTATACGCTCAATGCGCTCTGCCAGGAGATGTCGGACCGTTACGAGTTGCTGCGCATGGCCGAGGTGAAAAAGATTTCGGAGTACAACGATAAGTTCACGGCCCGGCGGCTCAATCCCAAAAAAGGACACCGTTTTCTGCCCTATATCGTGGTGGTGATCGACGAGTTTGCCGATATGATCATGACGGCGGGCCGTGAGGTGGAGACGCCGATCACGCGACTGGCCCAGTTGGCACGTGCGGTGGGGATCCACCTGGTGATCGCCACGCAGCGACCCGATGTAAAGGTCATTACGGGCCTGATCAAGGCCAACTTCCCGGCCCGTATCGCTTTCCGGGTCATGTCGATGGTGGATTCGCGTACGATCATCGATCAGCCGGGAGCCAATCAGCTGATCGGCCGGGGCGATATGCTGATGTCGCTCAATGGTGAACTGACGCGTGTGCAGTGTGCCTTTATCGATACGCCGGAGATCGAGCGGATTACGGAATTTATTAGCAACCAGCGGGGCTATCCGTCGGCTTACGAATTACCCGATTATACCCCCGAGGATAGCGGCAACAGTCCGGTCAAGGGGGCCGATATGGGGCAGATCGATCCGATGTTCGAAGATGTAGCGCGTTTCGTGGTGCAGAACCAGCAGGGATCGACCAGTTCGATTCAACGCCGGTTTTCGATCGGTTATAACCGGGCCGGGCGGATCATGGATCAGTTGGAAATGGCGGGTATCGTGGGCAAAGCCGAGGGAAGCAAGCCTCGCGAGGTGTTGTTGAGCGACGTGCAGTCGTTGGAGTATATATTGAATAATCTGGATAGTTAGGCGGATATGGAGGATATGTCGCACAGAATGATGGCGCAGCAAGGGGAGAAACCCATTGCCAACGAATCACGAGTGAATGTCGTGCGTGATGCTACGTTCCGGTCTTCGGTTGGACTGCTGCATGGAGTGGTTGTAGTGATGGCCGTGTTGCTGTTGGCGGCGACGGCTTCGCTGCGGGTGGCGGCGGACGATCGGTCGGATGCCCTGCTGGCCGCTCTTTCCGGGAAAATCGAATCGCTGGGTGATTATGAAGTGGCATTCCGAGTAGTGGTGAAGGAACAGGGAAGCGTGTCGGGTGTCTATGTGGTCAGCGGAGACAAGTATTATATTCGCGTGGAGGATCGCGAAGTGTTCTGCGACGGCAAAACCCGCTGCGAGGTGAGTCATGCGGACAAGGAGGTGACGATCGACCGGGTGGACCCCAACGATCGGAATATCCTTTCGAACCCGACGAAGGCGTTCGAGTTTGCTGATGATCAGTTCCGGCATACCTATGTGGGCGAGCAGGTGGGTGAAGGGCGGCGGTGCGATGCCATTGCCCTGGAGCCGACCTTCAGCGGTGCCTCGTTCAGCGATGTTCTGCTGCTGGTGGATCGGGCTACGGGATTGCCCATGCTGTTGCAGTATAAGATGGACGGTTCGTCGGATGAGGTGTCGGTCATTGTCGAGCGCTTCGGCCCTACGGCCGCCAAGGTGGATCCGTCCCGTTTTTCGTTGAACCGCTCCAAGTATAAAGGTTACGAATTTATCGATTTCCGTTAGGAATCCGGATGGGCTCTCGGCGTCAAGAGTTTGTGCCGGAGGCCTTGTGTAGCCTGGCTTTCCGACTATTTCTCCGGGGAAGCGCAGTTTTTCAGGATATATGCTAAATAGCCGCTTTGATTTTTGGCGGATTTGTAAATTATGAGTACCTTAGCAGGGTTATAAAACTGGATAAATAGAGTTATGTCAGAAGAAGGAAAAATTATACAAATCAATATCGAGGAGGAGATGAAAACCGCCTACATCGATTATTCGATGTCGGTGATCGTGTCGCGCGCCTTGCCTGACGTGCGGGACGGGTTGAAACCCGTCCACCGCAGGATTCTGTACGACATGAGCAATGAGTTGAATCTCTATTCGGACAAGCCTCACCGTAAGTCGGCCAGAATCGTGGGTGACGTGCTGGGTAAGTTCCACCCGCACGGCGACAGTTCGGTCTACGACGCCATGGTCCGCATGGCTCAGGAGTGGAGCATGCGTTATACGCTGGTGGACGGTCAGGGTAACTTCGGGTCGGTGGACGGCGATAGCCCGGCTGCCATGCGTTATACCGAGGCGAGAATGTGTAAGATTGCCGATGAGGTGATGGCCGATATTGATAAGGATACGGTGGATTTCGTGGGGAACTTCGATGATACGATTCAGGAACCGACCGTGCTGCCGACCAAGATTCCGCTTTTGCTGGTCAATGGTACTTCGGGTATTGCCGTGGGTATGGCCACCAACATGCCGCCTCATAATTTGGGCGAAGTGGTTGATGCGATTTGCGCTTATATCGACAATCGGGATATTGCAATCGCGGACCTGATCAAGTATGTGAAGGCTCCGGATTTCCCGACGGGCGGTATTATCTACGGATACGAGGGCGTGCGTGAGGCGATGGAGACGGGCCGCGGTCGCGTGGTGATGCGTGCCAAGACCGAGATCGAACATACGCACAGCGGCCGCGAATGTATCGTGGTGACCGAAATTCCGTATCAGGTGAACAAGGCCGAGATGATCAAGAAGATCGCCGACCTGATCAACGAGAAGAAGATAGAGGGTATCTCCTATATCAACGACGAGAGCGACCGGAAGGGTATGCGGATCGTCATCATCCTGAAACAGGATGCCGTGGCGAGCGTGGTGCTGAATACGCTGTTCAAGTACACGCCGCTGCAGACTACCTTCCCGGTGAACAACATCGCTCTGGTGCACGGACGGCCTTATCAGTTGAATCTGAAAGACCTGATCCACTATTTCGTGGAACATCGCCACGACGTGGTGGTGCGCCGTACGCGGTACGATCTGAAGAAGGCCGAGGAGCGTGCCCATATCCTGCAGGGACTGTTGATCGCTCTGGATCATATCGACGAAATTATTGCCATTATCCGTGGATCGGAGACGCCCGATGCGGCTAAGGCGGCGATGATGGAGCGTTTTGGGTTGAGCGAAGCCCAGGCCCAGGCTATCATCGACATGCGTCTGCGGGCCTTGACGGGTCTGGAACGACACAAATTGCAGGATGAATACGAGGCGCTGTGCAAGATGATCGAATACTACAAGGAGGTGCTGGAGAGCGAGCCCTTGCAGATGAAGATCATCAAGGAGGAGCTGCTGGATATGAAGGCCAAATATGGCGACGCCCGCAAGACGGAGATCGTCTTCGCGGCCGAAGAGTTCAATCCGGAGGACTTCTATGCCGACGACGAGATGGTGATCACCATCTCGCACATGGGCTATATCAAGCGAACACCGCTGGCCGAGTATCGTACGCAGAGCCGCGGAGGCGTGGGTATGAAGGGCAGTGCGACGCGCGACGAGGATTTCATCGAACATATTTACGTCACTACGATGCACAATACGATGCTCCTGTTTACGGAGAAAGGGCGTTGTTACTGGCTCAAGGTGTACGAGATTCCGGAAGGGACGCGCGCATCGAAGGGCCGTGCCTTGCAGAATGTGATCCAGATCGAACCGGACGATGCCGTACGGGCCTATATCAATGTCCGCCACCTGGATGATAGGGAGTATGTGGAGAACAACTACATCATCATGTGTACGAAGGAGGGCGTGATCAAGAAGACGAGTCTGGAGGCCTATTCGCGTCCTCGCCAGAACGGTGTCAATGCCATCACGATCCGCGAGGGAGACCAGTTGATCGATGCCGCCCTGACCAGCGGACACGCCGAGGTGATGATTGCTGCCCGTGAAGGGAAAGCAATCCGTTTCCCGGAGAGTACGGTGCGTGCCATCGGGCGTACGGGAGCCGGTGTGAGAGGTATTTCGATCGAAGAGGGAGACGAAGTGGTCGGCATGGTTTGTGTGGAGCCTGATAATAAGAAAGATATCTTGGTTTTGAGCGAACACGGTTATGGCAAGCGGACCGATTTGGACGATTACCGGATTACGAACCGTGGCGGGAAAGGAGTTAAGACCATTCAGATCACGGAGAAGACCGGAAAGTTGGTTTCGATTCAAGCCGTGACCGATGAGAATGACCTGATGGTGATCAATCGCAGTGGCATCACGATCCGTACGGCTGTGACCGATATTCGGTTGGCAGGACGTGCAACGCAAGGTGTGAAGGTGATCAATCTTCGCAATGGGGATACCATCGCTTCGGTAGTGGCAGTACCCAAGAGTGAAGAGGAGTCGCAGGAGGAGGAAACCGTGCAGAGCGCGGAAGCAAGTGAACAGACAATAAGCGTAGATGGAGATATACAATCAGCCCCGCAGAGCGGCGAACAAGCAGAAGAATAGTAACAATTAAAATGAAGTTCATTATGAAACGTATCATGTTTATGGTTGCAGCGACCGCGTTGTTCTCTGCACCGCTCCTGGCCCAAACCCAGGTGAAAGTCGACAAAGAGGCGATTCTGAAGAAGGTCGAGAAGTCTGACGCCGACATTGCAAATCCTAAGAAAAACACCAAATCCGCCGTATGGCTCGATCGGGGGAAGGTGATGGCCGAAGCGGGGACGGCAGCCTCGTCGGGTTTATACAGAGGGATTGATAAGACGGCAATGACATTGTTGTTTGGGAAGCCTAAATCCACACAGAAAAAGAAGATAGGTGATGTACAATATGAAGTTTGTGTGTATCCGAACTTTGATGCTTATATGCAGGAAGGGAAATTGGCTTTCTGGGAGCCGAAGTTGGTGATCGTGGAAGGTGCCTTGGATAAGGCATATGAAGCATATGCGAAAGCTGTGGAGGTAGATCCGAAGGCCGCCGATAAGGCAAAAGTCGGAATGGTTGCGTTGGCAAACGTTTATAAGCAGGATGCAGAGAATGCCTTCTCTCATCAGGATTATCAGGCTGCAGCGACTGCCTTCAAGAAGGCCTATGATATTCAGATGAATCCTGCGGTGAATGTTCAGGATACGGCCACGATCTTCAATGCCGGTTTCCTGTATACCGTAGCACAGGACTATCAGAATGGTTTGGATTGCCTGAAGGAGACGCTGGAGAAGTATAATTACGAGAATGACGGCGATACATATTACTATATGTTCCACTGCTATTACGGTCTGAAAGATAATGAGGGAGCCCGCGATATTTTGATGAAAGGTCTGGCCAATTATCCGAAGAACAATAAGATCGTAGAGGGACTGCTGGGACTCTATTCGAGTGGCGGCGGCGATCCGAAGGAGATTATTCCGATTGTGGAAAAAGCTGTACAGGATGATCCGAAGAACCCTGAATTGTGGGGCGGTTTGGGCCGTATCTATGATAAGCTGAATCAACCGGACAAGGCAATCGACGCATTTGCGAAAGCCGCAGAGTTGGCTCCGAAAGATTTTGGATCGCAGTTCAATCTGGGATTGCTCTATATTAAGAAAGGTGATGCACTGAACAACGAGCTTAACCAGACTAATTTTACCAGTCAGGCAGAATATAACAGCAGCCTGGATAAGGTGAATGCTGTATATGCCAAGGCCATACCGGTATTGGAGCGAGCCCTTGAGTTGCAACCCAACGAACCCTCTACCGTGGAGTTGTTGAAGAATGTCTGCTTCCGTCTGCGCGATGAGCCGGGAGTTATGGATAAGTACAATAAATATAACGAGATGTTCAAAAATTTGCCGGCACAACAGCAGCAATAGTTTTTGGACACATACCAATTAAAGGGAGGGGAATTCACAGAGGAGTTCTCCTCCCTTTTTTTGGTAAAAATTTTGTACTCTCTGCACAGATCACTAACTTTGTCTTTAATTGGATCATGGAACATGAACGAAAACGATAAGTTACTGAACGACATAACTCAACAGGAGTATAAATACGGTTTTGTGACCGACATCGAGACCGAGACTATCCCGAAAGGGTTGAGTGAGGAGATCGTACGGATGATCTCCGCCAAGAAGGGCGAACCGGCCTGGATGACCGAATATCGGGTGAACGCCTACAAGCAATGGCTGACCATGACGATGCCGCGGTGGGCCCATCTGGAGATTCCGGAGATCGACTATCAGGATATCATCTATTATGCTGCTCCGCGTACCACGCCCAAGTATCAGAGCATGGACGAGGTGGATCCGGAACTGAAGGCAACGTTCGACAAACTCGGCATCCCGCTCGAAGAGCAGATGGCACTGTCGGGCGTGGCGGTCGATGCCGTGATGGACTCTGTGTCGGTGAAAACCACGTTTAAGGAGACACTGGCCGAGATGGGGGTCATCTTCTGTTCGATGAGCGAGGCAATCCGGGATTATCCCGAATTGATCCGCAAGTATCTGGGCAGCGTGGTGCCCTATACCGATAATTTCTTTGCAGCACTCAATGCCGCGGTCTTTTCGGACGGTTCGTTCTGCTATGTACCCAAGGGGGTGCGTTGTCCGATGGAACTAAGTACCTATTTCCGGATCAATGCGGCCGGGACGGGACAGTTTGAGCGGACGCTGATCGTAGCTGACGAGGGAGCCTATGTGAGCTACCTGGAGGGGTGTACAGCCCCGATGCGCGACGAAAATCAACTGCATGCCGCCGTAGTCGAGATCGTGGTGCTGAAGGATGCCGAGGTGAAGTACTCTACGGTGCAGAACTGGTATCCGGGCGACAAGAACGGTAAGGGAGGAATCTATAACTTCGTGACCAAACGCGGATTGTGCCGCGGAGAGAATTCCCGTCTGTCGTGGACCCAGGTGGAGACCGGGTCGGCCATTACGTGGAAATATCCGAGTTGCATCCTGGCCGGCGACAACAGCGTCGGGGAGTTCTACTCGGTGGCGCTGACCAACAACTACCAGCAGGCCGATACCGGGACCAAGACGATCCACTTGGGGCGGAATACTCGCAGCCGCATCGTCTCGAAAGGGATTTCGGCCGGCCGCAGTCAGAACAGCTACCGCGGACTGGTGAAGGTGGCAAAGAAGGCCGACGGGGCGCGCAACTATTCGCAGTGCGACTCGCTGCTGATCGGGGATCGGTGCGGGGCGCATACGTTCCCCTATGTGGAGGCGGACAACAGCAGCGCCGTGATCGAGCATGAGGCTACAACCTCGAAAATCAGTGACGACCAGTTGCTCTATTGCAACCAGCGCGGCATCTCGACCGAAGATGCCGTGGGGCTGATTGTGAACGGTTATGCGAAAGAGGTGCTCAATAAACTGCCGATGGAGTTTGCCATCGAGGCGCAAAAATTGCTTTCGATCAGCCTGGAGGGTTCGGTCGGCTAGCGTGAGAAGAGGATGGGAAAGGGAACTCGGTATACACACAGCGTTCTGATTCTGAACGGAAGCCCGCGTCGCGGGGGACTGGTGTCGCAGATGCTCGATTGGATCGGTCGTAGCCTGCCGGCAGAGTGCCGTGTGACCCATGTGTTTGTCTCGGATTTGCGGGTCAAACCCTGCGTAGGGTGTATGAAGTGCCGGTCGACGGGGCGGTGTGCCTTGCCGGAGGATGACGGGCATCGTATAGCCGCGGTGTTGAGTCGGGCCGATGCGCTGGTGGTGGGGTCTCCGTGCTACTGGGGTAATATGAGTGGAAGCCTGAAGGTGCTTTTTGACCGGATGGTATACGCCATGATGGGCGAACGGGAAAGTGGTATGCCGTTTCCGTATCATAAGGGGAAACGTGCGGTGCTGGTGGCTACGAGCAATACGGCCTATCCGTTCAATGTACTGTTCCATCAGACCAGCGGGGTCTTCAGAGCCCTGCGCGAGATCATGAAATGGAGCGGCTTCCGGGTGGTCGGGACACTTGCCAAGGCTGGTTGCCGGCGGCACGGGGAGTTGTCGGATCGCGAGATTGTGAAATGTAAAAAATTGGCAAAAAAGATATGTTAAGCGTAAAAAATCTGCATGCCTCGGTCGGCGGGAAGGAGATCCTGCGGGGTATCGACCTGGAGGTGAAAGCCGGCGAGGTGCACGCCATCATGGGGCCCAATGGCTCCGGAAAGAGCACGTTCGCTTCGGTACTGGCCGGGAATCAGAAGTATGAGGTGACGGCCGGGAGCGTGATGTTCGAGGGGATGAATCTGCTCGATCTGAGCATCGAGAATCGGGCCCGTGCGGGAGTGTTCCTGGGATTCCAGTATCCGGTGGAGATCCCCGGAGTGAGCATGGCCAATTTCATGAAGCTGGCTGTGAACGAACAGCGCAAATATCGCGGACTGGATCCGCTCTCGTCGGGGGATTTCCTGCGCCTGATGCGCGAGAAGACCGCCGTGGTGGAGCTGGACAGCAAATTGACGAACCGTGCCGTGAACGAGGGGTTCTCGGGCGGAGAGAAGAAGAAGAACGAGATCTTCCAGATGGCGATGCTCGATCCGAAGTTGGCGATCCTGGACGAAACTGACAGCGGACTCGATATTGACGCTCTGCGTATTGTGGCAACAGGTGTCACGAAGTTGCACCGGCCGGACAATGCTACGATCGTCATTACGCACTACCAACGTCTGCTGGATTACATCGTGCCGGACTTCGTGCATGTGCTCTACAAGGGGCGTATCATCCATACGGGCGACAAGACGCTGGCGCTGAAGCTCGAGGAGCAGGGTTACGACTGGCTTATTAACGATTACCAATAACCGGGAGGAGAAGAGGGGTATGAACAGATCTTTGGAGCAGGAGCTGTCCGAGTTGTATATCTCCAATGTCGACATGATCGGCGAGGGCTTGCCCGAGCGTGTCAATGCGGCACGGCGTGGATTCCTGGAGAGCTTCAACCTGTCGTCGCTCCCGTCGGCTCGGGAGGAGCGCTACCGGCATTGCGACCTGCGGAAGCTCTTTGACGTGGAGTGGGAACACTACTTCACACAGGCCAGAGAGCGTGTTGCGGTGACCGACAGCCTGCCTGTCGAGGGATATCATGTGGACCTGTACAATGGGTTCTGCACGGAAAACGAGCCGCTGACAATCCTGCCCGACGGCGTTGTGTACGGATCGTTGCGGGCCGCGATGCGTGAGCGGGAGGAGTTGGTGCTGTACTACTATAATACGGCAGCAGAAAATGATGCCGAGACCGTCGCGGCGCTCAACAGCCTCTTCATGCAGGACGGTGCATTTGTCTATGTGCCAGACGGCGTGGCGGCCGAACGACCCTTCGTGCTGTCGTTCGAGTATGGAACGCAGGACGCGGCGCAGATGTGCTTTGCCCGGGCATTGATCGTAGTTGGGCGGGGCGCTCAGGCCGATGTAGTGGTGTCGCATCATACTTCGGACGGTTCCCGCATGTTGGTCGACTGTGTGCGGGAAACCATGCTGGAGGATGGCGCCGGGCTGCACCTGAGCGAGATTACCCGGATGAACGACCAGAGTATTCTGATTACGGGCAATTACCTGAAGCAGGGTGCCGACAGCCGTGCCGAGATGCTTGACGTGTGGCTGCACGGGGGTGTGACGCGGGTTAATACGCGTCATGACCTGGCAGGCCGGGGATGCGAAAGCAACCTGTATGGGCTTTATTTCGGGACAGGACATGAACGGGTGGATATCGACCTGCGGGTGAACCATCTGGTGCCCGATTGCAAGAGTTTCGAGTCGGTGAAGGGTGTGGTTTCGGGCTTTGCCGAGGGGGCCTTCAACGGGCGGGTCTATGTGGCTCCGGACGCTCAGCGGACCGTGGCGTTCCAGCAGAACCGCAACCTGCAGATGAGCGATACCTCGAAGGTCTACACCGAGCCGCAACTGGAAATCTATGCCGACGATGTGAAGTGCAGCCACGGGGCCACCGTGGGGCAGATGGATGCTGAGGCGATCTATTATATGCGCCAGCGCGGGATTGACGAACAGGAGGCCCGGCGGTTGCAGATGTTCGGTTTTGTGAACGATATTATCTCACACTGTCCGCACGACGGCGCCTGTGATTTTGTCCGGGAACTGGCCGAGGCGCGGATCAATGATTTGTAAGCCATGCTTGACTTGAAAAAAATACGGGCCGACTTCCCGATCCTCAGCCGTACGGTCTACGGCAAGCCGCTCATCTATCTGGATAACGGTGCTACGGCGCAAAAACCTGCCTGTGTGATCGAGACGGTCGATCGGTTGCATCGTACGCTCAATGCCAATGTCCATCGCGGCGTGCATTTTCTCAGCGAGGAGAGCACGGTGCAGTATGAGGCTGCGCGCGAGACGGTGCGGCAGTATATTGGTGCGGAATCGACGGCCGAGGTGGTCTTTACGGCCGGAGCTACGGCCGGGATCAATACGGTGGCGTACAGTTTCGGCGAGCGCTATATCGGTGCGGGCGATAATGTGATCGTCAGTGAGATGGAGCACCATTCCAATATTGTGCCGTGGCAGATCATCTGCCAGCGCAAGGGAGCGGAATTGCGTGTGCTGCCTTTCGATGATGACGGCCGCTTGTGTATCGAGAAACTGCCGGAGTTGATGGATGAGCGGACGCGGATCGTGGCGGTGACCCAGGCTTCGAATGTGCTGGGAACGTGCCCGGACCTGCCGGAGGTGGTGCGAATGGCACATGCCGCAGGAGTGCCGGTCCTGGTCGATGGTTGCCAGGGAATCGTGCACGGCGGGGTGGATGTCGAGGCACTGGATTGCGATTTTTATGTCTTTTCGGGGCATAAACTCTACGGTCCGACGGGCGTCGGCGTGCTCTATGGCAAGCGGAAGTGGCTGGAGCAGATGCCTCCGTTTATGGGAGGCGGCGACATGGTGGGCACGGTGACCTTTAACGGTACGACGTGGGCCGAACTGCCGCTTAAGTTCGAAGCCGGTACGGCCAACTATATCGGGGCCATCGGTATGGCTGAAGCGATCCGTTACCTCAGGCAGTTCGACCGGGCGGAGATCGCAGCACAGGAGCAAAGGGTGTTGCAGCGCGCAAGCGAATGGTTGGAACGGATTCCCGGCCTGCGGATCTATGGGACGCAGCGGGATAAGTGCTCGATCGTCTCTTTTACGGTCGAGGGGACCCACCCGTATGATATCGGGATGATCCTCGATAAGTTGGGTATTGCCGTGCGTACGGGGACCCATTGCGCCGAGCCGGTGATGACACATTACGGACTGACGGGGATGTGCCGGGCTTCGTTTGCGTTCTACAATACGGTGGAGGAGGCCGATGCGCTGGCTGCCGGGGTGGAACGGGCCGTGGGCATGTTGCGCGGATAGTCTGACGATTTGAAGAGACCGAACAAAGTTAAATAATACTGACCGAAGAAGGATTATGCCACTGATTGTACTCGAAGGATTGGACGGTGCCGGGAAATCGACCCAGATCGAGAAGTTGAGCGGATTGCTGGCCCGGAAAGGCTTGAAATATGAATATCTCCATTTCCCGCGTTTCGATTCACCGGTCTACGGCGCGCTAATTGCGCGTTTCCTGCGCGGAGAGTTGGGGGCGATGGAGCAGGTCGATCCCTACATTGTGGCGTTGTTGTTTGCCGGCGACCGCGCCGATGCCGCAGCGATGTTGCGCGGATGGCTCGGGGAAGGGTGTTACGTGCTGTTGGATCGTTATGTCTATTCCAATATCGGGTTCCAGTGCGCCAAGTTGGAGGATCTGCAGGCCCGTGCCGCGTTGCGCGACTGGATTCTGCACCTGGAGTTTGAATATTACGGTATTCCGCGGCCCGATGTGTCGCTGTTTCTTGACGTGCCGTTCGAATTCACCCGCCGCAAGTTGTCGCAACAGCGCGAGGGCAGTGATCGCAGTTACCTGCAAGGCGCAAAAGATATTCACGAGGAGTCGCTCGATCTGCAACGCAAGGTGCGTGAGGTGTATCTCGATTGCGCAGCTCGTGACTCACGGTTGAGCGTGGTGGATTGTGCTGATGCCGAGGGACAGATGGATACGCCGGACCGCATTTTCGAACGCATCCGAACCTTTATCGACCCGTTGTTGTAGACCCAAAGACCGAACAAACCATGAATCTACGCTCTGCCCGACTGAAACTCCTGGCCCTGCATATCTGCCGCATCCTGCTGGCAGCAACTTTTATTTTTTCTGGTTTTGTCAAGTCGGTCGACCCCTGGGGAACGGCCATCAAACTGGGCGAATATTTCGCTGCTTTCGGCGTGGAATGGCTCTACGGGTGGCGGTTCGGCTTTGCAATCTGGCTCACGGGAGCCGAGTTGATGCTGGG
>CALYBN010000100.1 GCA_944414825.1 uncultured Rikenellaceae bacterium
TACGCGTTACGCACCCGTGCGCCGGTCGCCAGCAAAAGTATTGCTACTTCCCTGTTGCCCCTCGACTTGCATGTGTTAGGCCTGCCGCTAGCGTTTATCCTGAGCCAGGATCAAACTCTCCATTATATAAAATTATAAAATATCGTTGAGTCCTGACTACTTATCCTTAGGAAAGGAATTGATAAATACTACATTTCTTTTTCTCTCTTGTATTACCAGTAATTCAAAGAACCAATTTTGTCAAAAATACTTGTCTCTTTCTCTTGCTCCTCTTTCGATTTCGACCTGTAAAATTACCGAAGATCATCACCAGAAGAACCGCTTATTTTACTAAGCGAAAGGGTTACAAAGGTAACTCCTTTTTCCGAAACTTCCAAATATTTTTTTTAAGAACTTCACTGAACCCTGAATCACATCGCTGTTATTTTCGTTCAGCGGGTGCAAATGTACGGACTTTTTTTTACTCTGCAAATTTTCGGATCATTTTTTCTCTTTTTTTTTCATTTTTTTTACTCGACCCAAAAACAAACCAAATGCAATACACTAATTATTAACAACATGACGCCATATCCCCAAAATGACCTTTATCCAAAAAAAGTCGGCCAACAGCCGACTTTTCTCTTGGATATCCATCAAACCGCACTAATAACTCCGGGCAAAAAGCACCCGACGATGCGACGGTTTTCCCGAATAAATGCAGACGCCCTCCTCCTCGGGAGCATCAAACGGAATGCAACGGATCGTCGCTTTCGTCTCATCCTTGATCGCCACCTCGGTCTCGACAGTACCGTCCCAATGGGCCAGGATAAACCCGCCTTTCTCATCCAGCACCCGTTTAAACTCATCATACGTATCCACGCGGGTAATCATGCTGTCACGGAATTTCAGGGCCTTATTGAAGATATTCTGCTGGATCTCGTCCATCAGTTTCTCCACCACATCGACAATTCCCTCCTGAGGCAGAGTCTCCTTCTCGAGCGTATCGCGCCGCATCAACTCGACCGTACCGTTGGTCATATCGCGCGGCCCCATCGCCAGACGCACCGGCACACCCTTGAGTTCATACTCCGCGAACTTGAAGCCCGAACGCACATTGTCACGATCGTCAATCTTGACGCTGATTCCGCGTTTCTTCAATTCAGCAGCGATCTCTTCCAGCCGCGCCACAACCTTCGTCAGTTCTTCCGGACCTTTATATATAGGAACCATCACCACCTGGATCGGGGCCAGTTTCGGTGGCAACACCAACCCGTTATTGTCAGAATGTGCCATGATGAGCGCACCCATCAGTCGGGTCGAAACACCCCATGAGGTTGCCCACACGTAATCGAGTTTCCCCTCCCGGTTGGCGAACTGCACGTCAAATGCCTTAGCAAAATTCTGCCCTAGGAAGTGCGACGTACCACTCTGCAGAGCCTTCCCGTCCTGCATCAGCGCCTCGATCGTGAGGGTATCCTCGGCACCGGCAAAACGCTCGTTTTCGCTCTTATGCCCGACGATCACCGGCACACCCATCCAATTCTCCACAAACTCCTTGTAGACACCAATCATCTTCTTGGCCTCGGCCAACGCCTCCTCACGGGTTTCGTGTGCCGTATGCCCCTCCTGCCACAGGAACTCAGCCGTCCGCAGGAACAACCGCGTACGCATCTCCCAGCGCACCACATTGGCCCACTGGTTGCACAGAATCGGCAGATCGCGGTAGGACTGTATCCAATTCTTATAGGTATTCCAAATGATGGTTTCCGACGTCGGGCGGACGATCAACTCCTCCTCCAGTTTGGCGTCGGGATCGACCACCACACCGTTTCCCTGAGGATCGTTTTTCAACCGATAGTGCGTCACCACGGCACACTCCTTGGCAAACCCTTCGACGTGGTGTGCCTCCTTGCTGAAAAACGACTTGGGAATAAACAACGGGAAGTAGGCATTTTGATGCCCCGTATCCTTGAACATCTGGTCGAGCGCCCGCTGCATCTTCTCCCAGATCGCATAGCCGTAGGGCTTGATGACCATACATCCTCTGACGGCCGAGTTCTCAGCCAGGCCGGCCTTCACCACCAGGTCGTTATACCATTGAGAATAACTGTCCTCCTTATTCGTCAGTTCTTTCAACTCTTTTGCCATAATCGTAACCAAATTTTTGTCACAAAGGTAAGTCTTTTCCCCAAAATTAACATGTCAAAACCGGGAATTTCCCCTCCCACCGCATGAAAATCCATTATTTTCCGTATCTTTGAACTTGGCGAAGATGTCTCTAACCTGCAAAAAATTCGGAAAGATGCAACAAATCCATTTTCAAAAGCATCTTACTATAAAAAGGTAAGGCATACTTTTCGCTACATTTCCTCGTTCTATTTTAAAGAAGATGACTAGACAAAAAGAAAACATAAAGACTCTGACAGCCATGAAAAAACTTAAGAGTTATATCCGTACCGGGGCTCTGGGAGCCTTTGTATTGGGAGCATCCATACTTCTGCTGAGCAGTTGCGCCACCACATCCTACTACTCCGGTTCATCCTTTGCCGGAGACGACCTCTATGCCGTACACAACCGGAAAGCCATCGCCGAACGCGAAGCCCTGGAAGCTGAAGCTGCCCGCGCCGAAGCCGAAGCCCGCGAGGCCAAACTGCGCGCCATGATCGCACAGGCCAACGCCGATCAGGCTCAGCAGGAATACGACAACCAAACCAGCGGTAATCCCTATCAAGATATCCTGGCCGACGACTACGAAAGCGCTTATGAGCGCCGCTTGCGGGGATTCGAATCACCTACCTACCGGATGCCATCGAGCTACTACAACTTCCGGTTCAGTGACAGTTACTTCTACGCTACGGCCTACGACCCGGCCTTCTACAACATCATCATCATGGGTGACGAGGTGTGGGTCGAGCCGAAATACATCACGGCCATGTTCGGTACGTGGGTCAGCCCGTCATTCGGATTCTACCTGGGTTGGGGATCCCCCTTCTGGAGCGCCTATGCAGGCAGCTATTGGGCCTGGCACAACTACGCCTGGGGGTGGAACTACCCCTACTGGGGCTGGGGACCGAGTTGGAGTTGGAACTGGCATTGGAACTGGGGCTGGAGTTACCCCTATTGGGCTTGGGGCGGTCACCACTATTGGCATGGCGGATACCATCCCCACTATTACCGCAATCCGAATATCAGCTATCGGCCCAACTATCAGAACTATAACAACCGCTACGGTAGCCGCAACAGCAATTATCGCCAGCCGTACGGATACAACCGAAGCAGTTCGAGCGACAGAACCTATAACAGCAGCAGCTATCGCAACCGCTATGATAATAACTCCGGTTCGAGCAGTTCGTCCCGTTACGACCGCTCGCCGAGCTACAACACCACTCCGTCACGCGGCGGAGGCTACTCCAGCGGCTCGAGCAGCAGTTCACGTGGTGGAGGTTACTCCAGCGGTTCGAGCGGGAGCAGCAGTTCACGCGGCAGTTCGGGCGGCCGGGGACGATAAGACCGTCTTTCGTCTGCAGTCACCTCTCATTTAAAAATGTCTACAACTATGAACAAAAAAATCATATATATATATCTACTGCTGGCAGCCACCGCCGGAACAGTTTGCGCACAGAGCAGCAACGGCGTTATCCCTACCATCGCGCCACGAGGCTATCTGATGCAGCAAGGGGCGTTCGGCGTCACAGACATGTTGCGGCTGTCACAGTACAACGCCGGTTTCAGCACGGCCCGCAGCAGTGCCATGGGTGGAGCCTTTACATCACTGGGAGCAGATCTCTCTTCGATGAGCCTCAACCCGGCAGGATTAGGTATGTATCTCTCCTCGGAGGTCAGTCTTTCGCCTACACTCACCATCGGTCAGATGGAAAACAAGGCTGTGGGAGGTGTCTACGGCAATGACAACTCACGCACACGATTCGGGATGAGCAACCTGGGCGTAGCTCTGAACCTTTATCAGAGTTCAGGCGCCCTGACCAGTTTCACGTTTGGCTTCGGCTATAATAAACTGGCCGATTTCAACTATCGGTCAATGACCGACATGCCGGTCAGCAACACCTCGATTGGCGACGTATTCCTTAACCAACTGCGAGGCATCAACCCCGATGCCCTGCTGGAGAAGAACGAGCCGTGGCAAAACTTAAGCACACTGGACTGGGGTGCAGCCCTAGCCTATAAGAGTTACTTTGTCGACGTACTCGCGGATAACACCGATTCGGATAACCCATACAAATACTACCTGCCTACTGTGGCGCCGAATGCAACAGCCAGCCACCTGGCACGTACGCTGTCACGTGGGAGCATCGGAGAGTACTCGATCGCCGGCGGTTTCAATTTCAACAATCGCGTCTATTTCGGCGTATCGATCGGCATCCAAGACCTCTTCCTCAAGCAGACGATCAACTACGACGAGGTCTATTCCAACAACGAGGAGGCACACGATCCGGCCAGTTACATGCTGTTCGACCAGCACCTCAAAGTGACGGGAACCGCTGTCAATTTCAAACTGGGACTTGTTGCCCGTCCAATAGACGGACTGCGGATCGGTGTGGCAATACACACCCCTTCGATCGTCTCGATCGAGCGGGAATACAGCGCGTCGATGCATACCGAGTTTGTCCATCCGAAGAACGGCGTTTCGGGTGAGACGAGCGTCTCCGGGATCAACGTCCCGCGCTACGAGTTTACGACACCTACACGCCTGCTGACCGGTATCTCCTATACATTCGGAACGGTAGCCATTCTTTCGGCCGACTACGAACGGACGTGGTACAACGGCATGCGCCTATCCGATACAGACAGTTATGCCAAGGACGATTTCAAGGCAGAAATCAAACAGCAGTTCAAAGGGGCGAATACCTTCCGGGTAGGCGCCGAATTCCGCCCGCTTCCGCAACTCTCGGTACGGGCCGGATATGCCAACCAAGGCTCCATGTTGCAGGACGACGGCAATGTCTACGATATCCCGGTGTCCTACCAGACGACCAACATCTCACTGGGACTGGGTTACCGCTTCACAAACCACTTCTCGCTGGACATGACTTATGTCCGCATGCAGTCGAAATATACGATGTACGATCTCTTCTATTTTAACGGCTATGACAACGAGGGCAACGATCTCTACAACTCCCCGATCCAAGTGGGCGGCATCGATCAGAAACTCTCGCGCCACAACGTGATCGTCTCGCTGAACTTCCGGTTCTAAACAACCCGATCTAACACGGGTAAACATAAAGAGGCCCGATCCTGCACGATCGGGCCTCTTTATAGCACTTAATACTTCGGCAAACTATTCGCACTTGCAACCTTCGGTCTCTTTCCCTTTCAGACTCTCCCACACCAGTGCCGAAGCCCCGAGGATCGCAGCATTCTTCCCGTCGATACCCGAAGGCAACAGTTTCACTTTATTGCGGAAATTGGCCAACATGTGCATCTCCATATACTTCTTGGTCGGCTCGAACAGGTACTTGCCCGCCTTCGCCAATCCGCCGAAGAGGAAAATTGCTTCGGGCGACGTGATCGTCACAGCATCAGCCAACGCCTGCCCCAACAACATGCCGGTATATTCATAAGCCTCGATCGCCAGCGGATCGCCGTTCAAAGCCGCCTTGGTGATCATCTCGGCCGTCAGATCGTTATACGATATGCTGCGGAACTCGCTGTCTTCCAAATGGTCTGCCAACAGTTTAAACACCGTACGTTTGATTCCCGTAGCCGACACATAGGTCTCCAAGCATCCCTTCCGGCCGCAACCGCAGGCACGCCCACCGCTACCGCGATTCACCACCACGTGTCCCAACTCACCGGCAAAACTGTCATGCCCATAGATCAACTGCCCGTTGGCCACAAAACCGCTGCCCAGCCCCGTTCCGAGCGTCACCACGATGAAATCCTTCATTCCCTTGGCCCCGCCGTAGACCATCTCGCCGATAGCAGCGGCATTGGCATCGTTGGTAATGATGACCGGGATATTGGGGAAAAACCGCTTCAGTTTCTCCTCCACCGGGACGATGCCTTTCCACTCCAGGTTGGCCGCATTCTCAATGGTCCCGTTATAATAATTGGCGTTGGGGGCACCGATACCCACGCCCACCAACTCCATCGGGAAGTCAATATTCTTGATCAGGCTCTGAATCCCGATATACAACTCCTCGACATACTGATCGAAGTCGGGGAACTGCCGGGTGGAGATCACGCTCTCACCATACATTTCACCCTCAGCATCCACCAAACCCAATTTGGTATTGGTCCCGCCAATATCGATTCCTATTGCAAGTTTTTTCATCAGACAGAAAATTAATGATTTTTTAATGGTTAACAAATATAAAGATATAAAACTATATTTCAAAATAATTTGGGAAAGCGTATATTTGCCCTATAAACCCTCAAAATACGGCAAAAAACCATGTACACGCGCGAAGAGCTTTCACACATCATCGAACAATACATCACCTCGCTCCCCTTCCCGGAGGAGCCGATGCGCCTCTATGCCCCAATCTCCTATTCACTCACGGGCGGCGGAAAACGACTGCGCCCTCTGCTGGTTCTGATGGCAGCCAACCTCTTTTCGGAGAACATTACAAAAGCCATACCTTGTGCCGGGGCCATCGAAGTTTTTCATAACTTCACGCTACTCCACGACGACATCATGGACAATGCCGACGTACGGCGCGGTAAGCCTTCGGTACACCGCAAATGGGACCACAATACGGCCATCCTGTCGGGCGACGCCATGTTGATCTACTCCTACAGTCTTCTGCAGCAGACCGATCCAGACATTCTACCCGGCGTCATGCAGGAGTTCAACCGCATGGCCGGCGAGGTGTGCGAAGGGCAGCAATACGACATGGATTTCGAATCGCGCGACGACGTGACGATCGAAGAGTATATGAACATGATCCGGCTGAAAACGGCCGTTCTGATTGCCGGTGCAGCCAAAATCGGTGCCATGGTGGGCGGGGGCGACCCGACCTCCTGCCAAACACTCTACCAATTCGGCATCGAGCTGGGGCTGGCCTTCCAACTGCAGGATGACCTGCTGGATACCTATGGTACCCCTGAGACATTGGGTAAGGCCGTGGGCGGCGACATCATGGAAGGCAAGAAGACCTTCCTGGCCATCAGCGCCCTCAATGAAGCCGGCGGAGCAACCCGACGAGCCATGCTGGCCACGTTCCGCGACCCGCACCTCTCTCGCGAACACAAGGCCAACCGCGTGAAGACAATCTACAACTCGATGAACATCGCTGAAAAAACCCGCCATGTCATTGCCGAACACCTGCAACGCGCAGCCGAGGCACTCGATACGCTTCCGGTAGAGGCAGCTCGCACCGAACCTTTGAGAGAGTTGCTGCACTTGCTGATCAACCGCAACAAGTAGAAAAGAAATGCCCGCACATAACAACATCGAGATCATGGCGCCGGTCGGCTCCTACGAATCGCTCATGGCTGCCATCGCCGCCGGAGCCGGAGCTATCTATTTCGGCGTGGAACAGTTGAATATGCGTGCTCGCTCGTCGGCCAACTTCACACTCGAGGATCTGTCACGCATCGTACACCTGGCCCGCAAACACAACATCCGGACCTACCTTACGGTCAATACGGTGCTCTACGATGAAGAACTGCCCACGATGCGCGCTATCGTCGACCGGGCTCAAGCCGAAGGAATCGACGCCATTATTGCCTCGGATCAGGCCGCCATACTCTACGCCCACAGCATCGGCATGGAGGTCCATATCTCGACTCAGCTCAACGTTTCGAATCTGGAGACCCTGCGCTTCTACGCCCAATGGGCCGACGTGGTGGTGCTGGCCCGCGAGTTGACCTTGCCGCAGGTGAAGCGAATCCACGAAGGCATCGAACGCGAACAAATCCGAGGGCCGCACGGCGAGTTGATCCGGATCGAGATGTTCGCCCACGGAGCACTCTGCATGGCTGTTTCGGGTAAATGCTACCTAAGCCTTCACGAAAGCGGATGCTCGGCCAACCGCGGTGCCTGCCGTCAGATTTGTCGCCGCTCCTACCGCCTTGTGGACCGGGATACGGGCGAAGAGCTTCACACGGAGGGAAATTATCTGCTCTCGCCGAAGGATCTCTGTACGATCGGTTTTCTCGACCGATTTCTCGACGCAGGAGTCAGCGTACTGAAGATCGAGGGCCGTGCCCGCTCGGCCGAATACGTGAAACGGGTCTGCGAATGTTACCGCGAGGCGGTCGAAGCGGTTCTCGATGGAAGTTTCTCACAGGAGAAGGTGGCAAGGTGGACCGAACGGCTCGCCACGGTCTTCAACCGCGGTTTTTGGGGCGGCTACTACCTCGGCTCGCCCGTAGCCGAACTGAGCCGGGCCTATGGTTCGTCAGCCACCAAACGGAAGGTGTACGTAGGGAAGGTGACCAACTATTTCCGGAAGGTGGGCGTTGCCGAGATCTGGGTCGAGGCCGCACCACTCGAACGTGACAGCGAACTGCTGTTCATGGGAGCAACCACCGGAGCCCTGGAGTGCCGGGCCGACGAAATCCGCGTGGCAGAACAGGCGGTCGACACAGCTCCGCAGGGTGAGTTTTGCTCACTACGGACACCCGTCCCGGTGCATCGTGGCGACAAGCTCTACAAGGTGGTGGATGCCGAAGAGGTCGAGCAATAATCTTCCTCAGAAGCGGGTCTCAGCCACCTTCAATGTAAGCCGGACACTCTCCTTCCGCTCCCCTGCGAAGAGGGTATCGCTCCTGCCAAGAAAGTTCTACGGTTGTCTTGTCTACTTTTTGAGATATTCCTCGACCGAGGCCCGGAAATGGGCAATCGTCTGCTCCATGCTTACGAACGACTTGCCGCCCGCCGCATTTTTATGACCTCCACCCTCAAAATAGCGCCGTGCAAACAGATTCACGTCCAGATCCCCGCGCGAACGCAACGAAACCCGGATAAAATGTTTTGTTTCGAGAAACATGGCCGACATGGAGACGTCCCGGATCGTCAACGGATAGTTGACAAAGCCTTCGCTGTCGCCCACCTGGAACTGGAATCGCCGCAGTTCCGACTCCTTCAACCCGATATAGGCCACACCGACTCCCTCCACAGAAAGGGTCTGCATCTTATTGATGGCATACCCCAGCAGACGCACCCGCCCCTCGGTAAAACTGTTATATACAGCGCTATTGATGTATGGAATACTGATACCCTTCTCCACCAATACGGCCACGGCCCGAAACAGATCGGGTGTCAGATTGCTAAACGAGAAATTCCCCGTATCAGTCATCAGTCCCACATAGATCGACTCGGCCATCTCCCGGGTGATCGCCTCCTCACCGGCCAACTCCTTAATGATCGTATAGATCAGGAAAGCCGTCGAGGAACTCTCCGGATGCGAGAATTCCAGATCATAGATATGCGGCGGATCCAGATGATGGTCGATCAGGATACGCTTGGCCCGTACGTTTGCCTCGATGGCCTCGCTCATTCCCTCGAGGCGGGCGATCATATTGAAATCCAGACAAAATATCAGATCCGCCTCGGCAATCGTTTGTGCAATCTCACCCGCATGCTCCCCCTTAAAGATGCGCATGGAGGAGATATTGCTCATCCAATCCAGAAAATAGGGATACTTGTTCGGCACCACACACGTCACACGATGCCCCATCCGTTCGAGCAGGGCACTCCACGCCAGCGCCGATCCCACCGCATCGCCATCCGGATTGGTATGCGTCACCACCACGATCCGTTGGGCTCCAGGAGTCAACATCCGGCGCAACTGCGCAATTTTATCTGCATCTATAATCATCGTCCGACAATTTCAAGGTGCGAAGATACAAAAAATCGTCCCTTCCACAAAATCAGGGGTTCCGCATCTTTGGCCATCTCGTCTTTCGTCCCGTGTCCGATCGGGATCAGTAATACTTCACCTCTTGCCCCTCGATGGCCGTCAACAGATTGTTGGCTGCCGAGCTGGCCCCGATACGGAACAATGCGGGCGTAAGCCACTCTGCTCCCAGGATCATCTCCACGATCGTATAATAGAGCGCAGCATCCTGTGGGGTCCGCACACCTCCGGCCGCCTTAAACCCGATCTTGCGTCCCGTCTGTGCATAGTAATCGCGAATGGCCTGACACATGACCACTGCCGCTTCGGGCGTAGCAGCTACGGAGATCTTACCCGTCGAGGTTTTGACGAAATCGGCCCCGGCAAACATCGACAACAACGACGCTTTGCGGATCAACTCGGGGGTTTTCAGAGCTCCGGATTCGATAATCACCTTCAACAGAGTCTCCTCACCCACCTCGCGACGCAGCAGTTCGACCTCGTTGGCCATCGGCTCATAATCTCCCGTAAGCATCTGACCCACGTTCAGCACGATATCGACCTCATCGGCACCATTCTCCACGGCCATGGCCACTTCAAGCATCTTCACCTCCGTGTAGGTCTGCGACGAGGGGAACCCTCCCGCCACACTGGTAATCGCCATTCCGCTGTCACCAATTGCCAGCCCCACCGTCTCCACGAAATTGGGATAAACGCAAATTGAGGCAACATTCGGAATATCGGGGAAATGCTGATTAAACTCGACGGTTTTCTGAGTAAATTCAGTAATCTGAAGCACGGAATCCGTCACATTGAGCGACGTAATATCAATGCAACTGTAACACAACTTATAGACATCGGCACACTCGTTCTTAACAGCCAATGCCCGAGCCTTTTCGACTGCAGCAGCAACCTCTTGTTCCGAGACCGCAGGATCATATTGATTCAGTTTGTTCGTATACTCCATAATTCCGATTTTTTAGTGCGTTTGATCATAAATTATGCCGCCTCATTATTCATGCAAGATACAATTTTTTTTTGAATTGCATATAGAAATTACAACTGGAGCATTCATGGTTCAACCAATATCGTCCAAATCCTCACACGATCACACAAAAAAAGCGGAAGGCGATATTCGCCTTCCGCTTTCCCATTTTTATTCCGATCTACTACAGAGCGAGGAACTCCTGGCTTCCGAAGATCTTGGCAAATTCTACATCGTTCTGAGCCTTGGTCTTCATTGCAGAATCTTTTGCGATTGCACTCTTCAGATTAGCCACAGCAGCTTTGGTATCACCCTGACGCATTGCGATAACGGCTTTCAGATAATCAGCCTCTGCCGTCTTGGCATTGCCCAGCGCCGATTTTGCTTTAGCCAGGTTACCGTTGCAAACCTCAGCTACGGCCAGGTTGTAACCCTTCAGACCTTTGGCTGCGGTAGCATAGTCGCCTTCTGCCAGAGCCAGCAGAGCCTTATTAGCCTGAGCATCTGCGCTGTTGAGCGGAGCCAGATACTTCTTCGCATCAGCCGTGTTGCCTTCGATCAGAGCGATTACGCCAAGATTGTTGCTGATAGCGGGAGCAGACTGGATGGAAGCGGCTTTCTCCAACGCTCTCTTGGCAGCTTTGTAGTCACCTTCCCAAGCCAATACAACACCATAGTTGTTGTAAGCACGAACATCGTTGTACTTATCGGCAGCGGCTTTGTAAACTTTAGCTTTCGTTGCATTGTCCTCGAACAGCGTAGCAGCGAAGAGCATCTCTTCCACGTTTAGCGAGTTGATATCACCGTTTACGGCAGCCTTCAACTCAGCATCGGTCTTACCCTGAATGTCGGCCGAAGCGACGAATTTCGTGCGACGCAACTGCGGCAGAACCTCTTTCTTCAGTACGTCGAACACCTCCGACATATTCTTGATCTCCTGATCGCGCTGTACAGGCGAGCTGTACATCTGGAGCACCTGCAGAATCAGATCCTTATCCTTGATGTTGGAAGCCTCAACCAGTTCTTTGAAACCTTCCCAGTCCTCACCGTATGCAGCGGCATCGTATTTGGCATTGGGCACATCCTTGCTCAGTTTCTTGCTGATGGCCTCTTTACCGGTCTCACTACGTTTCTTCGACAGTTCGTCGTTGAATTTCACCGGACCATCGGGAGAAGCATAGCCTTTGGCATAGATATTACCCAGCGTCGTACGGTACTTGTCGGCGTTCTCCTTTACGAACTCCTCGAACAACTTGATCTGCTCGTCGTTCAGAGCGGCCGTACGAACATTGGAACTGTTGATCAGATAGAGCAGGTCTGCCTCTTCCGAAATCGTGGTAACCCGTTTGAAGTTGTCAGGCATGATCGTCATGTTAGCCGTCCAGTCAGCGTCGTTCTGTACAGTGCTGATACCCTGAGCCACTGCAATAGCCTCCTCAACAGGGATGAATGCGCCATTCTTGCACTTCACCTCGATCCGGATTTCGAGCGTACTCAATTTTGCTCTTTCATCATACGGGAACGTAACGGTCTGCGTATATTTACCACCATTGGCATACGGAATCACCGTATAGTTATCCTTCACCTTCTCGCCCTGGAGATACTTGGGAGTACCGGCGATCTCACCATCTTTGAAGACCAAAACGGGAGTAGCTTTGACAACAGCTTTCTTGGGGAAGCATTTTGCCGGATAGGTCACAGAAATCTCCGCGCTTACCGTAGAGCCTTTCAACGTCAGGACCTCAGGAGTGCAAGAGTACTGAATCTGATCAGCTTTCTTTTGCATTTGCTTGAAGCAGTTACAGCCCGAGAGCAGAACTGCCATCACGGTAAG
>CALYBN010000101.1 GCA_944414825.1 uncultured Rikenellaceae bacterium
TACGCGTTACGCACCCGTGCGCCGGTCGCCAGCAAAAGTATTGCTACTTCCCTGTTGCCCCTCGACTTGCATGTGTTAGGCCTGCCGCTAGCGTTTATCCTGAGCCAGGATCAAACTCTCCATTATAAAAATGTTTTGTTTTAATATCTTGGCTATATCTCAAAGGTATTGTTTTTACTTTGAAAAAGTAATAAACTTTAGCTGCTAAAATACCTCAAAGAACCTGTATTCTTTCAGTGTTTCTCTTTCACTACTCAACGTCTCTTATCGAAACGGGTTGCAAAGATAACCACGTTTTTTTAATCTGCAAAATCTTTTGCAAAAAATCTTAAAAAATCTTTTCAGAACCTCTTGCATTACCAGGACATCTTCCTGTTTTGCGGGTGCAAATATAGAGACATTTTCCAATTATCTCCAAATTTTCCGATAACTTTTTTTTAATTATTTTTTCGCCTTTTTAATATAAATCTGTAAGACAACTGGTTATATCGAATAACAAATTAGAACGGATTATTGTAATTATCGTCAATGGCCGATGCTATTTCAGGAACAACGCCCTGATGGGAGTAATGATCGTGGGTCGCTTTTCGTACAATGGGACGGAAGTATTCATACACGGCACCTGTAACAATACAGATAATCCCGGCTCCAAGCAGCACCACGGAGAGCGAAAACGTCTCCGCCACGGAGCCATAAACCATCCCCCCGACCGGGCACATACCGGCAAAACACATCGTAAAAAAGCTCATCACGCGGCCTCGCCGGTTGTCGTCGACCAAGCTTTGCAACAGGGTATTGCTGGTCGCCATCGTCCCGATCAGCGCAAAACCCAACGGAAAAGCCAACAGGCAAGCCACCACACCATTGTGGGTCAGCGACAGCAGACACATCGAACCTCCCATCATGAAAGCCGCAATGGTCACCACCTTGCCCAATCCTTTCACACTCTTGCGTGAGGCCAAATAGAAGGCTGCCACCAGTGCTCCGGCCCCGATCGAGGAGTTCATATATCCCAGCAGCGTGCTGTCGCCTCCCAGCATATCCTTCACCAGGGCCGGGATGATACTCATAAAAGGCAATCCGAAGAAGCTGATCACCGAGACATAAGTCAACACGGCCCGGATCGGCAAAAAACCTCTTATATAATGTATCCCATCTTTCAGATCGGCCAGCATATTGCTTTTCCGTTCGCGCGGATGGAACGCCGGCAGGTGCATCATCAGCAGGGCCCCCAGCACCGCCACATAACTCAGACCGTTAATCAGGAAGCAATATCCCTCACCTACCCAGGCAACCAGGATTCCGCCAATGGTGGGCCCGATGAAACGCGATCCGTTGATCGTCACCGAATTCAGGGCAATGGCATTTGACAGATCTCGCGGCGGGACCAGTTTCGTATAGAACGATTGCCGGGCCGGAGCCTCCATGGCCGAAACCATCCCATTGAACAGGCTCAGTACAACCAGATGCCACACCCGGATACATCCGGTCAGGGTCAGCAATGCCAGCAGGAAAGCTTGGCTCATGAACAAGATCTGAGTGGTCATGATAATGCGATAACGATTGAAACGGTCACTCACCACGCCGGCCACCGGTGCGACAAACAGTTGCGGGATCTGATTGACGAAAGCCACGGTGGTCAACAGGATGATGGAGCCGGTCAGCCGATAGACCAACCAACTCATGGCCACGGACTGGATCCAGGTCCCGCACATCGACACACACTGTCCCAGGAAGTAGAGCCGGAAATTAGGTGACGACAGCGACGAGAAAGCCGACAAGAAGCCTCCGATGTTGTGCGGCACGAGCTCGCGGAGCTCCTTCCGATTCCATGCAAAATATTTACCCCGGGAAGACATACTTACAAAGTTACCCTTTTCTGCGGAAAACCGGAGCTTTTCTGTTAGCAATTTCACATCGACGGCAATTTTTCGTTATCTTTGCTTCTACAGACTTATGATCAAACACAATGAGTGAGCTGAGAAATATCGTGGAGTGGCTCGAGTCGCTCCGCAATGAAAAGAATATTGCCGGGATGAAACGTTTCGGCATCATGGGCGCCACCCTGCTCGGGGTGCCCGTCCCCGTCCTGCGCAACAAGGCCAAACAGTTGAAAAAAAATCATGCGCTGGCGCTCGATCTCTGGGATACCGGCCTGCACGAAGCACGGCTACTGGCAACAATGATCGCCGATCCGGCTCAGGTCTCGCCCGAGATGATGGATCGCTGGTGCGAGGAGTTCGATTCGTGGGATATCTGCGACCAGTGTTGCTACAATCTGTTCCGCTACACGCCGCATGCCAATGCAAAGATCTACGAATGGGCTCCACGCGAGGAGGAGTACGTCCGGCGGGCTGCCTTCGCACTGATCGCAGCACTGGCCGTCGGGATCAAGGAACTGCCCGACGAACAGTTCATGCCCTATTTCGACCTGATCGTACGCTACAGCGAGGACGAGCGCAATTTCGTGCGCAAGGCCGTCAACTGGGCCCTCCGTCAGATGGGGAAACGCAACCTGGCCCTCTACCTGAAGGCCCTCGGTGTCAGCGAAGAGCTGATCATCTCGACCAGTCGCAACGCCCAATGGATCGGGAAAGACGCCACGCAGGAACTCACCTCCGACAAGGTCGTGGCGCGTCTTAAATCATAGCTGCAATTAGCCGTCAAAAAAACGTTCAAATTTGGAAGGTCAACAGACTTCTGATTTTCTCCCCACATTAGGAGAAAGTCGGGCTTTTGTCTGTTCAAGGGGAAAGCCGGCTTATACCACAAATGCAACCAAACTTGCCAACACCCGGTCAAAGCAACCTTCATGCGACATAGAGACATAAAGCACAAAACGCATCTCGCTCTATACCACTGGATGTCGCGCCTCCCGAGCCAGGCCAAAGATCAGTCTACTCAACCACTTCCCCGGTCGTATCCGCCGGCATTTCAGCAGAGGCAGGCTGCGGAATTGTATCGAGTTCCGACACCGGGATCGTATCATAGCCCACCAATCCCATAATAATATCTTCGGTTTCCACCACAGCCGGAACCGAGCGCCGTTCCAGGATAACCATCACGACTACGCCTACAATGGCCAGCGTAGCTATAATTCCCAATATTCTCTTAAACATATCTTAAGCCTCCACTACTTTCCCCTGTTTCATATCTCGGACTCGCCCAATGCCGCGAGCCTTCTAATTCCCCCCCCCAATGCTCGGTCGCAACCTCTCTCTGGCGCCACTCACTTCGGTTATTCTGCTGCAGCCGGCGTATTCTCCTCACTCTCCAGCACCTCGATCGCCTTCACGATCACGTCGTCCACCGGATAAATATTGGAATAGAATCCCACATCCTCCAATTTCGTATTCCGTCCGATATAGGCACGCAACTGTGCCAACATCAGCTCCCGCGAGCGGGTGATCCCGGCCGGATCAGGCCGTACGCCCCGTGCCGCAGCATAAGCCACAAAGTCGTCCAGCAGATTCGTATCGGCATCGAGCAGCGCCTTCAGATCCGCCACGTTCTCCACAGCATCGAGCTGGGCCCGGTGGCGGTCGGCATAATCGATCGTATATTTGTAAAGGATATTCCGTCCGGAAACCTCCATAAAATAGGGGGACATGTTGGTCGTGTCAAGGGGCAGAAAAATATCCGGCATAATGCCACCTCCGCCATAGACCACCTTACCGCCCGGCGTCGTGAACCGCAGACTGTCGGCAAAGCGGATGCTGTCGGCCGAAAACATCTCGTTGTGCGAAAAACGGTTCAACAGATCCCGGTTATACTCCTCCACGCCCTTCGAATAGGGTTTCTGAATCGAACGCCCGGTCGGCGTATAGTAACGCGCCACGGTCAACCGCAGGGCCGATCCGTCGCCGAAGGGGATTTGCTCCTGCACCAGCCCCTTGCCGAACGATCGACGCCCGATGACCGTACCGCGATCGTTATCCTGGATCGCACCGGCCAGGATTTCGCTCGAGGAGGCGCTCCCCTCGTCGATCAGCACAGTCAGTCCGATATCGGCATAGCGCCCCTGCCCACTGCTGTACTGCTGCTGGCGGCGTTTGTACTTATCCTCCGTGTAGACGATCAATTTATCGGCCGGCAGGAATTCGTCGGCAATACGGATTGCCTGATCCAGGAATCCACCCGAGTTGCCACGCAGATCGAAGATCAGGCCCATCATCCCCTCCTGCCGCATCTGCTCCAGTGCGGCAGCAATCTCCGTATGGGAGTTTTTCGAAAAGGCTGACAGCTTCAAATAACCGATATGTGGTGCGATCATAAATGCCGCATCGAGGCTCTTGATCGGAATCACGTCGCGCACAACAGTCACCGGCACCAATTGTTCGACACCCTGGCGCTGTATGCCCAGTTTCACGCTCGAACCCCGCTTGCCGCGCAACATCTTCACCACGGCATCCTGGTTCATCTTGCGGCCGGCCACCACCGTATCGTCCACCTCGATGATGCGGTCTCCGGCCTTCACTCCGGCCTTGTCGCTGGGGCCGCCCGAGATAACGTTCAGCACGATCACCGTATCGGTTGCCATGTTGAACACCACTCCAATACCGTCAAATTCACCGTCCAACGTCTCATTGGCATCGGCATACTGCTGCGCCGGGATATAAACCGAATGCGGGTCGAGTTCCTCCACCAGTTTGGGCAGCACCTTCTCGGCCAGCGAATCGAGGTTCACAGAATCGACATAGAGCCGATCGATCAGATTCAACGTATAAGACAACTTATTATTGGCCGCCGGAGCGATCGACCGGCGGGTCTCGAAGCCGTTTCTGCTGGAAAGTTTCCCGATCAGGATTCCGCCCACCACGGCGACTGCCAGAAATAACGGGTAGAGAATATTCCGAATACTATTTTTATACATCGTGTTTACTTGTTTTTAAAAGTATACGACAATCCAACGCTGAACGAATACTTATATTGCATGGCGTCCGGCTTGGGCGTATTGGCATACTTGTCGTAATAGAGATAGGCGTAGACCGTCGTCGTCAGGAATTTCGTGGCCCGGATATCGAGCGTACTCTCCCAGCGTATCGTCGGCGGCAGTTTAATATTAGTAAAGGAATATATCTCCGACCGGAATCGGAAAACCTTTTTCAAAAACTCCTTATCGAAGTTGATCCGAATGGAGGGGCCCACCTGCCATTTCGAATAGCGGCCTTTCTCCACCCCGTTCAATCCCAGATCGAGCAAACGATCGTCTAGCACAAACGTTGCCCGCCCTCCCACCGGCGAGATCACAATATTAAACGGAGAGCGGTTGTAGGTCACACCGACCGATATATCCAGGATCCCCGGTGCCATAAAACTCGACTTCAGCGTCTTGTCGGTCCGGGACTTGTACCCTGCTGAGAACTGACTCTGCAGGTTGGCCGACGCTGCATAAGACCAGTTCTTATGAAAATTCCAACCGGTCAGCACGTTGACCGTAAACTGATCCTCATTCTTAAACGTTTTGCCGGAGATGATATTGATCCCGTAACGGGCATTGAACTTATAATCCACTGAAAATTTATCCCGTTTATATTGATGCCGGAAATTGAGCGTCGCTCGGCCCGAAAATGTGTTATCACCACCAGCGGCCCAATTTTCAAACTGAGTCTGAGACACCTGCAACGTAGAGCCGAATTCGATCGTATTACGTTCCTTGCGTAGTGCACGTCGCTCGGCCTGCCACTTCGCCCGGCTGAAGAAATCGTTACTGTAATCGGTATTTCGCTTGATCGTATCAACCCATTTCTTCGCCTCCACGGACGAAGGCCGAACCCTCGAAATGCTGAACTGAGCCGAAGCTCCGCCGCAAAGTATCCAGGTCCCTGCCATGAGCAGCAATACGCGCAGCACTTTCATTCTCTGTCTCCTCTATCTTAAATTACACGGATTTTTACAAAGATACGTATTTTGATCCGAATTATAAGAGTCTGTCCCGTTTTTTTCAAACTTGCTCGTCGTGGTCCGGCCGGACACACTCCGGCCTCGGGGTCTCTGCAAAAACGGTGCTAACCCCACTTTGGCATTCCCAAATCCGGGGTTTGATTTCTCCGGATATTTTCCGTAACTTTCGTCAATGGATTCTTGCGCCCCGTCCCGTCAGGTCGTACTGTACAGAGCTATCTTTCTGCAGTATTGTCCCTGCTTCAGGATGCACCCGAAAGGAGGCGACCAGGAGAAAGACCATTGGAAACATTAACATACTGAACAATATGAAATATTTTGGAGCACACGTCAGTGCTTCGGGTGGTGTTGAAAATGCCCCCGTAAATGCCCGGGCTATCGGCGCCGGCGCCTTTGCCCTGTTCACCAAAAACCAACGGCAATGGGTCGCCGCACCGCTCAGCGACGCCTCGATCGCTGCCTTCAAGCAGAAATGTGCAGAGTTCGGATTCTCTCCGCGCCAGATCCTGCCCCATGACAGCTACCTGATCAACCTCGGGCATCCGGAAAGCGCCGGGTTGGAAAAATCGCGCACGGCCTTTCTCGACGAGATGTCGCGCTGCGAGCAACTGGGGCTCGATCGTCTCAACTTCCATCCGGGGAGTCATCTGGGACAGATCTCCGTGGAGCAATGTCTCGACCGGGTAGCCGAGTCGATCAACCTGGCACTAGATCGTACGCACGGTGTGACGGCCGTGATCGAGAACACGGCCGGTCAAGGGTCAAACGTCGGTTTCGCCTTCGAACACCTGGCTTATATCATCGACAAGGTGGAAGATAAGAGCCGCGTAGGCATCTGTATCGACACCTGCCACGCCTTTGCAGCAGGGTACGACCTGCGGACCCGAGAGGCCTGCGACCGCACGTTCGCCAAATTGGAACGTACGGTAGGTTTCCAGTATCTTCGCGGGATGCACCTCAACGATGCAATGAAACCGCTGGCCAGCCGGGTCGACCGTCATCGCAGTCTGGGCGAGGGCGAACTCGGCATCGAGGTCTTCCGCTACGTCGCAACGGATCCGCGCTTCGACGATCTGCCGCTCATTCTCGAGACGCCCGACGAAGCACTCTGGCCCGCAGAGATCGTCCGGCTATATGAAATGGCCCAAGTTCCGGCGCCCGGCAAATAGCGCCCCGCTTACTTGACCCCCAAGGCGCGCAGCATCAACAACTGAGCGGGTCCCATAACGCCTCCGTGATTGAATCCCCCGATCTCGTGGAATTCAATCCGGGTATTTCCCATTGTTTTCAGCGCCTCGTACAGATAGCGGCACTCAGCCGTCCGGCAGGCCATCTCCAGGTCGTTCTCCCCGCAAAGGATCAGGAACGGCGCCGTAGTGGCACGCACATACCGCAGCGGCGCATAATCATCGATGTAAGGCACGTCGTGCGGCAAACCCAGTTCATCGCGGATTGCGAAATGGGTCATCGCCTGACCGCTGACCGAGAAGACTCCCCGCAAACTGTCGGCATCCACCCCACAGGCTGCCAGATAGCGTTTGTCCAGCGCCAGGATGTTCACCAGATAACCTCCGGCCGAATGGCCTCCGATGTAGATCTGCTCCGGATCGCCTCCATACTCCGCAATATGCTCCTTGACCCAGGCCACTGCCGCTGCGGCATCCTCGATATAGGCAGGGTGCTGCGCCTTCGGACTGAGACGATAGTTCGGCGCCACGATACAGACACCTTTCTCCTTCATCAGCGCCGGAATATATTTATTGCCCCCGGTCATGCCGCCGCCGTGGAACCAGACCAGGGTTTTGAAACCCTTCTCACCTTCCGGATAGTAGACATCCAGTTTGCAACGCTCACGGCTATAGAGATCGGCATCGGCATTCTTATAATAAACATTCTTCTCGGTCCGGTAACTCTGGGCTCTGACCGGTAGCCAGCAACAGCTCCACAGGAGCAGGAGGCAACCGATCCATCCGATTCTGTTCATAACGATTCTGTGTTTTAAGTTGTCCAAATATACGAAATTTCGCCCGCAGGCACAAAAAAAACGCGGAGAACGTCTCTTCAACGCCCTCCGCGCTTGCGGTATATTTTGAACTTTCAGAAAGTCACCCTTTCCGGCTCCACACTACATCATGCCGCCCATGCCGCCCATACCGGCTGCACCGGCAGGCACTGCAGGCGTATCCTCTTTCTTATCCGAGAGGACGCACTCCGTAGTCAGGAACATGGCTGCGATTGAAGCTGCATTTTCCAGGGCCACACGAGCCACCTTGGTCGGGTCGATAATGCCGGCCTTGAACATATCCTCGTAGACATCGGCGCGAGCATTGTACCCGAAGGCACCCTTACCCTCTTTCACCTTGTTCACTACGACCGAACCTTCTCCACCGGCGTTGGCCACGATCTGACGCAGCGGCTCCTCGATGGCGCGTTTCACAATCTGGATACCGGTCGTCTCATCGTCATTGTCGCCTTTGAGTTTGGCCAACGCTTCCGAAGCCCGGATGTAGGCCACACCGCCTCCAGGGATGATACCCTCCTCGACAGCGGCACGCGTTGCAGCCAAAGCATCCTCCACGCGATCCTTCTTCTCTTTCATCTCCACCTCGGTAGCAGCTCCGACGTAGAGGACTGCCACACCGCCGGCCAATTTAGCCAGACGCTCCTGCAGTTTCTCCTTGTCATAGTCCGAAGTCGAGAGTTCGATCTGTTTGCGGATCTGGCCGATGCGTGCCTGAATAGCATCTTTTTTGCCGCTACCGTTGACAATGGTCGTATTCTCCTTATTGATCGATACCTTCTCGGCACTACCCAGCATATCGAGCGTAGCCTGATCCAGTTTCAAACCCTTGTCCTCGGAGATCACCGTACCACCGGTCAGAATGGCGATATCCTCCAGCATCTCCTTGCGGCGGTCGCCGAATCCCGGAGCTTTCACGGCAGCGATCTTCAGCGTACCACGCAGTTTGTTGACAACCAGTGCAGCCAGAGCCTCGCCATCGACATCCTCGGCGATGATCACCAGTGCACGGCCATTCTGAGCCACCGGCTCCAGAATTCCCATGATCTCCTTCATGGTAGAGATCTTCTTGTCGGTAATCAAGATGTAGGGTTTCTCCATCACGGCCTCCATCTTCTCCGAATCGGTCATGAAGTAGGGCGAAATGTAACCCCGGTCAAACTGCATACCTTCGACCACCTCCACGTGCGTCTCGGTACCCTTGGCCTCCTCGACGGTGATGACACCCTCTTTATTGACCTTGCTCATCGCCTCGGCGATCAGTTTACCGATATAGTTATCGTTATTGGCCGAGATGGTACCCACCTGCTCGATCTTCTCGAAGTTGGCACCCACGTTCTGGCTCTGCTTCTTGAGGCTGGCCACAACGGCCTCCACGGCTTTGTCGATACCGCGTTTGAGGTCCATCGGGTTGGCACCGGCTGTCACGTTTTTGATTCCCACGCCGATGATAGCCTGAGCCAGCACCGTAGCCGTGGTCGTACCGTCACCGGCATCGTCGTTGGTCTTCGAGGCGACCTCCTTGACCATCTGTGCACCCATGTTGGCGAACGGATCGGAGAGTTCCACCTCCTTGGCAACCGTCACACCGTCCTTGGTCACCTGGGGCGCCCCGAACTTCTTCTCGATGATCACATTACGGCCTTTCGGTCCGAGCGTCACCTTCACGGCATTGGCCAATTCATCCACACCCGCTTTCAACAGTTCGCGAGCCTCTACGTTATATTTAATCTCTTTTGCCATAGTTTTTTTCTCGTTTAAGTCGGTTTACAAAAATTAGATAATAGCCAGCACGTCGTTCTGACGCATGATCAGATAATCCTTGCCGTCGATGCTGATTTCCGTTCCGGCATATTTGCCATAGAGGACCTTGTCACCCACTTTGACTTCCATTTTCACTTCCGAAGTTCCGGGGCCTACCGCAACAACCTTACCGGCGAGAGGTTTTTCTTTGGCCGTGTCAGGGATAAACAATCCGCCCGCTGTCTTCTCTTCTGCGGGATTCGGTTCGATCAAGACTCTGTCTGCTAACGGTTTAACTTTCATAATTAACGTATTTTTTAAGTTTTGTGATTTATTTTCGTTTTACACTCCTCCCTTTTATCACATTATATGCCAAACGTTTTTTGGCAGGTTTCCATGACAAAAAAGTGCCAAACCGCCTCTGTGGTCTGGCACTTCCTGTCACTTTGTCACTCCTCGGACAGCCACCCGTGAACTGCCATCCTGTCACGCGAACAGACGGATATTAGTTTCGGTTCCGGCGCTCACGCTGAACCCGACGGCTCTCTTTCCGGGGTTTCGCCGTTTTTTTCGCGCTCTTGGACCGCTTTACAGACATCACACGCTTCTTTCTCCGACTGCCGGATCCCCCAAAATCGTCATCCCGGCCGCCATAACGACGTTCGAAGATACTGAACCAATTCTCTTCTGTCGGCTCCTCCACAGGGTGCACCTTCTTTGCGGCCGGTTCGGCATCCGGAGTACTCTGCCCGGACAAGGTTCCGGTCATGGGGGCGGGGTGCGTCTCACGACACCGTTCTACAAGCATCTCATCCCGATCGGTCTCAGACCGGGCTTTTTCTCTTCGAGCACGACCGCCGGCAGGTCGTTTCTCCGCCGAGGCACCCTCCCGTTCTTCTTTGGCCACCTCGGCAAGCGGACGTTTCCCCCGACGCAGGGCATTCAACCGGCGCACAACTTGCTCGGCATCGGCAAACGGAACTGTCACAAACGAATAACTCTCCAGCACCCGCACATCGTCGATCTTGTTGTCCGTCAAACCGCACTCACGCTTGAGCAGCGCCACCATCTTGCGTGCATCATAGCCGTCGAGCCGCCCGATGGAGATGAACAGCCGCGACCGGCCGCGACGGTCGACCGAAAAACCACGAATCTCAGGATAATGGTTCTCCGAAAGTTCATT
>CALYBN010000102.1 GCA_944414825.1 uncultured Rikenellaceae bacterium
CCTTTGATTTGTCGGAGCAGGAGCGCCTTCCGGTGTTGCTGCGGATCACAACCCGACTGGCGCATTCGCGGGCAGCGGTGAGTATCCGGACCGAAATGCCGGAGATCTCGCGGCGGGCGGTTGCCGATGACCCTGCGTCGTGGGTGCTGCTTCCGGCCAATGCCAAACGGAAGAACCTGGCTCTGACGGCCAAACAATCCACCTTGGAGCGCCTCTCGGGCGAGAGCAGCTTCTTTAAGACTCTCTTTGCGGAATTCAGTAACGGTAAGGGTATCATCACCTGTGGCACAGGGTATAACTATGTGATGGAGAACGGGGCGGTACAGGCCGGATTCCATGTCATGAAAATCGCGCAATATCCCGTTCCGGTCGAGAAGGTGAGGGCCTTTGCCGGCCGCTGTCAGGAAATCCTGGTCGTGGAGGATGGGCAGCCTTTCCTTGAGGAGCAGATTCGGGGTATTGTAGGCGGGGACTATGTAGTGAAAGGACGATTGACCGGAGACCTGCCGCGGACCGGTGAACTGAATCCGGATCATGTGGCCGCTGCTCTGGGTATGAAAAATACGCCGGCTTTCAATATACCGGAAGGTATCGTGCCCCGACCGCCGGCTTTGTGTCAGGGGTGCGGACACCGGGATGTATATATCGCGCTCAACAAGGTGCTGGCCGACTATCCCGACGCCCGGGTCTTTGCCGATATCGGGTGCTATACGTTGGGAGCGCTTCCGCCGTTCTGTGCCATTGATACCTGTGTGGATATGGGAGCCTCGATCACGATGGCCAAGGGTGCTGCCGATGCGGGGCTTTACCCGGCTGTGGCCGTCATTGGCGATTCGACGTTTACCCACAGCGGGATGACGGGACTGCTCGATGCCGTAAATGACAGGTCGAATATCACCGTTGTGATCTCGGACAATCTGACCACGGCCATGACCGGCGGTCAGGATTCGGCCGGTACCAGTAAGTTCGAGGCGATCTGCCTTGCATTGGGTGTCGAGGAGGAGCATGTGAAGGTGGTGGTCCCTCTGCCCAAGAATATGGATCAGATTACGGCGACGATCCGGCAAGAGCTCAATTATCAAGGGGTTTCGGTGATTATTCCGCGTCGGGAGTGTATGCAGACCCTGGCCCGGAAGAAACGTATTGAATTGTCGAACCGCAAACAGGAGGAGGTGAAATGAAAAAAGATATTATTCTGTCTGGAGTGGGAGGACAGGGCATTCTGTCCATCGCGACTATCATTGGCGAGGCTGCCACGCGGGCCGGGCTAAACTTGAAACAGGCCGAAGTGCACGGCATGAGCCAGCGTGGCGGGGAGGTTGAATCGGGCTTGAGATTGTCCGATGCCGAGATCTATTCGGATCTGGTGCCGCTGGGTGCTGCCGACATGATCCTGTCGATGGAGCCAATGGAGGCACTCCGATACCTGCCCTATCTGCACGAGGGCGGCTATGTGATCACCTCCTCGTCGCCGTTCAGGAATATCGCTTCGTATCCGGAGGAGGCCGTGCAGGCGGCTCTCGCCGGTCTGGAACATGTGATTAGCCTGGATCTGGATAAGATTACCCGCGAGAACGCAATACCCAAATCGGCCAATGTCGTGTTGCTCGGTACTGCGGCCCGATTGCTCGGTATCCTGACTCCGGAACAACTCGAGGAGAGCATTCGGACGATCTTCGCTTCGAAAGGGAGTGCGGTTGTCGAGATGAATCTCAAAGCATTTGAAATCGGACAAAAATATGGCAGGAGATAATCGCGTTTTTGCAAAAGAACTGGTGGACGAAGTCGTTGATCAACTTAAGATTGCCAACCTTGAGAATGCCACCATCGGAGAGGTGCTGCTGGTGGCTTTGGCGCTGGAGCAGAGAACCGGAATCCCGTTCATACGGATGGACCAGGGATCGCCGGGACTTCCGCCCAACCGGATCGGCATAGAGGCCGAAAAAGCGGCACTGGATAGCGGCATAGTGTCGCAGTATCCGGCAGCAGCCGGCGTGGCCGAGCTGAAGGAGCAGGCGTCGCGATTTGTTAAGGCCTTTCTGGATATTGACATCAGCGCCAGGGCCTGCGTCCCGACCACAGGAGGCGTAGCGGCCTCTTTTGCCTCGATGATTGCCAGTACGCAGCGTATCAAGGGAAAAGATAAGGTGCTGTTCATCGACCCCGGCTTTCCGATCCAGAAATCGCAACTGAAGATTCTGGGCATAGAGTGGCTCTCGTTTGATATTTACGAATATCGGGGGGATAAGTTGCGTGCGAAACTGGAATCCTTCCTGTGTTCGGGCCAGATTGCCGCTATTGTATATTCCAATCCCAACAATCCGGCCTGGATTTGTCTGGAAGACACCGAGTTGAGAATCATCGGAGAGCTTGCCGATCGCTATGATGCCATTGTGCTGGAGGATATGGCCTATTTCTGTATGGATTTCCGGAAGGAACTGGGACACCCCTTTGCTCCGCCTTATCCGCCGACGGTCGCCCGATATACGGGCAACTACATCCTGATGCTCTCCTCTTCCAAGATCTTCAGCTATGCCGGCCAGCGTATAGCCTTGGCATGCGTGTCGGATAAGCTTTTCGACCAGTATTACGAGGCATTGGCGCTTCGTTATGGTGATTCCGGTATCTTCGGACAGACCTTCATCGCCTCTATTCTCTACATGATCACGAGCGGTTGCACGACTTCGACCCAGTTTGCGTATGCCGAGATGTTGAAGGCCGCCTGTGAGGGGCGGATCGATTTCGTGGCCGACACGAAGGTGTATGCCGAGCGGGCCGAGAAGATGAAACGCATTTTCCTGGATAACGGATTCCACATCGTCTATGACTATGATGTCAGCCAGCCGGTGGGGGACGGATTCTTCTTTACGCTGGGTTATGGCCGGATGAGCGGCGGCGAACTGCTCAAGGAGTTGCTGTATTATGGCGTGAGCAGCATCAGCCTGGGAACGACCGGCAGCGATCAGGAAGGCATCAGAGCCTGTACCTCGCGGATGAGCGAGGAGTGGTATCCCGTGCTTCGTCAGCGGATGGAGTGGTTCCGGAGGGATCACCCCCGGGAAAATTGCTGATGCTTTTTATGAAGTTGTTTGTAAACACGATATTAAAATTCGAACTGAAAGAAGAACCTAAACTTATCGAAACTCTGTTATGGGAATGATCTGGAATAAGAGCAAAGAGTGCATGAGCAGGGATGAGATGACAGACCTGCAGGGTAAGCGACTGCATAAACTGGTGGAGCTGGTTTATCATAATGTGCCTTTTTATCGGGAGAAGATGCAGGCGCTGGATCTGAATCCTGAGGATATTCAAAATATCGAAGATATCAAGAAACTGCCCTTTACTACCAAACAGGATTTGCGCGACAATTATCCCATCGGGCTCCAGGCAGCCAACCAGTCCGAGATTGTCCGAGTGCACGCCTCGTCCGGGACTACCGGCAATCCGACCATTGTCGGCTATACGCGCCGAGATCTGGAGATCTGGAAGGAGTGTTCCGCTCGGGCATTTACCGCCTATGGTGTGACCCGTGACGATGTCTTCTCGGTCGGTTATGGCTACGGTCTTTTTACGGGAGGTCTGGGAGCGCATTATGGGGTCGAATACGTAGGGGCTACGGTCATTCCGACCTCTACCGGAAATACGGATAAACATCTCCGACTGTTGCGCGACCTCAAGATCACGGGCATTGCCTGCACGCCCTCCTATGCTCTTTACCTGGCGGAGGCGATGGAGCGAAACGGGATGAGCCGTGAGGATATCAGCCTCAGGGTGGGGGCGTTCGGTGCGGAGCCCTGGACTGAGAACATGCGCGAGGAGATCGAGGCCCGTCTCGGGCTTCAGGCCTATAACCTGTACGGGCTCAGCGAGATTATCGGCCCGGGCGTGTCCTATGAGTGCCAGTGCAAGAATGGATCGCACATTTCGGAGGATCACTTCTACCCGGAGATCATCGATCCCGACACGTTGGAATCCCTGCCCTACGGTACGACGGGTGAGCTGGTCTTTACCACCCTTACCAAAACCGGTATGCCGCTGCTCCGCTACCGGACCAAGGATTTGACCTCGCTGATAAACGAACCGTGTGAGTGCGGGCGGACGAATGTCCGGATGACCCGGATCATCGGCCGAAGCGACGACATGCTGATCATCCGCGGAATCAACGTATTTCCGTCACAGGTGGAAAGCGTCATTCTGGATATGCCCGAATTTGAACCCCGGTATATGTTGGTCATTGACCGTATTAATAACCTTGATACACTGCAAGTGCAAGTTGAGGTCCGCAAAGACTACTTCAGCGATGAACTGGGCGCGATGCTTCAATTGCGGAAGCGATTGGCCGACAAGTTGAAGAGCGTTCTCTCCATTAGTGCCGACGTCCGGTTGATGGAGCCGAATTCGATTCCTCGGTCGGAGGGCAAGAGCGTGAGAGTAATCGATAAGAGACAATTAAAATAGGTTGATTATGACTATTAAGCAGATTTCCGTTTTTTTGGAAAACAAGAGCGGCCGCCTGAATGAGGTGGCACGGGTTCTGGCCTCCAATGGTATCAATATGCGGGCTTTCTGCATCGCGGAGACGACTGATTTCGGACTTATGCGGCTGATCGTGGAGGAGGTGGATAAAGCCGTGCAGGCCCTTCGCGATGCCGGATTTGCCGTCATACTGACGGATGTGATCGCCATTCATTGCCAGAATCAGCCCGGAGCGTTGTCGAAGATTTTGGAGAGTCTGGCTCAGGAGCAGATTTTCATTGAATACATGTATGCCTTTGCCCAGTCCGAGAGGGCGGATGTCATCATCAATCCCAACGATCGGGAGAAGTGCCTCCGGCTTCTGCAGGAGAAACATCCGGATATTTTATAGGATAAAACGGTACGGTTACGAATACTCCGCTTGACGAGTTGCGCGAACATTTTGATGAGCTGCCTCGCGAAGGCTCCATAGTGGGGAGTTGTGCCGTGGGGTTGCGCGGCTACCTGGCCAGTCGAATCTTGCTTCAGCATGGTTTTTCGGATGTGCGGAACCTGTCAGGTGGTTATGCGACCTGGCGGACAGCGACAGCACCCTTCCTCCTCTTATTTGATAAATTTCAAACTTAGAAAAATGTCTAAGTTGAGAGATGGACTTTTTTGATATATCACTATATTTGTAAGTAGTAAGATTTTGGATAAGCATTTTATCCAGATAATTTATGCGTATGAGAAATAACGCTAACCCTTCTAACTTATGGTGAAAATCAATCAATTCCTGATTGCAGCAAACTCCATCTTGGGGATGTCTGTGGTTGCATGTACCACCTCTGCTACCAATTCTCAAGAACCTGCGAATAAACCTACTGCTCCCCAGAAACCGAATATTATCGTCATGCTGGTGGACGATCTGGGGTTCTCGGACCTGGGCTGTTACGGCAGTGAGATAGAAACTCCCAATATCGACCGTTTAGCGGCAAACGGGATTCGTTATCGTACCTTCTATAATTGCGCCCGGAGTGCTCCTACGCGCGCTTCCTTGCTGACGGGCCTATATCCTCATCAGGCCGGAGTCGGCAGTCTGAAAGAACAACCCGGATACCCGGACTATCAGGCATACCTGAACGATCGGTGTATCACCATCCCGAATGCCATCAAAAAAGCTGGGTATTTCAGCATCATGACCGGGAAATGGCACCTCGGAATCGGCAAGGGCGTAACGCCTGTTACGCGAGGGTTCGATCGCTCGCTGAACGGAGCTGCGGGTGGATTCTATTTCTATAATGATCCGAATAACAAGAAGCTGTATTTGAATGATGAAGTGATCTCGCCCACCGATTCGCGACTTCCGGCAGGATGGTATTCGACCGATCTGTGGGTGGAGTACGGACTGAAATTCGTGGATGAGGCGGTCAAGGCGGGGAAGCCGTTTTTCTGGTATCTGGCCCATAATGCCCCACACTTTCCCTTGCAAGCTCCGGAAAGTACTATCGCAAAATATCGCGGCAGATATGCCGAGGGCTATGACGTGATCCGCAATCGACGTTTCGAGAAGCAGAAACAGCTGGGGCTGTTCAGCGAGGATGTCCGTCTTACTCCGCGCAATCCGCATCCCGACAATACGCCATGGGATCAGTTGACCGACGCATTGCGGAATCGGCAGGACCACCGCATTGCGATCTATGCCGCCTGCATTGATGAGATCGACAATGCAACGGGCAAAGTGATCGCCTAGCTCGAGGAGAAGGGGATATTGGACAATACGGTGATCATTTTCCTGTCGGATAACGGAGGGAATGCCGAAAGCGGTTTCCTGGGGAAGTGGCAAGGGACAAACCCCGGTAGTGCCACCAGTGAGATATGGCTTGGGACGCCCTGGGCTGATGTGGCGAACACCCCGTATTTCATGTATAAGCACCACGGACATCAGGGCGGCTGCGCCACGCCTTTCATAGTCCATTATCCGAATGGCATTCCGGAGAATCTGCGCGGATCGATCGATCTGGAGAATTACGGACACCTCATAGATATCATGCCCACCATTATTGAACTGGCCGGAGGCGAGTATCCGTCGATCTATG
>CALYBN010000103.1 GCA_944414825.1 uncultured Rikenellaceae bacterium
CCGCCGAGAGCGGTTGTCCGTGGGTCGAGACCTTATTTTCAAAGCAACTGCCGTCGGCTCCTACAGCGCCTTTGCCCATCACCGTATGTCCGATGATCAGCACGGGCTTTTCTTTCTCTTCGGTGGCATTATGCAGCGCCGTGCGGATCTGGTAGCAATCGTTGCCGTTGATTTCGATCACTCTCCAGCCCCAGGCTTCGTATTTGGCGGCGATGTTTTCGGTCATCACTTCATCTACTTGTGTCGAGAGCTGGATGTTGTTGGCATCATAGTACATGATCAGATTGTTCAGCCCCAGATGACCGGCGATACGACCAGCACCCTGCGAGATCTCCTCCTGGATGCCACCGTCCGAAATATAGGCATAGGTCCGGTGAGCCATCCACTCTCCGAATCGGGCAACCATGAATCGTTCTGCAATAGCAGCTCCGACAGCCATGGCATGACCTTGCCCCAAGGGACCGGAGGTGTTTTCGATGGCATGAGCCAGATCACGTTCCGGGTGACCGGGCGTAACGCTGCCCCATTGGCGGAACTCTTTCAGATCGTCGATCGTATAATATCCGGCCAGACAAAGCGTGGCATAGAGCATGGGCGACATGTGCCCCGGGTCGAGGAAGAACCGATCCCGGAACGGATACGACGGATCGTCTGGGTTGTAGTGCAGGAACTCCGTGAAGAGCACATTGATGAAATCCGCACCGCCCATGGCTCCGCCCGGATGGCCTGATTTTGCTTTCTCCACCATGGCTGCGGCCAATATTCTGATATTGTCCGACGCCTTGTTCGTAAGGTCGTTGTTCATGATTGCCAGAGATTATGTTTGAGTCGTGTGTTGTTGATTAGAAGTGTTCGTTCTTTGACAAAAGTACGGATAAAAAATCAGTTTTAAAACAGAATCGGGGATAAGAATCACTCCTGTTCCCCGATTTTGTTCTGGATGTGTCTCCTGGTCCGTTATCCAACTTTTTTCCATTCGGACAACTTGGCCTTTTCGATCTTCTCCCGGGCGTAGTCCAGCGTGATGCTGAAACTGCTGCACGTGGTTTTCGACGGCAGGTCGAACATCAGGTCCATCATCACCGCCTCGCAGATCGAACGCAGACCTCGCGCCCCGAGTTTGAACTCGATAGCCTTGTCCACGATGTAATCTAACACCTCATCGTCGAACGAGAGCTCGACGCCGTCTAGGGCGAACAGTGCTTTGTACTGCTTGATGATGGCGTTTTTTGGCTCCGTGAGGATCGAGCGCAGTGCCTCGCGCCCTAGCGGTTCCAGATAAGTCAGTACCGGCAGACGGCCGATCAACTCCGGGATCAGGCCGAACGACTTCAGGTCCTGCGGCATGATGTACTGCATCAGGTTGTTCCGTTCGATGGGGTCGCGATTCAACTGCCCGTACCCCATGGCGCGGGTGTTGAGCCGCTGGGCAATCTTTTTTTCGATGCCGTCGAAGGCACCGCCGCAGATGAACAGGATATTCGAGGTATCGATCTTGGCGAATTTCTGATCGGGATGCTTGCGACCACCCTCGGGCGGAACGTTCACCACCGTCCCCTCCAGAATCTTCAGCAGAGCCTGCTGTACGCCTTCGCCCGAGACGTCGCGCGTGATCGACGGGTTGTCACCCTTACGGGCGATCTTGTCGATTTCGTCGATGAAGATGATGCCTCGCTCGGCCAGAGCAATATCGTAGTCGGCTGCCTGTAATAATCGGGAGAGAATCCCCTCCACATCTTCGCCCACATAGCCGGCTTCGGTGAGTACCGTGGCGTCCACGATCGTGAACGGCACCTTGAGCAGTCGCGCAATGGTCCGTGCCAGCAACGTTTTCCCCGTTCCCGTGGGGCCGACGATCACAATATTCGATTTGTCGATCTCGATCTGTTCCTTCTCTTTTTCGGCGTACATCAACCGTTTGTAGTGGTTGTAGACCGCCACTGACATATATCGCTTGGCATTCTCCTGTCCGATGACATACTGGTCCAGGAAAGCCTTGATTTCGGCCGGTTTCAGTAATTCCTCCATGCGAATGGGGTTGGGTCGGCGTTGCCTTTTGCTCACCACCTCTGTCTCCACGAGCAGATTGTGGCCGTGTTCGATACACTTGTCACAGATGTTGGCGCCGTCGCTGCCCGAGAACATTACCTCCACCTCCGTGCGGGGCAGACCGCAAAATGAACAGCAATCCATGTTGCCGCCATCACTTTTTTTATTTGCCATAATGATTTGACAGGGTTATTTGTCTCGTTTCTTCAGTACTTCATCGATCAGACCATACTCCACCGCTTCCGGAGCTGTCATCCAGAAGTCGCGGTCAGCATCCTTTTCGATCTTTTTGTATGGAGCTCCTGAATGGATCGAGAGTATTTCGTAGAGTTCTTTTTTCAGTTTCAGAATTTCGCGGGCCGTGATTTCAATATCGGAAGCCTGCCCTTCGGCACCTCCAAGCGGCTGGTGGATCATCACGCGCGAGTGGGGCAGGGCCGACCGTTTGCCTTTGGCACCGGCCGTAAGCAGAACGGCAGCCATGCTGGCAGCCATGCCGGTGCAGATCGTGGCCACATCGGAGCTGACCAACTGCATCGTGTCGTAGATGCCGAGTCCGGCGCTCACCGAGCCGCCGCCGGAGTTGATGTAGATCTGAATATCTTTTTCTGGGTCAACCGATTCGAGAAACAGCAACTGAGCCTGGATGATGTTGGCTGCGTCGTCATAGATGGGGACTCCGAGGAAGATAATGCGGTCCATCATCAACCGCGAGAAGACGTCCATGGTCGCTACGTTCAACTGACGCTCCTCGATGATCGTCGGCGAGATGTAGGAATTGGTGGCTGACTGGAAATTGTAGAGTTTCAGGCTGCTGATTCCCAGATGCCGGGTGGCGTATTTTTCAAATTCGTTTTTGTTCATAATCCTATTTTGTATGTTAGGAGAAAAGTGCCTCCAAGATAGTAAATTTTCTTGTGAGAACCTATATTCTCCCTTTACAAACACCAAACCAAACGGATGTCTCAGGGCTTGGTGCCTTTTAAGAGGGACTTGTCGGATGTCGTGTTCGATGGCCCGTCACCCCCCCCCTTCCTTGTCCGCTACCGGATCAGCCGTACGACCGACACCACGGGCCGATGATCCGATCGGTCGGAGGCTATGACCCGGGTCGATTCCAGCTCCCAGTGCCCGGCTGGAAACCCGAACAGATAATCGATTCGGTTGCGGGGTTGGTCGGCCGGGACGGTCGGTACGGTATCACCCAGCATGACGGCCTGCTGACAGAGGAATTGAATCTCCGTACTGCCGGGCCGGGCATTGAAATCGCCGCCTACGAGGGCCGAATAGGGCGCTTTCTGTAGCTCCGAGACCACTTCCCGAGTTTGAATCATCCGTGTCGCAGCCTTCCGATGGTCAAGATGCGTGGAGGCAAATATGATCGTGTCGCCTGTCTCCAGAGGAATGACGGCCAGCAGCAGGGCGCGTTGCTCTTCCTGAGGCTCGCCTTTCGGGAGCATTACCTTGCGGGTGGCCGAATAAGGGAAACGCGACAGAATTCCGATGCCGTAATAACCGCCGGCATAATGGATCGTCTGCCCGAAGAGCGGGAACATTCCGGTATGATATCCCAGTTCCGTTGCGAAGTTTTTCCCGTGCTGATGGGGAGTCTGCGGCCGCCGGGTGTTGCAATCCATCTCCTGCAGAGCGACCAGATCGGGATTCTCCTGCCGGATCACTTCGGCCAACTCCTCGAGCGAAGCACGCTCGCCAAACCTCAGGTTGTAGGTCATGATGCGGAGCCGGAGCGTATCCTGCTGTGCGAATCCTTTGCCTGTCCCTATGATCAGAAGTAGGGTGAAAACCGATAAGAAGTATTTGTGCCGTTTCATATCGTGATTATTTTCCGCATGGTGCTTCTGGCATGGCGTGTTATGCCGGCCGGGAACATCGAGCGGCGGGTGAATGGAGTTTCTTGTGCCGAATAAGCTGCCGTCTGCAGTTGTGTGTTATTTAAAAAAGCGCGGCATTCGTGCCGCGCTTTTTCGAGTTCTTATGCGGTTGACGCTATTGTGCTTTTTCGACAATTTTGCCGAACTCCTCAGCGCTGACCTCCTTGTCCGTCACCTTGATCATTGGTGTCAGAGCCTCGATCACCTTGTGCTCATAGAGCTTGTCGTAGATCTTGCGGGCTTCTTCCTTGCTGCTGAGCATTTGGTTGGCGTAATTGTTCAGCATATCTTCCGATACCTGGTTCATGCCGTACTGTGCGAACTGCATCAGGGCGATGGCTTTTGCTTCGGCCAGGGCATCCTCCTGCGTGACCTTGATCTCCAGTGTCTCGACGTAGTGTTTCTGGATCAGGTTCCAACGCATCATCTCTACGAACGGTCCGAAATCCTGCTCGATCTGCTCCTCGGTGAAGCGACCTTCGTTGATCTGGTAGAGCCACTTCCGCATGAAGGCCTCCGGCAGAGAAAGGTTGGCCTTTTCGGTGAGCATTTTCTTCATCTCCATCGTGAACAGATACTCCGTTTCGCGGTTCAGGTCGCGGGCGATCTGCTCGTAGAGGAACGTCTCGAGACCTTTCTCGTCTTTCACGCTGCCGTCGGGGAACGCCATCTTGAAGAACTCCTCGTTCAACTCCGGCTCGGCGAATTTGCGGATTTTGGTGATCGTCAGTTTGAATTTCGGATCGATACCGGCCAACTCCTCCTCCTTCATCTGGAGTACGGCTGCACGTTGAGCCGGATTCTTGTAGAGTTCGTTGACATCTACTTCCATCGTGTCGCCGACCTTCTTGCCGAGGAAAGGTTTGCGCTCCTCCTCGCTCATGGAGATCAGTCCCACGTAGGCATCGGCAACGTTCATGTGCTCATTGTCGAGCGTTACGGTCAGGGCTTCCTCTTTTTCTACCTGCTCGGCATCGACCAGACGTCCGAACTTGCGCAGGAAGTTCGAGCGGTAACCCTCGTATATCTTGTCGTCGGTTTTGATTTTGTAACGGTTCAGTTTATCTTTTGCACTGAGTGCGATCTCCACCTTCGGGGCGAGTCCAATCTCGAACACGAATTCAAATTCGGAAGCATTGTCGAAGTCGAACTCTTTCTGCTCGTCGCTGGGCAGTACGTCGCCGATGATGGCGATCTTCTCCTTCTCGATATAATCAAAGCAGGCTTTCGAGGCGGTCTTATAGGACTCCTCAGCCGTGACAGCCTTGCGATACATCTTGTTGATGATGCCCATCGGGACCATGCCGGGGCGGAATCCGGGGATATTTGCCTTACGGCGGTATTCGCGGAGGGTCTTGTCGACAGCTTCTCCGTAATCGGCCTCGTTTACCGTCACTTTGATCAGGGCGGAGAGGTCGTCGCGATTTTCTTTTACGATATTCATCTTATTATGTTTGTTTGTCTTGTGTCCGTTCCGGATAGGGGCACAAAGATAATATATTTATAGACAGGGTGCAAATTTGCAGGCTTGCAAATTTTTCTTTTGCTCAGAAAGAGGGGCTTCAATCGGATACGACACAAAACAAGCAAGGCCAAATCCATACCGGTTTGGTCTTGCTCGTTTTGTGCGGGCAAAGGGACTCGAACCCCCACGCCTTTCAGCATTAGATCCTAAATCTAACGTGGCTACCAATTACACCATGCCCGCAGACTCTACTGGGGCAAAGATAGGCAATTTTGTTCGGAAGCCCAAATTTCCGCACGAGAAGTTGCATTTATTGCTTTTTCTTGTTGGCGGCCTGGACGGCTACTTTAGCCATGTGCACTTCGTGTGGTGTGGGGCCGCTCAACGGATAGGGCTCTCCGGGCAGCTTCAACTGGTCGCCCTGTGCCTTGATCCAGGCATCGAGTTTGCTGGAGAGTTCCTTGAGCACCTTTTTGTAGGCCGGGTCGTTGGCCAGGTTATGCTGCTCGCCGGGATCGTTCACGATGTCGTAGAGCTCTTCGGCCGGACGACGATAGTAGCGGTCGATGATGGCTGCGGCGGCCGGGTCTTTGGCGGCTGCGACCTCCCAGGAATCCCAGTAGGCCCCGGCACCGTTCTTACGCAGGATGTCGGAGTGGTTCGAGTGGTAACAGTCGGGACGCAGGTTACGGATGTATTTGAACCGTTCGGTCCGGATCGAGCGGATCGGGTAGAGGTTCATGTCGCCGTCGCTGGTGTGCGTGGTGTAGATCTCCGTGCGGTGCTGCGAGGCTTTCCCGGTCAGTACGTTGGCAAACGAACGTCCGTCGATCGGTCCGGAGGCCTTGCCACCGCCCAGTTCGATCAGTGTGGGGAAGATATCGACCCAGCTGACCATGGCATCCGTGCGGCTTCCGGCTTTCGTGTGGCCGGGCCAGCGGACCAGCAGCGGTACCCGGATCCCCAGGTCGTAGAGATTCCACTTCCCGAAGGGCCACTGTGCACCATGGTCGGCGCTGTAGGCGAACAGATAGTCGCGGTTGCCGAAATAGGCAGCTACCAGAGAGTCGACCTGGGCGATCGAGGTGTCGACGCCCGTGACGTCGGTCAGATAGCGGCCCCAGTGTTCGCGGGTTTCGGGCGTGTCAATCAGATAGTCGGGCAGATTCACCTGTGCCGGATCGTAGATGCTGTTTTGAATCCATAGAACATGCGGACGGCGGTCGCCTACCAGCAGGCAGAGTGGTTTGTTCGATGTTCTGTTCTTCAGATACTCCTCCACACAGCGGGCGATGTCCTCACGCCGTGGTTCGATCCATTTCGAGTAATCGAAGCCGCACATGGCCGTGTGTCGCTGGTCGTGGGCGATCTTGCCGATGGCGACTACCTCGTAGCCTTGGGCCTGGAGTTGGCGGACCATGGTTTGGGTCTCGGGTCGCGGCATCTGATGGTTGGCTTCGGCGCCGTTGTGGGCCGGCATCATGCCGCTCAACAAGGCGGCACGGCTGGGACCGGAGGCGGGAGAGGCGATATAGGCGCGTTCGAAGAGCATGCCCTCGCGGGCCAGCTCCTGCATTTTGGGTGTGTGAATGAAGGTGTCGCCGTAGGGTTCGCTCTGGGCGCAACCGTGGTCGTCGGCCAGGTAGATGACGATGTTGGGCTTGTCGGCGGCATGCAAGGCCGGGACCAGTAACAGCCCCGCTGCCAGTGTTGGAATGGTTTTCATTGAGGTTTTATCGTTTAGTTGTAGATTTTGGGCATTTGGGAGGAGTATTCCTCGGTTTTACTATCGGTCGAATCTAAGGGCCTGCCCGCGGAACGAGTCGTCGACCACTCCGTTGCGGTAGACGACCTGTCCGTTGATGAGCGTGTGCGTCACCCGATGACGGAACTTTACGCCCTCGAAAGGCGACCAGCCGCATTTGTAGAGGATGTTTTCGCGTGCGACGCTCCACGGAGCCTTCGGGTCGACGATCACGATGTCGGCATAGGCTCCTTCGCGCAGGAACCCGCGCCCGTGGATGGCGAAACGTGTGGCAGGAGCGTGACACATCTTCTCTACGACCTGCTCTGGCGTGAGGACTCCCTGTGCGGCGAGTTCGAGCATCGCCACCAGCGAGTGCTGCAACAGCGGACCGCCCGACGGACACTCCCAGTAGGGGCGCTGTTTCTCCTCCCAGGTGTGGGGCGCATGATCCGTTGCCACCATGTCTACCTTCCCGCTGAGCAATCCGCCGCGGAGCGCATCGCGGTCTGCGGTGCTTTTTACTGCAGGATTCCACTTGATGAGATTGCCCTTGCGAGCGTAATCCTCTTCCGAAAACCAGAGGTGGTGGACGCAAACCTCACTGGTGATCTTTTTCTCTGCCAACGGCCGGGCGTCGAACAGCGACAACTCTCGGGCCGTACTCAGGTGCAGAACGTGCAATTGGGCGCCGTACCGGTCTGCCAGTTCCACGGCATGAGCCGAGGAGCGGTAACAAGCCTCTGCACTTCGGATCAGCGGATGCATCGCCGGGGTGACCTGATCACCGTAGCGGTGTTTGTACTCCTCGATGGCGGCGCGGATCATCGGCTCCGATTCGCAGTGGGTGGCGATCAGGACGGGGCTTTCGGCGAAGATGGCCGACAGCGTGCGTTCGTTGTCCACCAGCATGTTGCCGGTCGAGGAGCCCATGAAGAGTTTCACACCGCACACTCGCTGCGGGTCGATACGGGTCAGCGTACGGAGGTTGTCGTTCGTTGCCCCGAAGTAGAACGAGTAGTTGGCTACGGAGGTCTCGGCAGCGCATTCGAATTTCCACTCCAACTCCTCTTCCGAGGTTGTCGGGGGCTTGGTGTTGGGCATATCCATGAAGGAGGTGACGCCGCCGGCCACCCCGGCCTTCGACTCGCTGTGGATGTCGGCTTTGTAGGTGAGTCCCGGTTCGCGGAAATGCACTTGGTCGTCGATTACGCCCGGCAGAACCCATTGTCCCTTGGCGTCGATCCGTTCGCCGTGATGACGGTCGCGGAGTTCGGCGGGAGCCGGGCCTTCGCCCAGCGCTGCGATCCGTTCGCCATGGGTGAGGATATATCCTTCATAGCGACGACCCTCGTTCAGGATCGTGCCGCCTTCGATCAGAATATCTGACATGAAATTTTGAATTTATAGCGTTATTGTCTGGCCGGCATGAGAGAGGTGGGGAAAATTTCTCACTGGCCGACTCTGGTAATGTTACTTATACTTTGGAGGAGGACTGTGTGGACAGCGCCGCTCGCGGATGGATCTTCCGGAAGCGGAGCTTTATGACGCCCCAGAACGCCTCGCCGAAGATCCCGCTGCTCATCTTCGAAACGCCCTGTACGCGTTCCGTGAAGACGATCGAAACCTCCCGTATGCGGAATCCCAACTTCCAGGCCGTGTACTTCATCTCGATCTGGAATCCATACCCTTTCATCTGTACGGCATCCAGGTCGATCCGCTCCAGCACGCGCCGGGCATAGCACACAAATCCGGCCGTGGCATCACGCACCGGCATCCGTGTCACCGTGCGGACGTATACCGAGGCGTAGTATGACATCAGCAACCGTCCCATAGGCCAGTTCACGACATTCACCCCTGTCACGTAGCGCGATCCCACCACCACATCGGCCCCTTCCAGCGCTGCTTCGTACAACCGCAACAGATCATCCGGGTTGTGCGAGAAGTCGCAGTCCATTTCAAAGACGTAATCATATCCTTGCTCCAGGGCCCACTTGAATCCCGTGAGATAGGCCGTTCCCAGCCCCAACTTGCCGCTTCGTTCAATCAGGTGCAAATGTCCTTGGTGTTGTTGCTGCCGGGCGCGTACGATCGCAGCGGTGCCGTCGGGCGAACCGTCGTCGATGACCAGCAGGTCGAACGGTTCGGGTAACGAGAAGACCCGGTCGATCATCGCGGCGATGTTCTCCTTCTCGTTGTAGGTGGGGATGATGACGACTTTGCGCATGAGCGGATGATGAATTAAGTTCCGTATTCAGAACAAATGTACTATTTTTACCCGAAATTATTGCATTATGCCCAAAGAGATTTCACTCGTACTGACTCCGAAGCAGGCTTCCGACCGGACGCTGTACCTTCCGATCGCGGCCCGCATGGCTCGCGTCGACCTTTCGCAGGTGGCACTGGCCCGGGTGGTGAAACGTTCGATCGACGCCCGGGGGCGGCTTCCGAAGGTGAATCTGACCCTGCAGTTCTTTGTCGACGACGAACCGACGCCACCGCCCGTACATTTCGACTATCCCGACGTAAGCCACCGCCCCGAGGTGGTGGTCGTGGGATCGGGTCCGGCCGGGTTGTTTGCGGCGCTGCGGCTCATTGAACTGGGGCTGCGGCCCATGGTGCTCGAACGGGGCAAGGAGGTCCCGGCCCGGAAGGTGGATATTGCCCGCATCAATCGTAACGGCGGGGTCGATCCCGATTCGAACTACGCTTTTGGGGAGGGAGGTGCCGGCACCTTCTCGGACGGCAAACTTTTTACCCGCTCCAAGAAACGGGGTGACTATAACAAGGCTCTACAGACCCTGGTTTTCCACGGGGCCAACCCGGAGATCCTCTATGATGCCCATCCTCATATCGGGACCGATAAATTGCCGCGTATCATCCGCAATATCCGGCAGACGATCCTCGCGGCGGGTGGCCGTTTCGTGTTCGGGGCCCGGGTGACCGATCTGATCCTGCGAGAGGGACGTGCCGTGGGGGTTTGCTACAGACAGACCTCTTCGGACGATGAGGTTTCCGGTGCAGAGCAGGCTTCGGCGGGGAGTGGACTCTCCGGCGACGAACGGATCGAGTGTGTGGCGGTGGTACTCGCTACGGGCCATTCGGCGCGCGATATCTATGAGATTCTGCACTGCCGAGGCGTGCACATAGAGGCTAAACCCTATGCCATGGGCGTGCGGATCGAACATCCGCAGGCGCTCATCGACCGCATCCAGTACCACATGCCCGAACGGGGCGACTACCTGCCGGCTGCCACTTATTCCCTGGTGGCTCAGGTCGGTGGGCGGGGAGTCTATTCTTTCTGTATGTGCCCGGGTGGATTCATTGTTCCGGCGATGACCGATGCTTCGGAGAGTGTGGTGAACGGCATGTCGCCCTCGGGGCGAAACTCGGTTTATGCCAATTCAGCTATCGTGACCGAGGTGCGGGAGGCTGATTTCGCCTTTCTGCGGGCCGAGTATGGCGAATTGGCCGGACTGGAGTTCCAACGTCGATTCGAACGGGCGGCGCGCGAGGCGGCTCGGTCGGCCGGCGGGGCGGGACAGGCGGCTCCGGCTCAGCGTGTAGCCGATTTTGTAGCTGGACGTTCGTCCGATATCCTGTTGAAGAGTTCCTATGTGCCAGGGGTGGTTTCGACGCAGTTCGATCGTTGGATGCCGCGTTTTATTGCAGATGCGCTTCGGGAGGGGCTCGGGGTGTTCGGCCGGCGGATGCGGGGCTTTGTTACCAACGAAGCTCTGCTGCTGGGGGTTGAGTCGCGTACGTCGACTCCGGTCCGTATTCCGCGGGAGACGACCACACTACAGCATCCTCAGATTGCGGGTCTTTTCCCGGCCGGTGAGGGAGCCGGTTATGCCGGAGGAATTATCTCTGCGGCACTCGACGGGGAACGGATCGCGCAGGCTGTGGCTGAATATGTGAAATAGAGGAGCTTTTTGCGGAGAGCTCCCCAGTATAAACCACGGGCCACCCTTCACAGAAGGGTGGCCCGTGGCGGTTTCTCGTGTTGCCGAATGCGGTGGCAGCCGAATGTGCTATTCGATTACATCGACGATGCCTGCATCCAGAATGTAGCTTTGCGGCCGTTTCTGAACCTTACTGCTGTGGGCATGCACGGCGATCGTATTGCGACCCTGGTGGAGACTCTGACGCACCTCCTCCGGCAGCGGAATCAGATCCGTGTGGTAGTAATGTACCGAACGGTTGGCGTTCTCGTAGACCGGAAGTCCGTTGATGAACACCTCCACCTGATCGTCATAGCGGACGCGGATGCAGGGGTTCTTCGGCAGTTCCTGCAGTTCGAATGCCTGCCAGATCCACAAATCGGGACCTTTCCACTCGGTGTTTTTCTGGTGAGCCTTGGCCTCTCTTTCGTAGTAGGAGAAGCTGAGGCGTCCATCCGGATGGTTGTAGCCGAAGGGTGCCAGTCCCTGTTTCCAGTCGGCCGGAGCCTCGCTTTGCGAGAACCAGTCGTCGGCCGGTTTCTGCTGGGTGTAGAACCATGCCTGGGGTGTGCGTTGTGAATCCTCCAGGACAGTTTTCGGTGCTTTGACTTCTTCGTAGAGCGGTTTGTGGATCGCTGCCAACTCCTCGGCCGGGATTTTCTGTACCTCGCGGTCGTAGGTCATCATCCCGTTCACCTCACCTTCGACATCGGTCGTCTGCGTGTAGATTGCGGCGCTCAGTCCTTCGCCCACCATCGTGCGGAGCTGGAACATGAGGTGTTTGTAGGCCTCCACGAATTTATCACGGTCGGTGTAGGTGGCATAGCCCCAGTTGTTCATCTCGGGGTTCCACAGATGTCCCTCTACCGGCAGTCCGAGGCCGCCGAACTCACCCACGGCAAAGGCTCCGTTGGGCCCGCTCTCCTCGACACGTCCCGGACCGGGATAGCGGTGAATGTCCGAGATGTCACCGTTGCCCATATCGACCCAGCCGCTCACTTCGGCCAGACGCGAGGGATCGTACTGCTTGGTCCATTCGATCAGTCGTCCTTCGCCGTATTGGCCCCAACCTTCGTTGAAGACCACCCAGTTGACGATGCTGGGGTAGTTGCGCAGTTGATCGATGGTCTCCTTCCACTCGTATTCGAACTGGGCGGCAGCCTGCGGATCCTTTTCGATGCCGTTCGGGAAGTTCTTCAGGTTGAAATCGTCGCCCGATACGGCGTCCTGCCATACGAGCATACCCAGCCGGTCGCAGTGGTAATAGAAACGGTCGTTTTCCACCTTGATGTGTTTGCGGATCGTGTTGTAGCCAGCCTTTTGTGTGAACTCGATGTCGTAGAGCAGCGCCTCGTCCGTGGGTGCGGTGAGCAAGCCGTCAGGCCACCAGCCCTGGTCGAGGAAGCCGTATTGGAACAAGAACTTGTCGTTGAGCAGAATGCGGTTGTACCCGGCGGCATCCTTGCCGATCGAGATCTTGCGCATACCGAAATAGGAGTCGATGGCATCGGTTACCTGATCGCCCTGTACAACCTCCATCTTCAAATCATAGAGGAACGGTGAGCCGGGAGCCCATAACTTGGCATCGGGGATAACCAACTCGGCTTTCTCGCCATTGGAAGCCGTGGCTGTTGCCACGGTTTTGCCGTTGTCGCTTGCCGTGTAGCGTATCAAGGTCGCTTCGTCGGCATTCTCGACGTTGGCGCTGATCACGAACTTGTCGTTGTCGATGTCCGGTACGCCCACATAACTGCTGATGTATTGGTTGGCAACGGGCTCCATCCAGACCGTTTTCCAGATACCCGAAACGGGAGTATAATAGATTCCTTTCGGATTCAGGACCTGTTTTCCGCGCGGTTGTTTCATCGAATCGGTCGGGTCGGTTACTTCGACGATCAGCTCTTGGGCGCCTTCAGACTTCAGCAGGTCGGTGATATCCAGGCTGAAAGCCGTGTTGCCGCCTTCGTGCGAGCCGGCTTCCGTGCCGTTGACTTTGATCGTAGACTTGTAATCGATGGCTCCGAAGTGTAACAGAACGCGTTTGCCTTGCCACTGGGCCGGCACCTCGAACGTACGGCGATACCATAGTTTTTCGTCGGGTTGGAAACTGCGGCCTACGCCGGAGAGAGCCGATTCGATGGCAAACGGTACGAGGATCTTGCCGTCGGCGATTTCAGACGAGGTTTCGGTTTGAGGCGTAACGGCGTAATTCCACAGTCCGTTGAGGTTGACCCATTGCGAGCGGACCATTTGCGGTCGCGGGTATTCAGGTAGTGGGCAGTTGGGATCCACCTGGGCAGCCCAACGAGTCATAATGTGACCTTCGACAGGCTTCCATTCCGAGTTTGTTTCTGCCGACCGCATGCACGAGGCGGCCAACAGGGGGAGAAACAAGAAAAGGGCGGTTTTCTTCATGAAATTTGAAAAGTTATTTGGTTGATAAAATCTACTCACATTACAAATATAGATTCAGCACAGGTGAAAGATCAGTAGAAATGTTTGTTATTTGGGGAATTCTGTTAAGAGTTGCTGCCGTTTGTATCAAAATTGATTCAAAACAGACTAATTTTTTACATTTTTTAATACTCGGGTTCCATGCCGATCGTGCCGTAGCGGCAGATTCTTTTCGATGCGACGGCGATCACCTCTCGCTCGATGATGCCGGTCAGTACGTCCGGAGCGTCGTGCCACCGGTTGCTGCGGAACAGTCGGCGGTAGGTAATGACATGGGCATGGAACTCTTCCCAGCGTTGCGCCCAGTCGCGAGGCATCCGCAGCCGTTGCAGGACTGTGGCTGAGTTG
>CALYBN010000104.1 GCA_944414825.1 uncultured Rikenellaceae bacterium
TGACCATCCTGCTGGAAAATACGTTCCATTCGCAGAATGCCTCGGCATTGATCCGTCATTGTGATGCTTTCGGCATCCAGGACATTCACACCGTGGAGGATGTCTGCAAGTTCCGGCCCAACGTCAATATTGTCCGGGGTACGGACAAATGGATCGACCTGCGCCGCCACCGCTCTACGCCCGAGGCCATCTCAGCACTCCGCAACGCCGGCTACCGCATCGTCGCTACGACACCCCATCGGGGAGACTGCCGGCCGGAGGACTTCGACGTCACGGCAGGGCCCTTTGCGCTGGTCTTCGGGACGGAACACGCCGGAATCAGCCAGGAGGTGATCGCTGCGGCCGACCACTTCATCCGCATCCCCATGTGCGGCTTCGTGGAGAGCCTCAACGTCTCGGCCTCGGCCGCCATTATCCTCTACCAGCTCTCCGAGCGGTTGCGCGAAACGACCGACGACTGGAGACTCACGGAGGATGAGAAGGCCGAAGTCCTCTTCCGGTGGATGCACGCCACAGTACGCGATGCCGACCGCATCCTTTCACGTTATCCAGATACTTATTAAGTCTTTGCTTAAAACAATTCGAGATATGCCACATACGCTCAGACAACAATTTCTGCAACACGTCGGACAAACCTCCCCTTCGCCGATGCTGGTGGAGGTAGCCCGCGCCGAAGGGGTGTTCTTTTATGCCCCCGACGGTAAACGTTATTACGACCTGATTGCCGGCGTGACGGTCAACAACATCGGACACGCCAATCCGGACGTCATTGCAGCCATCCAACGCCAGGTGGCCGACTATATGCACGTAATGGTCTACGGCGAACTGATCGAACGGCCGCAGGTGGAGTATGCCACGAAGATCGCTTCCCTGCTGCCGTCCGGACTCGATTCGGTCTACTTTCTCAATTCGGGCAGCGAGGCCGTCGAGGGGGCTCTGAAGTTGGCCAAGCGTTACACGGGGCGAACGGAATTGATCTCGATGCGCGACACCTACCACGGGTCGACCCACGGCTCGCTGAGTGTCATGGGCAGCGAGGAGTACAAGACGGCATTCCGCCCCCTGCTGCCGGACACACGCACCATCCGGTTCAACTGCTTCGACGACCTAGCTCTGATCACCCGCCGTACGGCCGCCGTCATCACCGAACCCGTGCAGAGCGAGGCAGGCGTACGCACTCCCGCCCCCGGCTATCTGGAGGCCCTGCGGGCCCGTTGCACCGAAGTGGGAGCCCTGCTGATCTTCGATGAGATCCAGACCGGACTGGGACGTACCGGAGCCCTGTTCGCCATGCAGAAATACGGCGTCACGCCCGATATCGTGACCCTGGCCAAGGCCTTCGGCGGCGGCATGCCGCTGGGAGGCTTCGTCTCCTCGAAGGAGATCATGGATACCCTTACGTTCAACCCCGTGCTGGGACACATCACGACGTTCGGCGGCCACCCGGTCTGCTGCGCGGCAGGCTTGGCGGCACTCAACTATCTGCTGGAACACCGATTGACGGAACGCGCCGAACCGATGGGCGCGCTCTACGAATCGCTGTTGCGCGATCACCCCGCCGTGCGGGAAATCCGGCATGCGGGACTGCTGCTGGCCGTGGACGTAGGGAGCAGTGACCGTATGTTCGCCGCCATGCGCGGCCTGACCGAGTGCGGCATCCTGAGCGACTGGTTCCTGTTCTGTGATACGGCATTCCGCATCTCACCCCCGCTAATCATCACCGAAGAGCAGGTGCGCGAAAGCGCCGCCATGATCCGAAAGGTCCTCGACACACTCTGATCTGTCGCACGGTCCGCTGCTCGGCCGGAAGCCTGCCCCATCCGCCGAAAAACGCAACGCAGGACTTTGCCGTTGCGCGGAAAATCCGTACCTTGTCACTCCAATCGACAAGACTAAATCCATCCCATCCATGAAAAAACTTTTTCTCGTAGACGCCTATGCCCTGATATATCGATGCTACTACGCCTTTCTCGGGCGTCCGATGCGCAACAGCGCCGGGATGAACACGTCGGCCATCTTCGGTTTCGTGAAGTTTCTGCACGACATCATCCGCCGCGAGAATCCACCCTATCTTGGCGTAGCTTTCGACCCCAAGGGCGGCACTTTCCGCCACGAGATGTACCCCCTCTACAAAGCCAACCGCACCGAGACGCCGGAGGATATCCACGCTTCGGTGCCCTACATCAAACGGATTCTGGAGGCGATGCGCATCCCGGTCCTGGAGGTAGCGGGCTATGAGGCCGACGACGTGATCGGCACCCTGTCGTCCCGGGCTGCGGAAGCCGGGTTCGACGTCTATATGGTCACCCCCGACAAGGATTACGGGCAGCTCGTACGCCCTACGGCCCGCATCTACAAGCAACGTAAAAGCGGCGAAGGGATCGAGATTGTCGGCATGGAGCAGATCAAGGAGCACTACGGGTTCGACGACCCGCGACTGGTGATCGACATCCTGGCGCTGTGGGGCGACGCTTCGGAGAATATCCCGGGCGTGCCGGGCATCGGGGAGAAAAATGCCATCAAGTTGGTAAACCAGTTCGGTACGGTGGAGCAAATCCTGGAGCAGGCCGACAAACTCTCCGGCAAGCAGCGGGAGAATATCCTCGCCTCACGCGAACAGTTGTTGCTGTCCAAGACGCTGGCCACGATCGAAACCAACGTCCCGATCGAGTTTCGTCCCGAGGCTTTGGCCATGGAGGAACCGGACTGTGCGGCACTGAAGGAGATCTATCGTGAGTTGGGATTCAACTCCTTTATCCGTGAGATGGAGTTAGGACACGGTGGATACGGTTTCTCGGCCTCCGCTCCGGCTGTCGAGGAGACCCCTCAGGAGGGTGAGGCGCCACAACAGGCCAAGCAGACACAATTGGCCAAGGTTGCTGCCGAGAAGTCTCGCCAGAAGGCTGCCGCAGCACTCCGCGGTCAGGGGTCGCTGTTCGATGCCAACCTGGAGGCGGTTATCCCGGGGGCGAAGGTATCGGCCGAGACTCAAGCTCCGGTTGATTCGGCCGAGGAGGCAGTTCTTGAACCGGACGGTAGTACAGCCGGCACCGCGTTCGAAACGGCACTCACTACGCCTCACACCTATCACGTAATCCGCAGCGCGGACGCCCTGCAGAAGTTGGTGGAACGCTTGAAAGCCAACGGAGCGTTCTGTTTCGATACGGAGACCACCGGGTTCGATATTTTCAACGACCGCATTGTGGGGATATCGTTCTGCATCCAGGCCCATGAGGCCTACTATCTGCCCTGCGACAAAAACAACATAGAGGCATACGCCGCTCTGCTGAAACCGCTTTTTGAGGATGAATCGGTGGCCAAGATCGGGCAGAATATTAAGTTCGACCTCATGGTGCTAGCCAATCTTGGCATCGAAGTGCGCGGATTCAAGTACGACACCATGATCCTGCACTACCTGCTCGACCCCGAATCGCGCCACGGCATGAACTACCTGGCCCGCACTTACCTGAATTACGATCCGATCGAGATCGAGACCCTGATCGGGCGCGGGACGAAGCAGCTGACCATGGATATGGTTGCCGTTGACCGCGTGGCGGAGTATGCGGCCGAGGATGCCGATATTACCTTCCAACTGAAAGAGGTGCTGTGGCCCCGCGTGGAGGCCGAGGGGCTGGCAGATCTCTACCGCCGGATTGAGGAGCCGATGATCGACGTGCTGGCCGAGATCGAAATGACCGGCGTACGGATCGACACGGAGAACCTGGCCCGCTACGGCGCCGAATTGTCACGGCAACTGGAGACGCTGGAAGAGAAAATCCGTATTGCGGCCGACGAACCATCGCTCAACGTCAACTCCTCACGGCAGTTGGGCGAAGTATTGTTTGCCAAACTGCGGATCGACCCGAAGCCCCGGATGACCAAGACCAAGCAGTTCCGTACCGACGAGGAGTATCTGCAATCGCTTGCAGGACGTAACCCCATCGTGGGGCTGATCCTCGAATACCGCGGCATCAAAAAGTTGCTTTCGACCTACATCGAAGCTCTGCCACAATTGGTCAACCGCAAGACGGGACGCGTACACACCTCCTTCAACCAGGCCGTCACGGCCACCGGACGCCTCAGCTCGTCGAATCCCAACCTGCAGAACATCCCCGTGCGGGAGGAGCAGGGACGCGAGATCCGCAAGGCCTTCATCCCCTCCGACGACCAACACCTGCTGCTCTCGGCCGACTATTCGCAGGTCGAGTTGCGCCTGATGGCCCACCTGAGCGGCGACCCGGCCCTGATCGAGGCATTCCGCCACGGAGAGGACATTCATGCCGCGACGGCCGCCCATATCTTCGGGGTGCCGCTCTCGGAGGTGACACCCGAACAACGGCGCAAGGCGAAGACTGCCAACTTCGGTATTATTTACGGCATCTCGGCCTTCGGACTGAGCCAGCGGCTCGGCATCCCGCGCACGGAGTCGAAGGAGATCATCGACGGCTATTTCGCCTCCTACAAAGGGGTAAAGGCCTACATGGATCGTGTGGTGGAACAAGCCCGTGAGAAGGGTTACGTTTCAACCATTTTCGGACGCAAACGCTTCTTGAACGATATCCGTTCGGGCAATGCCGTGGCCCGCGGGCTGGCCGAACGCAACGCCATCAACGCGCCGATCCAGGGCAGTGCGGCCGACATCATGAAACTGGCCATGATCGAGGTGCACCGACAGTTAAAGAGTCGGGGACTGCGTTCGAAAGTCATTCTGCAGGTCCACGACGAACTGGTG
>CALYBN010000105.1 GCA_944414825.1 uncultured Rikenellaceae bacterium
GGTGTTGCCGCTCTCCCGGTCGATCGAAAAAAGCGAAGAAAAAATCGAATCAAAATGAAAATAGGAAAATATTATTGGCTGGTTCTCTCCTTGTCGTTGGCATGTCTGTGTGGTTGCGTTTCCCGGCCGGATATTGTGATCGAGGACTTTGAGTTTGATGGAGGATTTGAACAGAGTCCGTACGGAGCCTGGAGCGTTGAAGGAACTGCCTTCGGAGCTGGTCCTGCTACGGGAGGCGTTGACGGGCAGAATGCGGTGACCGGTTTCGCCGGACAGAGATTTGCCAACAGTTTCCATGGCGGAGACAACTCGTTGGGGACATTGTTGTCGTATGAATTTACGATCCAGCGGAAATATATCAACTTTATGATGGGCGGAGGCTTCCTTTCGGGCACCTATATCGAGTTGTTGGTCGATGGGGAGAGCGTTCGCAAGAGTGCTCCCTTGTTTCCGACGGAAGAGTTGAACTGGATGTCGTGGGAGGTTTCCGATCTGGAGGGTGAAAAGGCCCAAATCCGTATTGTCGATCGACAGACTGGCGGATGGGGGCATACGATGATCGACCAGATTGAGATGAGTGACCAGGATAAGAGTATATTCCGGGCCCAATATGTTGTCGATTTTGCCGTCGATAAGAAATATATTCTGCTGCCTATTCAGGACGATGCCCGAGAGTATCGGATTACCGTCAAAGTTGAGGGGAAGAAGATCATGGAACCCATCAAGGTACGACTTGCTGAATCGCGGATCGACTACTGGATGCCGTTGGACGTGGAGGCATACAAGGGGAAAAACGTGTCGTTCAATTTCGACTATGTCTATGCCGGAGCCGTAGGTCTGGAGAATCTTACCTTGTCAGATGCGTTCAATTTCGATTATAATGAGCCCTATCGTCCGGATTACCATTTTTCGCCTTGTTACGGCTGGACGAACGATCCCAATGGAATGTTCTGGAAAGACGGTGAGTATCACCTCTATTACCAGTACAATCCTTATGGCACGCGCTGGGGCAATATGCACTGGGGACATGCCGTCTCGAAAGATCTGTGCAAATGGAAACACATGCCCGTTGCCATCGCACCGGATTCGATCGGGGCGATCTTCTCCGGCAGTGCGGTGGTCGACCATAACAATACGGCCGGTTTTGGTCGCGATGCGGTGATCGCTGTCTATACGTCGCACCGGGAAGATCCCCACAGATTGAGCATCTCCCAGGTACAGAGCATTTCCTACAGTACCGACAATGGAACGACTTTCACCCCTTACGAGGGGAATCCGGTCCTGGCTGATCCGCACTACATCGACTTCCGTGACTCCAAAGTGCGTTGGCATGAGCCGACTGCTCGGTGGATCATGACCCTCGCCACGGGACAGACCATTACTTTCTATGCTTCGAAGGACCTCAAGGAATGGGAGAAACTGAGCTCATTCGGCGAAGGAATTGGCGCGAAAGGCGGAGTGTGGGAGTGCCCCGATCTCTTTCCGTTGGATTATAATGGCACGGAAAAGTGGGTGCTGTTGGTCAGCATCAACCCGGGAGCCCCGAATGGAGGATGCGCCACGCAGTATTTCATCGGCAATTTCGACGGACGCACCTTTACGGCCGATCCCTTGCCCTATCCTTTGTGGATTGATTATGGCTGTGACAACTATGCCGGAGTGACGTGGAGCAATGTTCCGCAAGACAGGATTCTGTTCATCGGATGGATGAGCAATCATGCCTATGCGAATTTTGTTCCTACCCATTATTTCCGGAACAGCATGACGGTTCCGCGGGATCTGCACCTGGTACACAATGGCAAACATGTTGTGCTGGCCAGCTATCCGGCTGCTGAAATTGACGGTTTGCATGGATCATCGGTGGAGATGCCTGATGCGACGATTCAGGAAACGCATCTGGTGAGCGGACTGGCCGAGATGCTTCGGGGAGCCTATGATATGACCTTTACGTTGACACCTTTGTCAAATGCTCCGTTTGGTTTTACGCTTTGTAACGATGCCGACGAATGCGTAGCCTTTACGTTCGACCCGGCACAGAATACGCTTTCGGTCGATCGTTCCCGGAGCGGGAATGTCGATTTCTATCCGACGTTTTATGTTGATCCGATCAAGTCGCCGCTTCCGATGAGAAAGTCATATCGGGTGCGATTGTTGATCGACAAAGCATCTTCGGAGCTCTTTGTGAACGGTGGTGAAGTGGTGCAGTCCAATATCTTCTTCCCGTCGGCCTCTTTCAATCGCATCAAATTCCATACTGAAGGTGGCAATGTTGCTCTGTCGGATATGACGGTTTATGAGATGAAATAAAGAGTTGGGATGAAACGACTTCTGTTGTCACTGCTAGCCGCTGGGCTTTTATTGCCGGGGATTTCTGCGGCGCAAACGTTGTTCGGGGAGATGCTCTTCCTGGATCATTACGCCGCAGAGAACGCCCGGATCAAAACCGCAGGGCGTCAACCTTCGGTGGTGTTCATCGGAGATTCGATCTTCGAGATCTGGATGCAGATGCGGTCTGTGTTCTTCGATTCGAACGACTACCTGTGCCGTGGGGTTGGCGGAAATACCTCTCCGCAGGTGCTGACCCGTTTCCGGCCCGATGTGATCGAACTGCATCCGAGGATCGTGGTGATCGGAATCGGGACCAACGATATTGCCGGAGGAGCCGGCCCCTATGACGAGCATTATACGCTTGGGAATATCCGTTCCTGTGCCGAGCTGGCCCGAGCCAACGGCATCGAAGTCATTCTTTCGTCGGTTCTGCCGGCTGCCGCCTTCGGATGGAATCCGGCGGTAACCGGCGTGCCGGCCAAGATCGATTCGCTGAATGCCAAGATCGCAGCCTATGCTGCCGAGCAGGGGTTCGGATATGCCGATTTCAACGCTTTTCTTCGCGAAGGAGAGGCTCTGGCTCCGCAGTATGATTCGTCGGATGGGGTGCATCCTAACCGGGAGGCTTACCAGGTGATGGAGTCGATCGTGGAGGCTGAAATCGCCAAGATCCTTCAGCTGCGGCAATAGCAGAGAGCGTTCAGAAAATGGTGTAAGGATAACATCTTGTAATATTGATTAAAATTGCATATAAAATGAAAAAGATTTTTGTATTATTATTGCTGCTGACACAGTTTGCAATAACAGTAAATGCTCAGTCGTTCAACGAGATGATCAAGTTGTATCAGTATGCTGCCGATAATGCCAAATTGAAGGCTGAGGGACGTCAACCTTCGGTGGTATTCATCGGAGATTCGATCTTCGAGATCTGGATGTGGCGTCGGGCTGATTTCTTCAATTCGAACGACTATCTGTGCCGCGGAATCGGTGCCCAGACCTCGCCTCAGATGTTGGCACGTTTCCGTCAAGATGTTATCGAACTGCATCCTCGTGTGGTGGTGATGTGCATCGGGACCAACGATATTGCCGAGAATACCGGAACCTACGACGAACATTATACCCTGGGGAATATCCGCTCCTGTGCCGAACTGGCCCGGGCCAACGGGATCAAGGTCATTCTTTGCTCGGTACTGCCTGCCGCAGTGTTCGGATGGAACCGTGCGGTGACCGACGTGCCGGCTAAAATCGACTCGTTGAATGCCAAGATCGCCGCTTATGCCGCCGAGCAAGGGTTCGGTTACGCCGATTTCAATACCCAACTGCGGGATGAGAATGGTGCATTGCAGAAGCGCTATGACTTTGAGGATGGCGTTCATCCCAATGTCGAGGCCTATCAGGTGATGGAGTCGATCGTCGATCCCGTGATTCATCGTGTGATGGGGAAATAGTTGAGTGACAATCTGCTAATGATTGATAGCTATGAATGCTGCAAAATATAAATCGGTCCTTCTGCAACTCATACCCGTTCTGTTGGCCTTCTTCGTCATGGGGTTTGTCGACCTGGTGGGAATTGCAGCCAATTACGTGAAGACGGATTTCCATCTCTCCGATACGTTGGCCAATCTGTTGCCTTCGATGGTGTTTTTCTGGTTTCTGATCTTCTCCGTTCCGACGGGACTGTTGATGAACCGCATAGGCCGCCGCAAGACCGTGGTATTGAGCCTGGCCGTGACGGCGGTTTCGCTGGCGCTGCCGTTGGTGAGCTACAGTTTCGGAATCATGATGATCTCGTTTTCGCTGCTGGGAATCGGCAATACGCTGATGCAGGTGTCGATCAACCCGCTGATGTCCAATATCGTGAATCCTGACCGGCTGGCCAGCAACCTGACCATGGGTCAGTTGGTGAAGGCCGTGGCATCGTTTCTGGCACCTGTTATTGCCGCGTGGGCTGCCAGCCGATTCGGGGACTGGAAGATACTGTTTCCGATTTTTATGGTTGTCTCCGTTGTAGCCACACTGCTATTGGGCGTGACTCGCATTGAGGAGCGTGACGGAGAGAACAGCGGCTCGACCTTCGGGCAATGTTTCTCGCTGCTGGGCAACGGGTTGATCCTGCTCTCGTTCATCGGCATTATGTGCCACGTCGGGATCGACGTCGGGGTGAATACGACGGCCCCGAAGATTCTGATCGAACGCCTGAATATGCCGCTCGAGGAGGCCGGTTTCGCTACGAGTTTCTATTTCCTGTTCCGTACCATCGGATGCCTGACGGGGACCGTTCTGCTGGCACGCTGCTCGGCTCGGTTGTTCTTTCGGGTGAGTGTGCTGATGATGCTGGTGGCGATGCTGCTGCTGTTCTATTTCGATAGCCGCACGATCATTTATGTGGCCATTGCGCTGGTGGGGTTGGGAAATTCCAATATTTTCCCCATCATCCTTTCGCGGGCCATGCTCTCTCTGCCGGAGAAGAAGAATGAAGTGTCGGGTCTGATGATTATGGCTCTGTTTGGCGGTACTGTTTTCCCATTGTTGATGGGTGTAGTGTCGGATGCCGTGGCTTCACAGATCGGAGCCGTAGCCGTGATGACCGTTGGAGTTCTCTATCTGGGTGTTTTTGCCTATAAATTCAAAAAATAGACGCGCTATGAAAAAGTTGATTGTCGGTCTGGGTGAGATCCTGTGGGATCTGCTTCCCGAAGGGAAGGCTCTGGGGGGCGCCCCTGCGAATTTTGCCTATCATGTGGGGCAGTTGGGTCTGGACAGTATGGCGGTGAGTGCCATTGGCCGAGATCCGTTGGGCGAGGAGATCGTTGCCTCGTTGGCACCGAAAGGGCTGGATTGCCTTTTTGAGGAGACGGATTATCCGACCGGAACTGTCCGTGTGACACTCAACGGTGCCGGAATCCCGCAGTATGAAATCGTGCAGGATGTGGCTTGGGATCATATTCCCTGGACAAATCATATAGCGGAGGTTGCGGCGAATTGCCGGGCGGTATGTTTCGGATCGCTGGCCCAGCGGAGTCCGGTCTCACGGCAGACTATTCACCGTTTTCTGGAAGCGATGCCGGCGGATAGTCTGAAAATCTTTGACATAAACCTGCGGCAGCATTTCTATTCGAAAGAGTTGATCGACACCTCGCTCCGCATGGCGAATGTATTGAAAATAAACGATGAGGAACTGGCTGTGTTGTCTGATATGTTCGCTTTGACCGGCGGAGAAGAGCAAGTCTGTACATATATTTTGGAGAACTACGGACTTCGAATCGTGATCCTGACCAAGGGTACCGCTGGGAGCATGGTCCTGACCGCGGACGGAGAGTTGTCTAAACTACCTACACCGTTGGTCGGCGTTGTCGATACGGTGGGGGCGGGCGACTCATTCACGGCAGCTTTCACAGTTGCCTACCTTTCGGAACGTTCGGTGGCGGAGGCACATGCCCTGGCTGTCGAGGTTGCGGCATACGTCTGCGGGGAGCATGGAGCCATGCCGGAGATGCCGGCCTGCTACCGGAATATGTTCCGCGTGTAAAGCCCATTGCCGGTTGATCTAATTATGAATGCAAATACACATAAACCAATGAGAATAGTCGCTATATTTTTTTCTATACTTCTTTTAGGTGTGAATCTATCGGTCCGGGCTGGAAGCAGTGTGACGCCCGAATCGGCTGCTCCCGGCGTGTGGCAGTTTACTTTTGGCACGCCCGACCAGACCACTCCGATGTCGACCCGTCATTTTGAACCCGATGTGGCGGGACTCAAGGCCATGCCCCAGTGTGGGGAGTGCCCCCTGATCCCGACGGCCGAATTCACGGACCGGGGTGTAATCATCCGCATTCCGCTCAAGCGTGATGAGATGATCTATGGCCTGGGGCTGCAGATGAAGGATTTTCAGATGCGTGGCACGAAAAAACTGTTGCGTGTGAATGCCGATCCGGAGGTGAATACGGGAGATTCCCATGCTCCGGTTCCGTTCTATGTGACGACCGAAGGCTATGGGGTTTTTGTCGACGGAGCCCGATATATGACCTTCTATCTGGGTAACAAGAAGAAGAAACCGGAGACCATGGCCGATGCCGTTATGCCTCCTCCCGGTGAGGAGGATGGCTGGAACTCCCTGAGTTGGCCATACGAACGTCTCGGCATGGACCAGGAGAGCGAGGTGATCGTGGAAGTCCCGGCGTCTAAAGGGGTGCGGGTGCTGATTTTCGGCGGTCCGACCATGAAGAACGCCATTGCCCGCTACAACCTCTATTCGGGTGGAGGAGCGCTTCCGCCGCGCTGGGGCTTGGGCTTCTGGTATCGTCTTCGGTCGTATGCCACGCAGGATGAGGTGATTGCCATGTCCGAGGATTTCCGGAACCGGAATATTCCCTGCGATGTGCTGGGGCTGGAGCCGAACTGGCAGACACATGCCTACTCCTGCTCGTATGTCTGGGCGGACCGGTTCCCCGATCCGAAGGCTATGATCAAACGCCTGGCGTCGGATCACTTTCAGGTCAATCTGTGGCAACATGCTTTTGTCAACCCGATCAGTCCGATCTATGAATCCCTGCTGCCCTATGCCGGCGATTACCAGGTGTGGGGAGGAATCGTGCCAGACTTTCTGACTCCGGAGGCAAGGCGTATTTTCGGGGAGCACCTTTGGAATGAGTGCGTCAGTCTGGGGGTTTCGGGATTTAAACTTGATGAGTGTGACAACTCCGATTTTATGGGTTACTATTCGTTCCCGGAGTTCTCGAAATTCCCTTCCGGAGTTGATGGCGAACAGATGCACACGCAGTTTGGATTGCGCTATCAGGATGCCGTGCTGGAGGTCTATGAGAAGGCCCATCAGCGTACCTATGGCCTGGTGCGTAATACGGGGGCTTTTGCCGCGCCTTATCCTTTTGTGCTGTACAGCGATCTGTATGACCACCGTACATTTATCAACAGTGTAGCACAGGCCGGCTTCAGCGGTCTGTTGTGGACACCGGAGGTACGCCATGCAGCTGATAATGCCGATCTGATCCGTCGCCTGCAGGCGGTGGTCCTCTCGCCCCTGGCAATGGTCAATGGTTGGTACCTGAAGAGCCCTCCCTGGAAACAGATCCGGAGCGACCTGAATGTTCAGGATGTTTTCGATCCGGACTGGGAGAAGACCGAAGCCCTGTGCCGGGATGTCATCAACCTGCGCATGCAGTTGGTGCCCTATCTCCATGCGGCGTTTGTCCGCTATAAACAGGAGGGCATTCCGCCGTTCCGGGCACTGGTGGTGGATTATCCCGAGGATAAGAATGTTCACAACCTTTCGGGACAGTATATGATCGGGGATCACCTGATGGCTGTCCCGGTCGTTGCGGGTCAGAATACGCTTTCGGTCTATTTCCCCGAGGGACGGTGGTACGATTTCTTCACCGGGGAGGTTTACACCGGTGGTAGTCACGTGACGATAGAGGTGCCGCTCGATCGGATTCCACTCTTTGTCAAGGAGGGAACGCTGCTGCCTCTGGCACGGGTCACGGCTTCTACGGCTGATCCGGAGAGTGGAAAACTCACCGTGCGCGTATATGGCCAGCATCCGCAACCCTTCACGCTCTATGAGGATGGAGGGGAATATGATCCTTCGCTGCGGGCCGTAACGCTGACGTGGGATGCAGCCCGGCAGCAGGGAGAACTGAAAGGTGGATCGAAGAGGGGGTTCTATACGGTTGAGGCTTGGACGCCTTGTGGTGAGTTGAAAAATTGAAATGATCCTTTTGAATTGAGTTAAAGAATTTTCTTTCGAAAAAGAACCCAGAGCAACGGTAGTCGCTCCGGGTTCTTTATGTTGGTATAATTGAAGGGCCTTTGATTCAGACCTGTCCGTCTAATACCAATAGGTATGTGGAGGGGGAGGAGGTGTTTCCGGCCCATTGTGCCCCGGACGATGATCCCGAGGTGGTTTGGGTGCTTTTTTCTTGGGACGCGGCTTTTCGTGCGGCCGTTTATGGGGGTGTTCGTAAGGATAATGTCCTGGCGGCACCGGTCTGTGTCGGGGATGGCGCACCGTACAGGAGCTGATCAGTAACCCTGCTATAACCACACAGGAACATACTAAAATGTGTTTGATTTTCATCGTGGTAAATAGTTTTGGTTTCTACAAAGAAAGAAAAATAACTCATACTGCCAAATCTTCGAAGCACGCTTGTTGGAGCGTGACCTCGTTTTTCCGGCTGTACGGAGTGATTATGATCAATTTTTGTGCAATTCCAGCAGTTGGGTGACACATGCCGGTGTCTCCTCCGGATAGTGCGAGACATAGATGAGCGTTTTGTCCGGCCGATTACAGAAGGCTTCGATCACAGCCCGGGCCCGCTCCTTATTCAGACAATCCAGCCCGTGGAACGGCTCATCCAGAATCAGCAACGGCGGATCCTTCACGAAAGCCCGCGCCAACAGCAACAGCCGTTGCTCGCCCGATGACAGCCGGAGGAATGATCGGTCGCGCAAAGCCTCGATACCGAATGCCCGCAACCACTCCTGGCACGCCGTGCGCTGCTCCTCGTCCGGTCTGCGATATAGCCCGATGGAGTCGAAATACCCCGAGGCGACGATGTCGATGGCTGGAATATTTTTCAGATAGCTGCGGTGCATCTCGGGCGAGACGTACCCGATCCTGCGTTTAATCTCCCAGATGCTTTCCCCCGTGCCACGGCGGCGTCCGAACAGGTCGATCGGTTGGGCATAGGATTGCGGGTTGTCGGCGCAGATCAGGCTCAGCAGGGTTGACTTCCCGCTGCCGTTTGGCCCGGCCAGCCGCCACTTTTCGCCGCGTCGGATTACCCAGTCGAGCGGACCGAGCAGTGTATGCCCGCCGTACTCGATCCGGACCCCCTGCATGCGGACAATCTCCTCGCTGTCAATGGGGAAAGGTGTGGCAACCGGCAGCACGATGGGGCGCTCCCGGTAGGTGGCGGCTAACGTCTGGCGCTGCCGTGTGTAGCCTTCCGTGGCAAGAAATTCAGCCCGGGTCAGGCGGGGACCGCACGTTTTGTCCTTGATGGGGTAGACGTGTGTGATGAACTTCGGGATGTCGCTGGGTGCGCTCACCGACAGGATGATCCGGATATCGGACCGTTCGGATAGCTCTTTCAGCAGGTTTTCCAACGTGCTGCGAGCCGTGGCATCCAACCCGATGAAAGGACTTTCCAGAATCAACACCTGCGGTAGCGGATAGAGTTGCCGCACGATCTGGAACTTTCGCAATTCACCGCTCGAGAGCAGGATCACCTGTTTCGAGAGCAACTTGTCGACTCCCAGCACGCGGAGCAGTTCGCCGTAGCGGGGATCGGCCATGGCTTTTTGATCCAGCAGTTCACTTACTCGCGGGACCGACTCGCGGTCGGAGGCATTCCATCGTTGCTGATAATAGTATTGCCCGTCTGCCGTTCCGTACGCATCGCGGAAAGCGATGTGGCGGATCTGCTCGAAAACCTTGTCGCTGCCAGTTCGAAAATGGTACTCCAAATGTCCCTCTCGTAAGAATAGATGGCCTAATAGAGTCTCGATCACCAATGTTTTGCCGCTTCCGTTCAGCCCCATGAGCGCAATATTCTCCCGCGGGCCGAGTGTGAAATCCAGCGGGACATTCAGCCGGCGTTCCGGGTCGCGGGCCACCACACCCTGTGCGAAGAGAATCGGGGATTCCATGGTCGGATGCCCTTAATTGCCGAAATCCACCACCGGAGCCTGCTCGCTACCTTCTGCTGCCTCGAAATAGGGCTTCGCCTCGAATCCGAACAGTGAGGCAATCAAGTTCTTCGGGAAACGACGGATGAAAACATTATAGGCTTTGGCTGCGTCATTGTAACGCTTGCGTTCTACGCTGATACGGTTCTCCGTCCCTTCCAGTTGGGCCTGCAGTTCCAGGAAATTCTGGTTGGCTTTCAGATCGGGGTAGCTCTCGCGGATCATCAGCAGACGGTTCAGGGCTGCACCCAGTTCGCCTTGTGCCTGCTGGAATGCGGCCAGCGTTTCCGGTGTCAGATTGGCCGGGTCGACCGTGATCTGAGAGGCTTTGCTGCGCGCTTCGACCACTTGGTCGAGTGTCGAACGTTCGTGTTCGGCATAACCTTTCACTGTGTTTACCAGGTTGGGAATCAGATCACTGCGTCGCTGGTATTGGTTTTCTACCTGAGCCCAGGCGTTGGCGACCTCTTCGTCTTTGGTGACCATCGAGTTGTAGAGCCCGATCGACGACAACAGCAGGATGGCAAGGATGACCAGTGTAATGATTGTGCTTTTTTTCATGTTTATGCGAGTTATGATTCGATATTTGTGTTTGATGGAACGCCGCTTCAGAATCGGGAGGTGGCACCTCCTCCGCCCGAACTGCCTCCGCCCCAGCTTCCTCCGCCGAAACCTCCGCCTCCAAAGCCCCCGAAACCGCCAAATCCTCCGAAGCCTCCGAAACCGCCCATGCCACCACGGGAGTGAGGATGGTCGAAATAATCCGTGACGGTCTCCGTTTCGCGATGGCCGCACTTGGGGCAGACATAGGTGATTTGAGTCACGCGACTGCGACTGTCGGCATGGAGTGTCGAACGGTCTGCAAGTCTCAGTCGGGCCTTGCAGCGCGGACAGCGGCCCATGCGCCGGCCGCTGAGGAAAGCCATCACGACGATCAGCAGCAGACTGGCAAAGACCATCGTAAGCCGGCGAGAGAACAACGCCTGCGGATCACTCTTCTGTCCATCCGGCAGGGCCGCTTCCGGATCCAGCAGGTAAGCCGTCAGTGCCTCCACGCCGGCCACCATGCCGCCGTCCCAGTCGCCTTGAGCCAGTCGCGGATTCATCTGTTGAACCTGTATCCGCTTGCAGATGGCATCGGAGAGGGTTCCTTCCAGCCCGTAGCCCACTTCGAACCGAATGATTCGTTGTTCCGTAGCCAGCAGAATTAGCAAGCCGTTGTCGACTCCTTTCTGTCCGATTCCCCAGCGGGAGAACAATGCCTCGGAGAAGAGTTCCGGTGTGGTCTCGCCGATCGAAGAGAGGGCTACCACGGCGACCTCTACGGCCGTACTGTCGTATAATTGTCCGAGCATGCGGTCGATTTCTGCCACGGCGGCTGCCGACAGAATGCCGTCCGGATTGCTTACATAGCGATTCCGGTCCTGCAAATGGGGATTGGGGACCTCCTCCACCCGATAGGCCTTTGACGAGGCGGGTGTAGCTCCCGTCAGGAATAGAAACAGAAAGAAACAGAGAATTCTGGATGACATGGCAGCCGTTTCGTAAAATTCTGTGACAAAAATAGCGATTTTTACCCATATTCCACCTCCGAGAGATTGAAACCTCGTGTACGGATGTTGAAAGAGTGGTGGCACGATGCGTTTTTTTCTTCAGACCCGGTTGTCGGAGTTGCCTGCTCTACCATTATTTTTTGCCGGTTTCTTTGTTTTGAAAAGGCCGGTTGGGAGCCTTGAATAGAGCGAGAAGGCGGAATCGTGCTTCGTCTCGTTTTTTTTTGTTGGGAAACTTTAAATATCTGCCTGATCTATCGCTTTTTTTCATTGAATTTGTTATATTTGAATCTCATAATATATTAAGGATGATGGCGCAGGGTAACATATTTGTTCGGGTGTACCGTTTCTATCGCGACGGATTCCGCAGCATGACCGTGGGAAAGACCCTGTGGGCACTGATCCTGCTGAAACTTTTCATCATGTTTGCCATTCTCCGCCTCTTCTTTTTCCCCGACCATCTGGCCCGTTTCGATAACGATGTCCAGCGCGGGGAGTATGTTCTCGAACAATTGACTAATCTAAAACCGTAGAGTTATGATGCTGGATACTGCCGTCGATTTCATGCAGGTGGTGGACTGGTCGCGGGCGCAATTCGCCATGACGGCGATCTACCATTGGCTGTTTGTTCCGCTGACGCTGGGACTGGGCTTTATTATTGCCTTCATGGAAACGGCCTACTATCGGACGGGCGATGAGTTCTGGAAACGGACCACCAAGTTCTGGATGCGTCTGTTCGGGATCAATTTTGCCATCGGCGTGGCGACGGGTATTATTCTGGAATTCGAGTTCGGGACCAACTGGTCCAATTATTCCCATTTTGTGGGCGATATCTTCGGAGCACCGCTGGCCGTGGAGGGTATCATGGCCTTCTTTATGGAGAGTACGTTCATTGCCGTGATGTTCTTCGGGTGGAACAAAGTCTCCAAAGGGTTCCACTTGACAGCGACCTGGTTGACAGCCATCGGGGCCAATCTTTCGGCCCTGTGGATCCTGGTGGCCAACGGGTGGATGCAGTATCCGGTGGGGATGACCTTCAATCTGGAGACGGCCCGCAACGAAATGACCTCCTTCTGGGATGTGCTGCTCTCGCCGGTGGCGCTGAACAAGTTTTTTCATACCGTTACGTCGGCCTATGTGCTGGCAGCGGTTTTCGTCGTGGGCGTCAGCGCCTGGTTCCTGCTGAAGAAGCGGGAACAACTCATGGCTCGTAAGAGTATGATCATCGCGTCGGTCTTCGGACTGGTGTCAGCATGTGCGGCTGCTTTTTCGGGCGACCGCTCCGGTGTGGTGATCGCCGAGGTGCAACCGATGAAACTGGCTGCGATGGAGGCGCTTTATGATGGAGAGGAGAGTGCCGGGTTGACCGTTTTCGGCGTTCTGAAGCCGGCCGAGGAGCGTACCGGTAACGACGAGGCTTTCTATTTTCGCTTCGAGATTCCGAAACTGCTCTCGCTGATGAGCTACCGGCAGGCGGATGCCTATGTGGCCGGAATCAATGATCTGGTTAATGGAAATCCGAATCAGGGACTGATGTCCGCCCAGGAGAAGATGGATCGGGGTCGGGTGGCGATCGAACAACTGGCTCGTTACCGCCAGGCCAAAAAGGAGAACGACGCGGCGACGATGAAAGAGGTCGCAGCGCTGTTCAGCCCCGATACGCCGCAGGGCCGTGAATTCCTGAAGAACTATTTCCGCTATTTTGGTTACGGTTACCTCTCTTCGCCGCAGGATATCGTGCCCAATGTGTCGCTGGTGTTTTACAGCTTCCGGGTGATGGTTGCGGCGGGTGTGTTCTTCCTGTTCCTGTTTGCAATGAACTTGTGGCTGCTGTGGAAACGCCGGGAGGAACGCTACCGGCCGTGGCTCTATGTGCTGCTGTGGTCGATTCCGCTGGCATACCTCGCTTCCCAGGCGGGGTGGATTGTGGCAGAGGTCGGACGCCAGCCCTGGACTATTCAGGACCTGCTGCCTACGGTGGCCGCCGTGTCTCGGATCGACTCCACGTCGGTGATGGTGACCTTCTTTATCTTCGTGGCACTGTTTACGACGCTGTTGATTGCCGAATTGATGATTATGACCAAACAGATCCAGATAGGACCTAAAAACGAATAGAGCTATGACGACCTACGTACTTTTGCAACATTACTGGTGGTTCATCATCTCGCTGCTGGGGGCGATTCTGGTATTCCTGCTCTTCGTGCAGGGCGGTCAGGGGCTGCTCTACACCGTGGGTAAAACTCCGCAGGAGCGCAATATGATCGTCAATGCCCTAGGACGCAAATGGGAATTTACGTTTACGACGCTGGTGACCTTCGGCGGGGCCTTCTTCGCCTCGTTCCCGTTGTTCTACTCGACCAGTTTCGGCGGGGCGTTCTATGTGTGGATGGCGATACTGCTGGTGTTTGTGATCCAGGCCGTGGCGTATGAATATCGCCGCAAGCCGCATAATTTTATCGGGGAACGGACCTATGATATCTTTTTGATGATTAACGGTGTTGCGGGCGCTTTCCTGCTGGGAGTAGCCGTAGGGACCTTTTTTACAGGGGCGAACTTTACGGTCAACCAGTTGAATCTGGCGAATGTGGGAGGCGATACAACCATTTCGCAGTGGACCACACCGTGGCGGGGTCTGGAGGCATTGGCCGACTATCGGAACGTGATGCTGGGCCTTTCCGTGCTGTTTCTGTCGCGAGTGCTGGCCGTGCAGTATTTCATGAATACGATCGACGATAAGTCGATTGCCGGCCGTTCGCGCCGCCATCTGTGGTTTAATGCCGTGCCTTTTGTGATCTGCTTCGTGGTGTTTTTGGTGAGCCTGATGCTTTCGGAAGGATGGGCCGTTAATCCTGACAGTGGGACCATTTCGCTGGAGAAGTATAAGTATTTTCATAACCTGACGGCCATGCCCGTGGTGGCAGGATTGCTCCTGGCCGGAATCCTGGCTGTTTTGGCCGGTATTGTGCTTGGATTGACAAATCGGGGCGGACGGTCGATCTGGTTCAGTGGAGCGGGGACGGTGGCGACGGTGCTGGCACTCTTGTTGCTTGCCGGATATAATAATACGGCTTACTATCCGTCGCTGGCCGACATGCAGAGTTCGCTGACCATTTATAATAGCTCTTCCAGTGAGTTTACTCTGAAGACGATGAGTGTTATTTCTGTATTGATTCCTTTTGTGATCGCTTATATTTGGTATGCCTGGCGATCGATGAACCGGGTGAAGATCACCCGCGAGGAGATGGTTTCGGATGATCATCTGTATTAATGTTATATAAGATATAATCCTTTTTGGACATTATTGGCGGATAGAAAAAGAGGCCCAAATAGGGCAAAAGAAACTTTCTATGTAAAAATATTTTTAAATTTTAATCAAAAAAGCTATATTTGGTTATATATTTTCACCAAATCTTTTATTTTTGTGGCAAAATACATATCAATTAATTGAAAGATATATGAAGACGTTTAACCTGAAGAGTGTTATGATGAGCCTGGCACTGGTATTCCTTGTAGGATTCTGGGGCTGCAATGACGAGAACGTTGACTATAAGGGTCCGTCTGTGGAGGTGGATCAGACTTCTCTGACTTTTGAAACAGGCGGAGGAAAGCAAATCTTGACTGTGAAGTCTAATCGGAATTGGGAAGCAACGCTCGAAGGAACCGATGTGGGTACATGGCTCCAGATGAGCCCTGCACAAGGCAGTGGTGACGGAAAAATCGAGGTGACCGCTCTTCCGATGGGCGAGAGCGTAACGTTGCGCACGGCAATCATTAAGTTGGTGGCCAGTACGCTTACCCTTACGATTCCTGTATCGCAGGGCGATGGCGGTGTGGTTGGCGGAACGCCGATCTATAAGGAGAATTGCGGGACAGAGGTTCAGCAGGAGAACGGACGCTGGCCCTATACGGATCAATATACCGGTTGGGAACGGGGTGGTTCGAAAGACCAGTCGGCTGTGACCTATTCGGGTTCCGGAGCCAATGTTAGCAATAGTGGTCCGGCATTCGATCCGGCAGACGGTTCGTCGTTCTCGGGCGCTCCCTATGTGGGAATGAGTTACAGTACGTCGGGAGACCGCATGTTCCAGATTAGCAAAATCAATATCCAGGGTGTTACGGACCTGACCTTTACGTTCGGGGCTATCTTCCAGAACGCCTACTCGAATGGCGCAACGTTCGGGCCAGTGACGGCGCAGACGTTTAAGCTGAGTGTGAGCGTCGATGGTTCGGCATGGGCCGAAGTGCCTTACTCGACTTCGGCAGATCCGGCTGGTGGGAATTGGTACCTGTGCTCCACAGCATTCAAAGTGCCGGAAGGTTCGACGGAACTCTATGTTAAGTTTGAAACTAATGGACTGGTTTCAAATCAGGGAACGCGTGTCGACGACTTTACGCTCTACGAAGGCGGCAATGGCGACCTGATCAACCCGGGAAGCGGCGGAAGTACGGAACTGACCCCGATCACTATTAAGGAACTGACCGACCGGATCACCTCGACGGAGACGCCGGT
>CALYBN010000106.1 GCA_944414825.1 uncultured Rikenellaceae bacterium
ATGCCCTGCCCGGGAAAGGCGGCGGGATTGAGTACATCCAGCAGGGCATCATCGATGCATCGTTTATTTACCCCACCGGAGGCGACAAGGTGATCGAAACCGCCCACCGCATCCTCACAGGTGAACCCTACAATAAAGACAACATCCTCTCGACAGCCGTCGTAGATCGCAACAACGTGCGTGTGATCCGCCTGCAGGGCGACCAGATCAATCAATTGCAAAACAAGTTCGACCAACTTAACGTCCTGCTGAATGCCAGCCTCACGCAATATGCCAATCAACACACGCTTTTCACCATCTCGCTGGTAGTCATCTTTCTGACCAGTCTGTTATTGCTGGTGACGCTCCATGCCTACCGGTTCAAAAGCCGCACCAACGCACAACTGAAGGCCAGCAACGAAAAAATACACAATCAGTTCGTCGAACTGGAACAACAGAAACAACAACTGGTCGAGTTGTCGGCCAATCTGGAGGAGGCAACCAATGCCAAGCTGGTCTTCTTCACCAACATCTCCCACGAGTTGAAAACCCCCTTGTCGCTCATAACAGGACCGGTGGAGATTCTGCTCTCCCGGGAAGACGAACCCGAAGAGTATTACAAACAACTGACTCTCATCAAGCGAAACAGCAACAAACTGTTATCACTCATCTCGGAGATCATCGAATTCCGTGCCTATGAAAATCGGAAGCTCCAGCTGCTCTACTCCAACTGCGATCTGGCCGCTTTTCTGCAAGAAATAAACGATTATTTCGTCGAGTGGGCCCATAATAAACAGGTCTCGCTGGAACTGACGACAGACGGTTCGGACTTCACGACCCGCATAGACATGGGAAAAATCGAGAAGGTCTATTTCAACCTGCTCTCAAATGCTTTCAAATATGTCAACACCAAGGGCAGAATTGAAACCCATCTCCAGGTCAAAGAGAACGACGGCAAGAGGTATGTCTGCTTCTCGGTTTTCAATACGGGGTCGTTCATCCCGCCCGATCAGATCGCAAACGTCTTCGAACGGTTCTACACTACAGATTACCACAAGGGGAGTACAGGCATCGGACTGGCTCTGGCAAAATCAATCGTAGAGTTACACGGCGGGACCATCAGCATCAGAAGCGACGAGGCTTCGGGTACGACATTCGAGGTGTGTCTGCCGCAAATCAACATCCCCGTCCAAAATACCGCTACGGGGGGGGGAGAAATTCCGCCCCTTTACGAGAAAGGATATACCCAACAGCAACTCTCGCTCATGCAAACCAGGGTCGATGACACCACGCTACTCGATGACCTCGAAAATTCCGATAAACCCTTGCTGCTGCTGATCGAAGACAACAGTGACATGCTCCAGTTCCTGGCCGACATTCTGAAAACCGACTATACGCTGATCGAGGCCTGCAACGGTGGAGAGGGGGTTCAGAAAGCAATCAAATACATCCCGGACATCATCATCAGCGATGTCATGATGCCTTCGCTCAACGGATTCTCGGTATGTCGCATTCTGAAGGAACACATCTCAACCAGCCACATACCCCTGATCCTGCTCACGGCACTCTCGTTGGACGAGCAGAAAGCCATCGGATTCGAAAGCGGGGCAGACGCCTACATCTCCAAGCCGTTCAATGCAACGATCCTCAAGATCCGGATCCGAAAATTAATCGAGAATCGCCGCAAGATCCGGGAATCGTTCGACAACCAATGGTTCCAGGATGGGAAACGCTCGCTGGTGGCCCAGACCGAACAGACTTTCATCAACAAGTTCCGGGCTTATGTCGAACAGAATATCCAACGTGAGGAGTTGGGCGTCGACGAGATAGCCCGCCACTTGGGATTCTCCCGGGCGCAACTCTACCGCAAGATCAAATCGGTCACCAACTATTCGCCACTGGAACTGATCATTCTCACCCGGTTGCGTTATTCGCGCAATCTGATGCTGGTCAACAAGAAATCCATCTCGGAGGCGGCTTACGAATCGGGATTCTCGTCGCCGTCGCACTTCACCAAAACGTTCCGAAAATACTACGGTCAATCGCCTTCCGATTTCATCAAAGAGACAAAAGTCAAATAGAAAATCCAATAAACCCGATCGTAAAAAAAAGTATGCGCCGATCCCTTTCGTGAACCGGCGCATACTTTTCGTTAAATCTGGAAGCTGTCTTCCTCGTTACTTATACTTGATAATACCTCGTTTGGAAGCCCGGATAAAGTCCAGAATCGTATCAATCTCAGCAATATGGGGAATCTGCTCCTCGATCTTGAGCAGGGCATCCACCACACTCGTATTGCACTGGTAAATGAGACTATAAGCCTGTGCAATATAGTTGATCGTCTCCTCCGAGAATCCTTCATGAGAGAGTACCACGGAGTTGACTCCGTAGTAGCTGATCGGATGGCGCGCAGCAATGATATAGGGCGGAATATCGCGATTGGCCCGGCATCCGCCCTGGATCATGGCCCACGTTCCAACGTGGGAATCCTGGTCCAGAATGACCGACGTACTGAAAATCACGGCTGAATCGATCCGGCAGTTCCCGGCGATCTTCGTGCCGTAGCCGAAAACACAATTATCGGCAATCTGCGTGTCATGGGAGATATGCACCCCCTCGAAAAGAGCGTTCCCGTTGCCGATCCGCGTGCTGTCCCCGGCCTTCGTGGCGCGGTTCACCACGACATTCTCGCGGAAAACATTGTGATCACCGATAATGAGTGACGACTCATCGCCCTCATAATGGAAATCCTGCGGCACGGCACCCAGCACAGCCCCTTGATACACTTGATTATTTTTTCCCATCCGGGTCCCGGACATAATACTGGCATGCGGCATGATGACGCAACCGTCGCCAATCTCCACATTGCCGTCAATATAGGCAAAGGGATGGATGGTCACATCCTTTCCCAACTTCGCATCCGGATTCACATAAGCTAATGGACTAATCATATCTCTCTGTTTTAAGGGGTTAGTCTTCTCGTCCTCCGCCCAGAGCCTGGTACAGGTTCACCACGGACTGCAACCGTTCGAAGCGGTCGGCAACTTGTGACAGTTGGGCACTCAACAGGGATTGTTGTGCGGTCAGCACCTCCAGGTAGGTGGAAGTACCCAGACGCATCAACTCCTGCGTATAATCGACCGATTTCTCCAGTGCTTCGATCTGTCCATCACGCTGCAGAGCCTTCTCACCCGAGGCGTAGAACTGGAACAGTGCGTCGCTCACCTCGGCACCGGCATTCAACACAGTCTGCTGGAAGTTCAGCATAGCCGTCTCCTGCTGGGCCTTGGCAACCCGCAGGCGCGCCGTATTGGCTCCCTTATTGAAAATCGGAGCAGTCAACGACCCGACGGCCGAAAGCAGTAGTTTCCCTGGGTTCACCACCATAGAACCGGCACTGTTGGTCCACCCGGCCGTTCCGGTCAGGGAGAGTTGCGGGTAGAAGGCCGCCCGTGCCGAATTCGTATTGTAGAATGCACTGGCCAGAGCCATTTCGGCAGCCTTCACATCAGGACGGTTCGCGAGCATCTGCACGGGGATTCCCACCTGCAGACGATCCGGCATGGTCTGATTGTCCAACGAACCGCGCTCCACGCGTTGCGGTGCCTGGGCCAGAAGCAGACACAGTGCATTCTCCGTCTCGCGCACCTGCCGTTTCAGATCCCACACCGAAGCGTTCACAGCATAGCTGTTGGCCTGGCTCTGGACAACGGCAGCCTCGTTCGTCACGCCGGCTTCCTTCAGTGCCTTCATCGTCTCGACGCTCTCGCTCCAGTTCCGGGCCGTCTGCTCGGTGATGGCCAACTGTTGGTCGAGCATCAGTAGCGAGTAGTAGGTATTGGCAATAGCCGCCACGATCTGGGTCTGGACCGCCTGACGATAGGCATCGCTCTGAAGCAGATCAGCTTTAGCTTTACGCTTGGCATTCAACAGTTTGCCAAACAGATCCACTTCCCAACTGGCCACAGCGGGCA
>CALYBN010000107.1 GCA_944414825.1 uncultured Rikenellaceae bacterium
GAGCAGATGATGCCCGTCGTGAGCGCCATGAGCCACATGGAGAACGGCCTCAAAGCACTCCCCGAGGAGGTCGCCGAAGGGTGGAGACTTTTCGAACAATTCAAGCCTTAGGTCATGGGTAGTATCACGAAACTCTTGGGCGGTCTGTCACTGCTACTGGGGTTGTTGCTGTGGCTCAGCGTCCGCGACGGCGTCCGTCTCCGCACCGAGCGCCGGCGCCTTACGGCCAATCAGTCGGCGCTGCTGGACAGTTGTCACAGCTATCGGGTGCGCGATAGCCTGAATGCCGTCTCAGTCCGGACGCTGACACTGAAAACAGAGGAGTTCCGCCGTCATTTCGGCCAACAGGAGCAACTCATCAAGGAGTTAGGACTACAACTGCGCCGCGTGGAGAGTCTCTCGCAACACAGTATCAGCAGCCACTACACGCTCTCCACCCCGGTCTACGATACGTTGGTGGAGCACAACGCAGAATCCGGCACATCCAGCCCTTCGTCTGCAGAATCCGACCTCACAGGCCCTCCGCTTCCACAGCTACTGGCTGCGGGGCAGGCGATCCGCTACCGCGACCCTCATCTGAAGTTGGACGGATTGATCCTCAACGGGCAGTTTACGGGTACAATCGAGACCTACGACACACTGACGCAGATCGTACACCGGATTCCGCATCGTTTTCTCTTTTTCCGCTGGGGGACCAAAGAGCTGCGCCAGGAGATCCTCTCCTCGAACCCCCATTCACGGATCGTCTACTCACGGTTTCTCCGCATCGAAAGGCGCAGGCGCGAAGACAAAGCAAATGCCTATTGAGCAGCATGTCGGAGGTCCCGACTTACCGTTCCTCCTTCATACATTGGTTGAAACAGTGTCGGCAGATAGGCTCGTAGGTATCCTTCTCCCCAAGCATCACAAGTTTATCGTTCTTGGCCAGACGGTGGGAATGGTGTGCAAGATTGCCGCACCGCACGCAGATGGCATGCACCTTCGTGACATACTCCGCCACGGCCATCAACTGCGGCATGGCTCCAAACGGATTCCCCAGATAGTCCATGTCCAGACCGGCCACGATCACACGGATCCCACTGTCGGCCAACTGCCGGCACACATCCACGATACTCGAATCGAAAAACTGGGCCTCGTCAATCCCCACTACATCCACATCACCCGTCAACAGCAGAATATTGCCCGGCGAATCGACCGGCGTAGAGCGAATGGCATTGGCATCGTGCGACACCACCTCCTCCTCGGAGTAACGGGTATCGATCTGAGGCTTAAAGATTTCTACTCGCAGATTGGCGAATTTTGCGCGTTTCAGACGACGGATCAGCTCCTCGGTTTTACCCGAGAACATGGAGCCGCAGATGACCTCGATCCATCCGGCGCGGCTGGCATTTTCAAGAAACATGGGTTATCGTGTGATTTTGGTCACAACAAAGGTACGACTTCCCCTCGAAACGGGCAATAGCATTTGACGGATTGTGGATAACTCGATCGAGGTTGGTATAGGTATAAAAAACAAGGAAACATGAGGGGCTAGAACGCCGCGCCTCACATTTCCTCTACTAACCTAAAACTACTAACCTAAAATGAACCTTAAAACTTCACTGCAAAGATAAGGGCGTTTCGGGATATATGCAAATTTTTTATTAATTTTTTTAATATATTTAACAATTCCTTAACATCGCTAATGGGTAAACACAAAGGGGAACCATTCCGCAAATCCACATTTTCAAGACCAATACCCCCTAAAAATCAGGACACACAAGACAAAAACAACCCGTTTTGAAAGAAAACCTCTTCTCGGCAAAAGAAACTCACTTTCAAAAACCATTTTCTACAACAGACTTATTTAATTTTTTTCAAAACAGAATTTGTCCTGCTCCGATTATACTGGATACTTGTTTGTCCACAAAAAAACCACCTTCGCAACAGTTTGCGAAGGTGGTTTTCTCTCTTCCAATCCACCGGTTTACAGACTGTCTCCGAAATCTTTACGGAATTTGAGCATCAATTTTTCAGGCCAGTCCGACGTGGGCTCGAGACCGCCCATAAAGAACCGCAACACGGGAGGTTCGTACGTAAAACGCAGACCGCCGATCATCTCCCGATTGTCGTAAAGCCACTGCAGCCTGTCGATTACATACCGAATCTGCGACAAAGTGAACACACGACGCGGGACAGCCAAACGCAACAACTCGACGTCGGCCAAGATCTCGACACCATTCTCGTCGCGTACGCTCGAAATCGTACCGCGTTCCATGCCCCGGATGCCCGAAATCAGGTAAAATGCCGCAGCCAGAGCACCGGCCGGATACTCCGTCTGCGGAATGTGCTGACAGAAGGTCATCGCATCGACATGAGCTCCCAGTACGCCGGGAGGGGTCACCATCGGGATCCCCCGTCTGTCGAGCTCCTCGACCAGATATTTAATAAACGAGGGGCTTTGACTGATCATCGTCTCATCCAGCGTCTCGTACATCCCGACAGCCATCGCTTCGATCTCCCGCACTGAAATCCCTCCATAAGTAAGGAAGCCTTCGTAAAGCGGGATCAAGGCCTCCATCTTCCCGTAGAGTTCCTTGCGGTTGGTACAAATACCGCCCCCGCGCGAGGAGGTCAGCTTCCGGGCCGAAAAATAAACCAGATCGGCCAGCCCGGTCATCATCTTGATGATCTCGCCCATCGAGTTCTCTTTCCACTCCTTCTCACGCTGCTTGACCAGATAGGCATTCTCGCCCAGCAGACTGGCGTCGAGCACCAGCATGATCCCATACTTATCGGCCACACGCCGCACGTCCATCATGTTGCTGATCGAGAAGGGCTGCCCTCCGATCAAGTTGGTCGAGGCCTCCATCCGAATAAAGGGGATTCGGTCGACCCCATTCTCCTCGATACATTTCACTAACTTATCGATATCGATATTGCCCTTGAACGGATTGTCCGACTTGAGCTGCAAAGCTTCGTCGTAGAGCAACTCCGCCACCTTGGCTCCATTCTCGAGAATATGTGCAAGCGCCGTCGTGAAATGGTAGTTCATCGGGATCACATCGCCCTTTTTGACGAAAGCGCGACAGATCACATTCTCCGCAGCACGCCCCTGATGGACCGGCAACAGGTATTTCTTTCCGAGGACCTCCTCCACAGCCTTTTGCAGACGGCTGAAGCTCTGCGAGCCGGCATAGGCATCATCCGCTTGGAACATGGCTGCTATCTGGTTGTCGCTCATGGCATTGGTCCCACTATCGGTCAGCATGTCGAGGAATACGTCGCGCGTACTGAGCCGGAAGGTATTGAATCCTGCCTCTTTGATCGCTTCGAGACGGCGTTCAACCGGTACGAGGTGCAATTTCTGCACGACACGCACTTTATGCAATTCGAGTGGAATGGTTTCGCCGCTGTAAAACTTTACGGTGTTCATCGGTACTAGTAATTTTAGGTTGTAGAAATCGGATTATCGTAGCTGGCAAACAAAGTTATGATTTTTTCTTAAATAGCCTAAAATATTTTACCTTTTGTTATATTTTACACATAATTATTCCACTCCCATACATATCAAACACCCCCCCCCTTCTGCAATCCGAACATACGATCCAACCTCGCGATTCACAAAAAGACAACGATCCTTTTCGCCGGTTTGGAGAAAAGGACCGTTATACCTCCCTCAACAGAAATGCCCCAAAAAGCAGAACACAGGCCGATCTACCGCCTTATTCCTTCTCGGCCACCTGTTCCAGCGTATAGTTCAACTCTGAATCAATCGGGTTAAGCTCTGTATCCAGCATCTGCAACTGATTGTCCAGTTTGCGGAAGTTCAGGGTCTCCTTTCCATCGAATGATTTGAGTTGGATCACCGTCGCATTCTCATCCGCAGCATCGCCCCGCAACGTATATTGACGGCCATAAATATCGAAGCGCCGATCCTGTCCATTCTCCGCCTCGAGATAGTTGAGCGATGCGTGGAACACTCCGTCGCCACTGTTCTCATAATGATGGATCGTAATCGTATACTCTATTCCGGGGCAGGATGCTGCCGGCAAAGTTCCCTCATAGACCTCCTTCACCACAGCTCCGGCATCGGGGCATACCTGCAGGGAGTCGAGCACATTGGCCCCTTTCAGAGCCTCCACGTCTGCCGTACGGAAATAGGCCCGTCGGTACATCTCATTCTTACCTACCACCAGTGAATCGGCCGTATGGCGCACGATGTTCAACGTATCGCTGAAATCAATGGTCTGCCCGTTGCCCACACTCTTGCCGTTCAGGATCAACCGTTCGTCATCCAATGCCCAACTCTCATACAGCAACGTAGCCATGCCGATCGATGAAGCCGTACCATCGGCATTCAGGGTCACGCCCTGAATGATCTGCGGATTGTCAGGCATCACTTCGATCCAATTCCCGACAAACGACATCGCATCCTGTTTCTTGTTCTGGCCACATGCGACAACCAACAGCACGGCAGCCACAGACATCCATCTTTTCATAAAACCATCTTCATTTAACTGATTAGCAATTCACGCCACAAACGGAACATCGTATTCCGCAAGAGCATTTTACAAAGCTAAGCGTAAAAAAAATGAATTCCAAACTTTCCCTCAGCCATTTCCCCCTACAGCCGGCTCTATAACGTTACGGAAACCGTAGCAGGAACATATCCGATCCGCTCAAAGATCACCTCGATTTTTTCGCCGTTCTCCGGTGAAAATGGCGCAGTATAGAGCTGCCATCTTCCGCCATCGATGCGGTATGAGGTCGAATAGTCATCGCGCAGGTTCTTCACCTGTACCATTCCGTTTTCAACCACGACCTCCGGCTTCTCGCATACCTGTTTCACGCCATTGGGTCGGGCATCCCGCGTAAAATCCGCCTCGGTATAATCCACCCATTTCTGATTGTAGGGTTCGATCCACTCCTTCTCGAAGGCTTTCCGCATACGGACCAACACCTTGGCATAGCGCTTATCCTCGGCCAGATTGCGAACATTATGCGGATCCTCCACGCAATCAAACAGATACTCCGATTTTGCTTTCGAGTCAAACCACTGCATCTGGATGTCGTTCAACTTGCCGGCATCGCGCCACTGCTCCATGGCCCGCATCATCGGCATGTGCAGACGGTAGGCATTGGGACGGTAGAGACTCTGGCCGGGCATGTAGTTGCGCACATACAGATAGCGGTCGTCCCGGATGGAGGCACGCTTCTCGACCTGCTCGTCAAATCGGTCGGTAGCCCCGAAGACATACCTCCGTTTGGTGATTTTTCCCTTACCGCCATACATCGGCACTCCCTGGATGTTGTCCGGGATCTCGACCCCGGCCAGCGCCAGGATCGTAGCCGGAATATCGACGAACATGTTCAGGTTGTCGTTAACGGTTCCGGCTCCGGTGCCGTCCGGGAAGCGGATCATGAAGGGCACGCGGGACCCCGAGTCGTACAGTTCGCGCTTCCCGCGCGGAATGGGGCCTCCGTTGTCCGAGTAGAAGATGACGATCGTATTCTCGAAGCGGTCTGACTCCCGCAACTGGTCGTACAGCGCCTGGAACTCACCGTCCATCCGCGTGATGTTGCTGTACATGACAGCCATATCGTGCCGCACTTCCGGACAATCCGGATAATAGGGAGGCAGAATCACCTTCTCGGGCGAGACACTCAGCGGCTCTTTGCCGTTGACCCAGATCTTGCTCTCGTGTGTAGACTCAAGGTTGAAGATGGCAAAGAAAGGCTGATCCTTCGGGGCATGTTTCCAGTGGGCCTTTTTACCCTGCTCATCCCAGGCCGCCACCGGCGCTTTGAACTGATAATCCGTCTTGGCATTGTTGGTGCAATAATATCCCGCCCGGCGCATGTACTCCGTATAGCACTTCACCCCGGCCGGCGGCATCACCTCAGCCGACTTGTCAAAAGTATTGATCCGCATGTAATTCGCACCGTCGTTGGCAGAATATCGTCCCGTGATGAGCGAATAACGGCTGGGGGCCGACACTCCCACCGTAGTGAACATCCCTGTGTGGCGGATGCTCTCCCGAGCAAAATTGTCCAGATTGGGGGACACAGCCACCGGATCGCCATAACAACCCAAATAGGGGCTGATGTCCTCACAGACGATCACCAGAATATTCGGACGTTCCACTTGCCCCGCCGCTCCGGCCGACACAGGCAGCAACATGCTCAATGCAACTAAATCTCTACTTCTCATAACTATTTATTATAAAAACTCATGTCTCAAACCACAGCCCCTTTCTCCTCGACAACGCACCTCACGCTACGGGAATCTCCCTCACACATCCGAAGCACACGTTCTCTCAATTCCCTCACAGTTACTCCACCATACGCAACGAGATGGATTGATCGGCCACCCGGATAATGAACTCTCCCGGTTCCAGATGCGACTGTCCCGTGCGATCGACGAAGCTAAGGTCGCGTTGCGGATCAATCTCGAAGACGAAGACTGCCTCCCCTCCGGCCGGAATCCACCGCTTCTCGAAGTGTTTCAGTTTCCGTACCGGCTGCGAAACCGAAGCCACCGGATCATCCACATACCACAAAACTGCCTCCTTTCCACCCCGCTCGCTCGTGTTACGTACCTTCACGGAGAGTTCGATCCGGTCACCGGCCGAGAACTCCCGCCGGCTGGCCTTCAACTCCGAGTAGACGAAGGTCGAATAGCTCAGTCCATGGCCGAACTCATAGAGCGGCCTCTCGGAGCAGTCGGCATACTTGCCATTGTTCTTCCACGACACGCGGGCATTCTGGCGATAATTATAAAAAACCGGAATCTGCCCCGTCACCAACGGGAAGGTAATCGACAACTTCCCCGAAGGGTTCACCCGCCCGGAAAGGATCCCCGCCAACGCACTGCCTCCATAATAGCCCGGCTGCCACATGCAGACAATCGCATCCGCCCGGGGTTCAATCTCGCTTAACCCAATCGGCCGGCCGCTGGCAAAAGCCACCACAAGCGGCTTCCCCACCTGGCTTAACGCCCGGACCACCTCGACCTGCGAGGCCGGCAGATCGATCGAAGCTACCGAGCCATTCTCTCCGCTCCAACCATACTCCTCGCCCATAGCCACGACTACGACATCAGCCGTCTGTGCCGCCCGCAACGCCTCCTCCACAAAGGTAGGGGTATTTTCACGGATTCCGGCACCCTCGACCAGCATAATTTCGGCCTGTCCACCAAACTCCTGCCGCAACCCTTCGTAGATCGTCTCCACCCGGTCAGGCGTGGCACGCGCAATCCACGTTCCCATCATATTACGACGATCCGTCGCCATCGGCCCCACCAGCAGAATCTTCTTGACACTGGCCGAGAGCGGCAAAATGCCCTTTTCATTCTTCAACAACACCATCGATTCCTCGGCCGCCCGGTGCGCCAGAGCGACAGACTCCTTTTCAAAATAGATTTTTTCCGGGACCTGCTCCTCGGTGTAGGGATTCTCGAAGAGTCCCAACTCAAACTTTACGCGCAAAATACGACGGACAGCCTGGTCCAGATCGGCCTGTGAAATAAGCCCTTCGGCCAGGGCCCGGCCCATGTAACGATTATAGATGTCATCATACATATCCATATCAACACCGGCTGTGAGAGCCTTCACGCCCGCATCCAACGTATCGGCCGCAAACCGCTGATTGATCAACTGCTCGACGGCACACCAGTCAGCGACCACAAAACCCTCGAATCCCCACCGCTCGCGCAGCGTCTCCTGCAACAGGAATCGGTTTGCCGTGGCCGGCACACCATTCAGGTCGTTGAAAGCACTCATAACCGTCACCGCACCAGCTTCCACACCGGCCTTATAGGGCGGGAAGACCGTCTCCCACAACGAGAGATCCGAAATATCAGTCGGATGATAGTCCCGTCCGCCCTGCGAATAGGCATAACCGCCGAAATGTTTCAGACAGGAGGCAATCGAGTAGCGATCCGACAGTTTCTGCCCCTGGTAACCCCTGACGGCAGAGACGCAATAGACTGAATTGGCATACGGATCCTCGCCATACGACTCGGCGACACGGCCCCATCGCGGATCGCGTGCCACGTCGATCATCGGCGAGAAGGTCCACCTCACCCCGGTCAGATAGCTCTCCTTGGCCGCCACACGCGAAAGCCGGTAGACCAGATCGGCATCCCAGGCACAAGACTGCGCCAGCGGAATGGGAAACAGCGTACGATAGCCGTGGATCACGTCATAGCCCAACAGCACAGGGATCCCCAGCCGGGAGTTCTCCACAGCATCGTGTTGCAGGCGGTTGGCCCAGGCGATATCCGTATCCCTAAAGATGAAAGCCCCTGTAAGAGGCGATGTTTTTTTCGTGTGTTTCGACTCCAGATTATTCTTATTATCATTGTTCCCTAACACAAGGATGGTCATCTGCTGCAGTTTTTCCTCAATGCTCATCCGCGAGAGCAAGTCCTCGACCCGCTTGTCGACCGGTTGTTTGGAGTCTTTGTAAAGTTCCTGCGCCCCGACGCCGCCCCCAGGCGACCAGGCACAGCAAACAAAGCAAACGTTTCATAAATATACCTTCGATATTCATAATTTACCTCCGTAGCAGTATATACCCATTCGTTCCCTCCACCGTAAGACGATCGGACATAAGTCCGCTCCTCGGATCAAGATAACGCCCGGGCAGTATCACCTCTTGCTGCTGTCCCTCCTCGAGGCGGCTGACGACCACCAGTCCACGCTCAAAGCGACGCATCCAGATATTCTGTCCCTGATAGCCGTACTCTTCCAAGGAAGCACTCTCTGCCGGATCGCCGATCGGGTAGAGATAAAAATCGGGCAGGGATTCGAAGCACCACGCACCATGCTCATCCCGAGTGATCGAGATCGTCCGCCCGAACAGCGTGCTGCGCGTCGCCTCGACCGTCAACAAAAAACTGGCCCAGGCGTATCGTTCCAACTGCTCCCGATTGGGCTGCCGGGCCGTGAAATAACTCGACACGTAGCCGGCCGGTCCGATCATCGCATAAATCTCTTTTCCGTCCCGGGCAGCCTGAGACAGCTCCCGAAGATTACTCTCCCACACTTTCTGAGCAATCGGTACAAAACGGAAATCGATCCAACTCTTGCGTATCTGCACCTTATCCTCATAGAAGGTCCCCTTCTGCCAGGTCGGCTCGATGAACGAATCCTCGAGACAGAATCCATCCAGCAGGTCGCCACCTCGGACCAGCTCCTTCATCTCATCGTACTTTTTGCCGATGTTGTTGGCCACCATATAGAGCTCCTTACCCCCACTCTGCTGCACGACTCGGCGAACGGCCCGAGTCTGCATCTCCATGGCTTCCATCATCTCCTCAAAAGTATAGGGAGCCTCCCGGGCAAAATTCCAGGCAAACAACGACCGTCCATCCTTGGCATAGTCTCCTCGCCCGATGGGGTCACACTGGTTGAAGGTAGCAGGCTGGAACGTATCCCACCATACGCCGTCATATCCCTCTTCGAGTTTAGCCAGCGCAAAAGCTGCCTTCACGCGATGCGTTGCCTCCTTGGCCGGATCAAGCGCATAAGCCACCGGTTCCTTCATGCCTGGCCACGAATTACTGCGGCGAGCATTGTTCCCCAAGGTAAGACGATTCCCAATATAGACCGGCGTAAACACCCGCACCCCGAGGCCATGCGACTGCGCCTTCGAACCATCGAATCCTCTGCGTACCGTCAGTTGCCTCCGGACACTATCGACCGCTACAACCTGCATCAATTCGTCGCCAACCCTCACCCAGAAGCAGTACTTTCCGCCACTCTTCCCATCGCTCACATCAGTCGTCGAGGCTACGAACGGAAATTCCGTATCCTCTCCCATATCCACCTCAAGTGACGTACCCGCCTCATCCAGCGCCCGCGCCACACGGGCCATGGGAGCCATAGCAATGGCATCGCGATAACGTGTTTCAATCTCCGGGAAGTTATTCCGATCCGTGACATACCCTCCGGTATAGACTACTGCTTTAAAATCATATTTATGATTGCGAGCTATCGATTTGGCCAAATACAAAGCCATCCCATGCCCCCAACCGATAATAGATAAGTTGTTGTGGATTCACAATGTCACGATACGACGCCGGACGCCCCTCCTGCATGGGATCGATGGAGACAATGCCCATCAGCGGATAAGCCGGCTGGCGATCGGCCGCAGAGCCCCCTGCAGAATATCCTCCGGAGGGGAAAGCCATCCACACCGACAGAAGCAACGTTATACCAAGCACATGTTTCATCTCTCAAATTTAATAAATACGACCGAATTAGGAGCGATTTCCACAGAAGAATCATAACGAAGGTTCCGTTGATCCCACACACTCTCGAGTTTCGATCCGGGATTCAGGTTCGTCTGTCCGCGTACTGAAAGCAGGTTAAAGGAGGCTTCAGCAGCACTGTCCCGGTTGAATACCCCGAACCACCCTTGGTCCGGATCGTTCCTGGAGGCCACATACCACACCTCAACCGCTCCTTTTTCGTAGATCAGCGAGGCCATCACCCCATTCTGATTGCAAGCGATCATCTCCCGATTGGTAAGCAACGCATAGGCAAAATCATCCATTGACACCAGATCGCCTCCGATCATGAGCGGCGAAGCCGCCAGAGCCCGCATTGTGATAAAGGTAAGCATCTGATCGTGCGAAAGCCCGCTCCAGCGGTGCCACCCTTTCCCCGAAAGCAACTCGACATTGGAGAGTTTTCCGGCAGCTTTCTGCTTGACGATCTCGTTCTTGGTCTCCTTGCCGGTCAGGCCCTCGGGCAGAGGAGACATGATCTGCAATTCGCCGAAGGGGATCATGTCCATATCATAAAAGAAATGAGCGTACTGCTTCCCCTGCCAGCGTCGCCAGGCCTCAAAACAACTATCGATACCCGTCTGGTCGTCCCAGATGTCGTGCGTAATACGGAGCATGTTGGCCTGCGAGAAGATCCCGATCGCATCAGGGTCGACCGTTCCCCCGGGACTCAGACTGAGCACAATGGGACGGCCGCACTGCGCAACGGCTTTCACCAGTGCCTCGACCTCGCGCGGATGCGGCACAATGTCGTCCGCCTTGATGAAATCCACGCCCCACGACGCCAGTTGGTCGATAAAACTGTTGTAAAACTCCTGCGCCCCGGGCTTACTCATGTCGATACCATAGTTCTGCGGGCACCAGCTGCAAACATTGACCGTATCGGCAATGTCGCGCGCCCGGTATTTCGTTCCCTTGATCCGCGTATTCCTCTGGACTGCCACCTTCGGGATCCCCCGCATGATATGGACCCCGAATTTCAGACCCTTGGCATGGGCTCGATCGGCCAGCACTTTCAACCCGTGCGGGAAGTAGGTCTTGGAGGGTTGCAACAAACCGTAACGGTTGATGTGCAGGCTCTCGGCATGCTTCTCGGCCGGATAGATGGTCCCGGGCTGCAACTTCACCTCACCGAACCACCCGGCGTCGATCACGAAATACTCATAGCCGTACGGGAGATATCGCTCGGCCATGGCATCGATGTTTCGCACCGCGGCCTCGTGATGCAGGTAGACCCCATAACTGTCGAAACTGTTCCACCCCATCGGCGGCGTCTCGATCTGAACCGGCTCAGCCACACAAAGCGAACTGAACAGGCAAAAACTCATCAACAAAAACTCACGTTTCATCCTCATTATCTTACTTGATCAAATTTTATCACACCTCAATCCTGCACCATTTTCGTCGAACAGCAAATAAAGTATCCCGTCCCGATCGACGATCTGCCCGGGTTCTCCCTGCGGACAACGCTCGCAATAACTCCACATACGATCATTGACCGAACGGGATATCTGCTTTCGATCATAGATCTCGAACAGCTCCCGGACTGCACCGGCATCGTACCGCAACGCCTCGTCTCGTGCAACGGCATACAGCAACCGAACACGCACCCGATCCAACGCACCATACCAGAATCCAAAGTCGTCGATATATCCCTCCAGGAAATCGCTCTTGACAATCGTCCGGGGGACCTCCTGCCCCTCTTTCTTATAGTAAAAGTTGAAATTACCGGTCGAAGCCGAACGACTGGCTCCCAAAGCAAACTTAATCCGTTGAGTCTCGATCCCGCCCCGATACTTCGCGTAATCGACCGGGACCTCTCGGCCATCGACATAGAAACCGATATTCTCGCGAGCGGAAGCATTATCACGATAGGTCACCGTGAGCAGATGCCACTGTCCGTCGTCAATCCGCACCTCGGGCACCGAGACATAGTTCCGCCCCTTGGCTCCAAACCGCAAGACCCCACCATCCAAAAACAGATTCAGTCCATTATTGATGTTCGACCCGGTGACGACAATAGCCCCATCAGCAGCCGAACTCTTCACCCACACCGATATCGTGCGCGAGAAGCCATCTTCCATGTTATTATTCTCATAACAAAACCCGTTCTCGCAATAGACCACCGCACTGTCGTCGGCCACAAAAGAGGCGGCTCCTGGGCCCAACACTCCATCCACACTCCGAACCTGCTCCACAAGCGCAGCACCCTGTCCGGTAAGCGGCCTCGCCCGGTTCGCCACCGACTCTATCGGCTTCTGGTCGAAGGTATAATGTACCAACAACGCTCCCGGGCCAATCGGCCGCATGTCTCCGCTGTAAGAGATACTTTTCTCCGGGCCCGATTTATCGATCACCATTCGTCCCATTATAGGATTATCCTTCGTAGCGCACCCCGTCAGGATCACCTCCAGGCGCTCTTCGTACACCTCCCAAAGTCCAAAGGTATTCAAACCATGCACAAACTCCACCATTCCGCTGGCAGGATCCTCCGTCACGGTCACGGCATGGACCTCTCCGGCAATGTAGACATCTACCCCGTGTTTGGTCAATATCTGCCACAGGGCCGACTGTCTTCCCCCGGCGATGGTATTTCCGCTGCTGCCCTGGATATAATAGGGTGACGAAATCGGGCAATGGGACTGCACCACCGTGAAACGAATCTCCGGCATACGGCCGGCCTCCGTGAGCAGAGCATCCAGCCATTGCGCCTGATCCTCTGCCAGATCCAATGCAACCGTACCGTTCCGGCTGATACTGGCCTCGGGACCCCCGAAATGGAAAATATCAAGCGAGACAAAAAGTACGTTCTCCACGACAGTGGCAAACGATGTATTTTCATACTGAGTTTCCAGAGGCCGTTGAGGGATCTGCCCGATCTTGCCGTCATACTTGTCCGGGATTTCGAACTCATCGGCAAAAGCGGCCCGATAGTAGTCGAACTCATAGGCACGCTCCGAACCCGTCGGCCAAGGATTGTCGCCGTACTCATGATCCCCGGGACAGACAATCGGCTCAAGGTCGTTTTGACGCATCAGCTCCTTGATCTGGCCATGTACATAGCGGCATATATTACGGATACGGGCCTGAGGTTCCTGCCCGTACATGCGTTTCCAAGACTCCTGCTCCCAATGTCCCCCAGCCCAATCGCCGGGGATCAGAACATGGCTGCAGCCTGCTTTCTTCATGACAGGGAAAATCCGGCCAGCCTTCCAACTATTTTTAAGCTCGACAGAGCGCCGAAGTGCAACTTCATCGCCGAAATGAGGATTGGGAATCGACCCGAATCGGAACAAGAGCCGATCCGTCTCGGCACCTCTCAACAGCAAAGGACAGATCAGAGCCACGATTCCCAAAAGGCATCTTAAAGGTAGTAGTTTCATAGGTCAAATCACATTTGGTTCATTCCACTAGCAAATGTAGGGACAACCATCCGATCGATCTTACGGGAATTCGTCCGATTAGCTCGGTTTTTTGTTCTTTCGATCGGCTTCTTCACCAAAAACGGCTGATTTTCTCTAAATTTGTTTTCAACTCAAAAGCCAACGACCATGAAACAACTCACGCTACTTTCCGTAACCACAGCCCTTTTTGCGCCGGCCACAACCTTCAGTGCCCAACCCAAGGAGTCGCCACGCCCCAATATCATCATCATACTGGCCGATGACCTGGGCTATGGCGACGTCAGCGCCTACGGAGCACAAACCCTCTCAACCCCCAACATCGACCGTCTGGCCAACGGTGGGATCCGTTTCACACGGGGCTACGCTACCTCCTCGACCTCGACCCCGAGCCGCTATGCGCTGATGACGGGCGAATATCCATGGCGTAATCCCCGGGCCCGTATCCTTGCGGGTGATGCTCCGCTGATCATTTCGGAGACCCAACCGACTCTTCCCAAAATGATGCAACAAGCCGGTTATCGGACGGGTGCCATCGGCAAGTGGCATTTGGGCATGGGAAACGGCCAGGTAGACTGGAACGGCCCGATCTCTCCCGACGTCAATTCAGTAGGATTCGACTACTCGTGCGTCATTGCCGCCACGCAGGACCGCGTCCCCACGGTTTATATTGAAAATGGCCGCGTCGTCGGACTTGAAGACTCCGATCCGCTGTATGTCAACTACCACACAAACTTCGAAGGAGAACCCACCGGAGCCGACAACCCCGAATTGCTCAAAATGATGTGGTCGCATGGACATGCACAGTCGATCCATAACGGCATCTCCCGCATCGGCTATCAGAAGGGTGGCACCAAAGCCCGGTGGCAGGACGAGACCATGGCCGATTACTTCGTGGAGAAGGTCTCCGAGTTTCTGGACTCAGACTCCACACAACCCTTCTTCTTATATTACGGACTGCATCAGCCCCACGTTCCCCGCACGCCGAACCCTCGTTTCGTCGGGACGAGCGGCATGGGCCCCCGGGGCGATGCCATCGTCGAGGCCGATTGGTGCGTCGGGCAACTGCTCCGGAAACTGGAAGAGAAGGGAGTGATGGACAACACACTGATTTTCTTCTCAAGCGACAATGGCCCGGTGATCGATGACGGCTATCAAGATCAAGCCGTGGAACTGCTGGGAGATCACACCCCGGCCGGCTCATTGCGCGGAGGGAAGTACAGCCTGTTTGAAGGCGGTACGCGCATTCCGCTGATCACCTACTGGAAAGGACATATTTCACCACAGGTCTCGGATGCCATGGTGTGTCAGATGGACATTTTTCAATCGCTCGCTTCCTTGCTGGGCATAAAAAGGACGACAGGTCCTGACAGTCAAGATATGCTGGCTGAATTTCTGGGACAGAGCAACCGCGGACGCCATGAACTGATCATCGAATCGATCCGACGACTAGCCTATCGGGAAGATGACTGGGTACTCATCCCACCTTACAAAGGCAATCTGCGAAACGAATCGGGGAACGAAACGGGAAACATGAAGGAGTTCGGACTCTACCACCTGACAACCGACCTGGGACAGCAACAAAACCTGGCCCAGAAATACCCCGAAAAGTTGGAACAGATGAAAACTCGTTTCAAACAACTTGCCGGTGAATATTACGAATCGGTGGAGATGAAACTGAAATAAATCTTTTTCTTCCCGGTTTTTGCCATATTATTTGGCTAATTCAAAAGAATTATCTACCTTAGGAAGGTATTCGGGAATTCTTTCCCTAAACTACCAACCTAAACCCATTCGCGAAACGACTGGTTTATACACAATGCAAGGGAGCCTGTATCGGCTCCCTTTTTCATACCACCAGGCCCCCATTAACAGGATAACTCCACACGATCGTTCCTTCGCTAACCAAGCTGTTTCAAGGCCATTGTCTCTTCCGAGGATGTTACCCAGTTCCCAGCTAAAACTAAATCCGTACAGCCAACATTCCAAGGGAAAGCCTTATCTTTGCCGGAAAATAATGCTGATGAAAAAATTGCATCCAATCATGTTGGCCGGGACCGGTAGCGACGTGGGCAAAAGCGTCCTCTCCGCCGCCTTTTGCCGCATCTTCCGGCAGGATGGCTACACTCCGGCTCCTTTCAAGGCACAGAACATGGCCCTGAACTCATACGCTACGCCGGACGGGCTGGAGATAGGTCGTGCCCAGGCCGTACAGGCCGAAGCAGCAGGCATCCCCTGCCATACGGACATGAACCCCCTGCTCTTGAAACCCTGCACCGACCGGAAATGTCAGGTCGTCTTGCACGGCAAACCGATCGGCAACCAAACAGCCGCCAAACTGTTTGCAGCAGATGCGGGCCGAGAACACCTTCGCAAAGAAGTCTACGCAGCCTACAACCGGTTGGCCCGACGCTACAATCCGATCGTACTAGAGGGAGCAGGCAGCATCAGCGAGATCAATCTGCGGCAGCAGGATCTGGTCAACATGCCGATGGCCCTGCACGCCGGGGCCGATGTGATTCT
>CALYBN010000108.1 GCA_944414825.1 uncultured Rikenellaceae bacterium
TGGAACGTTACCACCACGCCCAACACACGCCGCAACGGATTGCGCATCTCGGCACCGGTGGCCTTGAAACTGGGGAAAACGTTCATCACCATTTTGTGTACGGCCAGCGCCACGCCGTGGATCGCGCCCCACAACACGAATCGCCACGCCGCCCCATGCCACAGACCTCCCAGGAGCATCGTCATCATCAGGTTGAGATAGGTGCGCAGACGCCCCTTGCGGTTTCCGCCCAACGAAATGTAGAGATAATCCTTGAGCCAGGTCGAGAGGGAGATATGCCAGCGCCGCCAGAATTCGGTGATGGTAGCCGACTGGTAGGGCGAATCGAAGTTCTGGTTAAAGTGGAATCCCAGCAGCAGGGCGATCCCGATTGCCATGTCGGAATAGCCCGAGAAATCGCAATAGATCTGCAGGGCATAGCCGTAGACTCCCATCAGATTTTCGAAACCGCTGTAAAGCAACGGCGCATCGAACACCCGGTCCACGAAATTGAGACTGATATAATCGGAGATGATCGCCTTCTTGAACAGTCCGGAGAGGATCAGGAAGATTCCCGTTCCGAACATCGTACGGGTCACCGACACCGGATTGCGATAGATCTGCGGGATGAAATCCTTGGCCCGCACAATAGGGCCGGCCACCAGCTGCGGGAAGAACGAAAGGTAGAACAGATAGTCGATCCACCGCCGCACGGGTTCCATCCGCCGCCGGTAGAGGTCGATCACGTAACTCATCGACTGGAAAGTGAAAAACGAGATACCCACCGGCAGGAAGATATTCTGGAAATCGAGCCAGTTGCCGCCGGCCATGCCGTTGGCGATCCGCACGAAGAAGTTGGTGTACTTAAAATAGCACAGCATGCCCAGGTTGATGACCAGGCTCAACACCAGCAGCCACCGCCGAGCCGACTGTCGCCGGAGCACGTAGAGGAAATGGCCGATCGTGAAGTCCGAAACCGACAATCCCACCAGCAGCAGGAAATACATGCCACTGGTCTTGTAATAGAAATAGAGCGAGAAAGCCGTCACGTAGAGAATCCGCAACGTAAGCCGGTTCCGCAGCCGATCGTAGAAGAAGGCGAACAGGCAGAACAGAAACAGGAACAAGCCGCTCGAAAAGATGATGGGTTGCAGCGGATCGTACCGCAGCAGCCGGATCAAATTTTCCCAAACCGACGAAAGATCGAGCATGTTTTCTCCTATTCTTTTTCTTTTCCGCACCCCGCTGCCTTGTGCGGGCACAAATTTAACTGATTTACCTCAATTCGCACACCCTTCCACACCACAAATTTTCACTCGCCGGCTGCCTCCGAAGCCTCCAGCAAGGCCGTCACGAATGCCTCGTAGAACATATCGCCCAGCAGTTCATACCCCGCCTCGGTCAGGTGAATCCGGTCGCTGCCCACCAGCGCCTCCTTCTGCCACCGCCCGATCGCACCTTCGCCACCGGCTGCAGTATAAAGATCCCAATAGGCCACCCCTTGCTCGCGGGTCAACCGCCGGATCACCTTCGCCACCACGGGCACATTGCGGTTCGGGAGATAGACCCGCCGTCCCTTCGAATAACTCCGCCGGCAACTCTCCATCGGCGTAGTGAACAGCAGCGGCACCCCCGGATAGGCACTCCGCAACCCGGCGATGAAACTCGCCACCACCTCTCGTACATGATCCTCGCGGAAGTTGTTTCCAAAACAGTTGTTCGTTCCAAGCGAGACTACGATCAGATCGGGCCGGAGCACCACAGCCCCGCCCTCAAGCAGATCGGTATTGCGAATATAATGGTCAAAAGCCGCTCCGTTGATACCCGTCGAATGGTAAAGCACGCCTCCGGTGCCGCTCTCCAGCGAAAAGCCGTAAAACGTGGGATCGCCATACTCCGCCGAGGTCACCCCCCGCAGCACCAGCGAGTCGACCGGTTCGTTCAACACGATCCGGGTCGATGTAGCGCTGTTGTCGGCCGTACAATAGGTCCCGAGCGAGAGCGTGTCCGGTTCATACAGCATCGGAGCCTCCGGCGCATGAAGCACCGTCACGGCCCGAAAAGGGGTCTTCGACCAGAGAGCCAGTTCGACCTCCGGGCCGGTCATCGTCGCCGAGATTCCCGTAAAGCTCAACTCCCCGGCCGGAAGCGACTCGGTGCAACGCAGGCACTCCACCTCGTTCAGTGTCCGAATGGCATAATCCCGGGGTTCGTTCGTTCCCGACAGGCGCAACGGTGTGATGAGGCCCCGGCCGGCATTGCCAAACTGCTGTTGCAGCAACGTCCGGATGCGTCCGGTCCAGAACCCGGCCTGCACATGCGAATCGCCCACATGCAGGACCGTCACAACGCTGTCGGATGATGCCCCGACCGCACGCAACTTACGAAAAAAAGGCAGCAGTTCACCCCGCTCATCCACGATTCGGTTGGCCGCCGAATCGACCAGTCGCCTTAACTCGGGCCGGGCATAGACATGCGGTACGATCCGGAGCGTATCCACCCGTTCGGACTCCTCCGGCACGGGTTGGCCACCGGTCACGACACCCGCCAGTGCCACCAGCATCACGCCGACCAGGACCACATGTCCCATATGTCTTATCATCAACCTTCTCATATACTCTCTCCATTCGCCCGGTCCATCCCTCCGGTCGTCGTATCGGCCGGGGTCGCGATCGGGGTATCAGTCGTCGTATCGGCCGGAGTCGCGGTCTCTACCGTATCGGGCAGCGATTGCCTCGCCGGTTGCCGAGCGGTGTCAGATGCGGGTATCGGCATCGTCTCCACAACTCCGTTCGTATCCACCTCGACGGGATATTGCTCCCCGGGCAAAGAATCCACCATCCGGTTTCGTACCGTATCACGATCTTTCCGCTCGCCCGTACACTCCACCTGCAACAGCGCCTTCACCAACTCATTGGCGATCTCGCGTCCGCCGGCATACCCCAGATGGGTATAATCCTTGGCCGCCCAGCCCCGCTCCACATAAACCGGCATACTGTTCTCGCCACCCATGGCCTGAAACGTACTCCAGAAAGCTACGCCACACTCCCGGGCAGCCGTTCGCTGCTGTTCGACCATGTTCATCACACCGGGCATGGTGACCGCCACACCATCCTTCATCGTGCTGCGGTCGCCCACGCTCATCACCAGCACGGCCGCCTGCGGGAAACATCCCTTTACATAACGAATCACCTTGCGGAGTTGGCTGCCATACCCCGCATAATCGGTCACCTGCGGATCCATGGCATTCAACCCATACTGCAACACAATCAGATCGTAGTTCAACGTATGGTCAATCTGGCTGTTTACGGCACTGCTGGAGCCAAACAGAGCCAGACCACTGTTTCCGCGGATCGAATAGTTATCCACGCCAACCCCCTTCCGGCTTTCGAACACCACGCCGTAACCGAAAAATCCTGCCGGATTCTTTACAGCAAACTCCAGACTGTGAATCGCTCCGCCGGAGAGGCTGATCTGCTGCACCAGTTCGCTCTGCTGGGGCGTAAACTGTTGCCGGATGCTGTCGTTCACCACCAGTTGAAGCTCGCTATGCCCCGTATTCACAAATAACAGACGGGCTCCCGAGACCGGCCACAGGTGCTTCCGAAAGCTATTCCCTTCGTAACGTACGGTTGCCTCCTCATCGGGCCGGCAGAGCACGCCCGAGACATAGAACTTATCACGCAACTCCTCCGGAGCCGATTTCCGATGAATCAGATTGTAGGTCTCCCAGCCCTCATAGGTCTGTTTCAGGGATCCCCGGTTGGCAGCCAACGGTGTCGCAAAGGGGACAAAACCCACGCCTCGTCCTCCATAGAGTGCCTGCAACTGTTCACGGACATCCGCCGTGATGATATCTCCTTCAATATAAGAATCCCCCAGAAAAGCGATACGCACCAGACGGTGAGGGGTCTCCTCCTGTAACCTGCGGCAGAAATCCGCCACCGAGACTCCCTCCTCCGGTGTAAAATCCTCGATGGCAACGACCGTATCCGCCGCTGCAAATGCTTGCCGAGCACTCTCATCGACCGACGCCTCATCCAACAAACCGGCGACTCCCTCCAATTTCCACGTTTCCGTTTCAGGGGCCGGCATTTGCTGAGCTTCCTGCATCCGAGCCGAATCGACTATCGCCTCGCTGTCAACCAGGAATTCCTGATCCTCCGGACGCTCGGCCACAACAGGTTTCAGTTCTGCATCCCCCACAAAGGGAGCTACATCCGAAAAAATATTCACCCGTTTGATTACCACACCCTCCAGGCGGAACGGTGGCACCAGACACAATACCCCCAGGAGTACAATCACCAACAGCGTGATCAAAAAAGCATATTTCGTATAATTTTTCTCAGAAGCCATTGTCTCCGTTCCGTTTTACACGCGCAGAAGCGCCATGCGGGAGGCAAAGGTAAGCATTTGTTTTGAAATCACGAACAGAACCGGCTACTCGATCAGCCCCAGTTGACGAAAGCTGCAACTCTCTCCGGCCGTAATGATCAGATGATCGAGTACCACAATATCGAACAACGAAGCGGCACGTACGATCCTATCGGTCAATTCGCGGTCTTCACCGCTGGGCTGTGCCACACCCGACGGATGGTTGTGGACCAGGATCAAGCCTGATGCCAGCCGCTCGACCGCACGCTTGACGATCAACTTGTAATCCACCACCGTACCCGACACGCCTCCTTGGCTCACTCGGACCTTGTCCAGCACCGTGTTGGCCGAACTGAGGTAGAGGACCCAGAACTCCTCATGATCCAACGTTGCCATCTCCGGACGGAATATCCGAATCACATCCTCGTTGCTGACAATCGTCGTGGGGACCTCCATCTGTTCACGCTCCAGCCGCCGCCCCAATTCCAAGGCCGCCGAAAGCAGCGCCGCACGTCTGACACCCAATCCGGCAGCCATGCGCAACTGTCGCAACGACAACTTCTGAATCCCCGACAGACTTCCCCCGGTCTGGCTCAACAACCGCTGTGCTACCTCCACGGCCGACAACCGCCCGAAACCCTCCTGAATGATAATACTGATCAATTCGGCATCGGTCAACGACTCCGCTCCTCGCGACACCAATTTCTCGCGCACCTGCTTATCATCCACCTCACTCATGGTCCACCACTTTCTTCGAGGCTGGAACAATCTTTTCCTCCTGCTCCACCACGGCACCCCGTCCGACCGGGCTCACGTTTCCCGAGGTCTCCGAGCCACCTTCCCCCGACGTTTTCTCCCGAGAGGTCATTTTTCCGCTCTTCCGGCTCAGATTGTCCACCATCCGCAACAGGGAATCTCCCACATTATCGGTCACCACTTGCGAAACCGAAAAAGCGGCCCGTTGTTCAGCCTCTTTTTTCGAGGCACCGAAGCCATATCCCGTCTCCATATTGTCGATCAACGCCACCGAACGGAACAGAGGGGACTGCGAGGTAGAACGCGGATCGTAACCCGTCTGAAAATGAATCGTATGATGATTCTTCTGACACCACTCAATCAGACGGCTCTTGAAATCGGTCTCCGTAGCCGTCACATCATCCAGACTAATATACCTCCCTATCAGATCATTGATAACCAGTCGATTGACGTAATCATATCCCTTATCCAAGTAGATCGCTCCAATCATCGCCTCCAGCGCATCACCATAAATGTGCTTCTGCACATAGTTTCCGCCACTGGCCTGAGACACAATATGCTCCGCCAAGCCGATATCAACACACAACTGGTTTAATGACGACCTGCTCACGATTTTCGAACGCATCTGAGTCAGGAAACCCTCGTCACACCCCGGAAACTCAATAAAAAGATAGTCCGACACGATGGCCTCTAGAACGGCATCTCCCAGAAATTCAAGCCGTTCGTTATTGATCGGAGTCCCGTCGTCCATAAATAAAGAAGCTGACCTGTGTACCAAGGCCAGCTTATAAAGTTCTATGTTATTCGGATAAATCCCGAATATCGCATCCAGCAGGCGGTAGTAATGCCGGTCGACACCGAAGCGCTTCTTCAGAGGTTTCAGCACAAATCCAAACATGGCGAGCCGTCTTCTCCCTCCCCCTGCTTTGGGATGTTACTCCACTTTCTTGAAGACCACCGTCGAGTTGTGGCCACCGAAACCGAACGTATTGCTCATGGCGCACTTCACATCGCGTTTCTGAGCCTTGCCCAACGTCAGGTTCAACTTCGGATCGATCCCCGGATCGAGTTCTTCGACATTAATCGTCGGAGGAATCACGCCCCGCGTAATGGCCATGATACATGCCAATGCCTCTACGGCGCCGGCGGCGCCCAGCAGGTGACCCGTCATCGATTTCGTCGAACTGATGTTCATATCATAGACATGATCTCCGAAGGTTGCCATTACAGCTTTCAGTTCGGGAATGTCTCCGGCCGGCGTCGATGTACCGTGCGTATTGATATAATCGACATCTTCCGGTTTCAGACCTGCCTCCTGTAAAGCATCGATCATGGCCTTCTTGGCACCCAGCCCTTCGGGATGGGGTGCGGTAAAGTGGTAAGCATCGGCACTGATACCGCCACCGGCCACCTCGGCATAGATCCGGGCACCGCGCGCTTTGGCATGCTCATACTCCTCCAGAATCAGAGCTCCGGCACCTTCGCCGATCACGAACCCGTCACGATCCTTGTCATACGGACGTGAAGCATGCGCCGGGTCATCATTCCGCGTCGAGAGTGCCTGCATGGAGTTGAAGCCTCCCACACCGGGTTGGTTGACAGCAGCCTCCGAACCGCCCGTAATCATGATGTCGGCCTTTCCCATACGAATGTAGTTGAAAGCGTCAATCATGGCATGGTTGGACGAAGCGCACGCAGAAACAGTGCAATAATTAGGCCCCATGAAACCGTATTTCATGGATATGTAACCTGCCGAAATATCGGCGATCATTTTCGGAATGAAGAAAGGGCTGTAGCGGGGAACGAATCCTCCCTCTACAAACCCTTTAACCTCCTGGTAGAAAGTTTCCAATCCACCAATGCCCGACCCCCAGATCACACCGGCCATTTCGAGATTCACTTTTTCCAGATCGAGCCCGGAATCCTTCATGGCTTGCTCTGCAGCCACCAAGGCATACTGCGTGCAACGATCATATTTGCGGATCTCTTTCCGGTCGAAGAAAGCGGTCGGGTCGAAATTTTTTACCTCACACGCAAATTTTGTTTTGAACAGTTCCGCATCGAAATGTGTGATCGGCGCAGCACCGCTGACTCCTTTTTCCAAATTGGCGAAATACTCCTCGATGCTGTTCCCCAGAGGGTTAATAGTGCCGATACCTGTAACGACTACTCTTCTGTCTAATGTCATGGATTTAAAAATTAGTGAAACAAAATAAACGGGTGAGTCCGGAGAGGTAAATTATTTCTTTGCCTCGATGTAGGAAATTGCGTCACCAACAGTGGTGATTTTCTCTGCATCCTCGTCGGGAATAGAGATACCGAATTCCTTCTCAAACTCCATGATCAACTCGACGGTATCGAGCGAATCAGCGCCCAGATCATTCGTGAAACTTGCTGCAGGTACTACTTCAGCTGCATCTACACCAAGCTTATCCACGATAATCTCGGTTACTTTTGAAGAAACTTCTGACATAATCTTTAAAATTTTAGTTTAACAAATGTTATTCTGCAAAATTACTTTATTTCAACGCGAAATTTTTGCAAAAGTAACACTTTTTCCATTACTTTTGACAATTCGACGTTTTTTTTAGCAACATTTGCAATTTTAAAAATTTTAAAAAGCTGATTATGAAAAATATAGCGATCTTCGCATCCGGCTCGGGCACCAATGCGGAAAACATCATCCGCTATTTTTCCGACTCCGAACTGGCTCGCGTGACGCTGATCGTGTGCGACAACCCCCATGCCGGAGTCATCCAACGGGCTGAAAAACACCATATTGAACATCGCGTACTCAAACGTGCCGAAATCCGCGAAGAAGTCCCTCTCCTTGCCCTACTACAAGAAAAAGCCATTGATTACATTGTCCTGGCAGGATTTCTCTGCCTGATTCCCGCCGCTTTGGTGGAACGCTACCATGGCCGCATCGTCAACATCCATCCGGCCCTGCTGCCGGCTTACGGAGGCAAAGGCATGTACGGCGAGCATGTCCACCGGGCCGTGATCGCCAACGGTGAACGGGAATCGGGCATTACGATCCACGCCGTGAACGAACACTACGACAGCGGCGACATCCTGGCCCAGTTCCGCACAGAAGTGCTGCCGGACGACACGCCCGACACGCTGGCCGCCCGCATCCATGCACTCGAATATGAACACTACCCGAAAATCATCGAAAACGAACTGAAAAAACTTTAAATCCCATGCGTCTACTTCTGATCAGCAACTCGACCAATGCCGGCGAGCCTTATCTGAAATACCCGATCTCTAATATTAAGGAGTTCCTGGGAACGGTCACCGAAGTGATCTTCGTGCCTTATGCAGCCGTCACCTTCTCCTATGACGAATATCTGCAAAAGGTACAGAACCGTTTCGACGAGATCGGCATCCGCGTCCGCTCCACCCACCAATGCACCGATCCGGCCGCAGCCGTGCGCCAGGCCCCGGCCATCGTGGTCGGCGGCGGCAACACCTTCGCACTGGTAAAAAGGATGCAGGAGGAGAGGCTGATGGAGGCCATCCGCGAGCGCATCGAGGCAGGAATTCCCTATGTCGGCTGGAGTGCCGGCAGCAACGTTTCCTGCCCGACTCTCTGCACCACCAACGACATGCCCATTGTGCAGCCCGCCTCGTTCCGTACGATCGGAGCCATCCCGTTCCAGATCAACCCCCACTACCTCGACAAGAATCCCGAGGGCCACGCCGGCGAGACGCGTGAGCAACGCATTCTGGAGTACATCGAAGCCAACCCGACAGTCTACGTGGCCGGCCTGCGCGAGGGGTGCATGCTGCGCGTGGAGGGCAATACCCTGTCGCTAATCGGACCGCGCCCGATGCGTATCTTCCGAAAAGGGACGGAACCCCGCGAGGTACAGGCCGGTGACGACCTGAGTTTCCTGATGCAGGGAACCACCGCCCAATGATCGGCTCAGACGCCCGACATACCTCACCGTCCGCTTTCTGGGGCGCATCCGCTGCCGAGACAGGCCGCCACGGCGAAGAGATCGCAGCCCAGTATCTGCTTGCCCACGGCTTTACCCTCCGCCACCGCAACTGGCGGCAGGGGCGTTACGAGCTGGACATCGTAGCCACGAAGAACAACAGACTTCATTTCGTAGAGGTGAAATGCCGCCGCCGGGAGGCCCTCACCTCTCCCGAGGATGCTATCACACCCGCCAAGTTCCGAGCCCTGTGCCATGCCGCACGCGCCTACATCGCACAATACGGAATCGAACAAGAGGTACAATTTGACCTGATCGCCGTGGAGTACGCCCCGACGGGAGTCGAGGTGCGCTACGTCCCGGAGGCCATGATCCCCCACTGGTGACAAATCGCGGAATATTTTGGCGATTTGCGGAGAAATGATTATCTTCACACTATGGAATTAATCCGAACCATTTAAAGGTATAGAGTTATGTACGACATATTGACACGCTGCCCGCTGTTCCGAGGCCTGGACGCCGGGCAAATCCGCGAACTGATCAACTCAGACGACGTCTCGGTCACTTCTTATAAAAAAGGCGAGACCATCGCCCATCGCGATACGGCTTACTCGGGACTGATGATCCTGCTCAAAGGCAGCGCCGCCGGCACGATCACCTATCCCTCCGGACAGTCGATCCACATCGACGCCATCGAGGCCCCGGAGTTGATCGCCCCGGCATTCCTATTCGGCGGTTACAACCGCCTGCCAGTGGATGTGGTGGCCGAAACCGACGCCGAGATCCTCACACTGCACCGCGGATATCTGTTCGAGTTGATGCAGGAGCAGGTCGTGATCCTGTCGAACTTCATCGACATCATCTCAAACCGCGCCGACGTCTGGTCGAAGAAGATCTACGCCCTCTCCTTCAAATCACTCAAGGAGAAACTGGCTTCCTATCTGCTGGACCACTCCTCGGAGGAGCAAACTACGGTTCCTATCCCCGACATCAAGGAGATCGCCGAATACTTTGCCGCCACGCGCAGCGCTCTGCTCTCGGTCATCGAAGGACTGGAGAAGAAGCATATCATCCGGGCCGAAGGCAATAACATCGAAATCACGAACCGAGCCGCCCTCAAAGATATTCTGAAATAA
>CALYBN010000109.1 GCA_944414825.1 uncultured Rikenellaceae bacterium
AAAAGGGGAAAGGCTACGGTTCGCAACCCAAACCTCGCGCCACCTATGCAGCCATGGTCACCCGGCTGGATAAGGCCGTGGGGCTGATCGTGGACAAATTACGTGAAAAGGGAGTCCTCGAGAATACCATCATTCTCTTCTCTTCGGACAATGGAGTACATGCCGAAGGGGGACACGATCCTTACTTTTTCGACAGCAACGGCATCTACCGGGGTATTAAGCGGGATCTGTATGACGGAGGTATCCATACGCCCTTTATTGTTCGTTGGGACGGTCGAGTGAAACCCAATACCACCACCGAACATATCAGTGCATTCTGGGATTTTCTGCCTACGATCGTACAGATCGTCGGAACTTCGCTCCCGAATGGGATCAACGGCCTGTCGATGCTCCCCACCTGGACCGGTGAAGGTGTCCAGGCCCAACATCCTTACCTGTATTATGAGTTTTACGAACGGAATGGGCGTCGCTGTCTGATCAAAGATCAATGGAAACTGGTGAAACTTGATTTGTCTACTTCCAATCCCAAAACGGAACTCTACTATTTGGCGGATGATCCATCAGAGGAGCACGACCTGGCCGCTACACATCCGGATAAGGTTGCCGAACTGGAGGCGATCATGGCTACGGCTCATGTGCCGAGCCCGTTGTGGCAATTTAAGCAGAGAAAGTAATACACACTTTGGGTGGAGCGATGAACACGAGACTTTAGGTACTGTCGATACTGGGACTTTTGGCCGTGAGCATGGACTCGGCATCCGGGACGAAAAAGGCTCCGGTTTCGGAAGGTCGCTCGCAGTTCAATGAGGTATTCATACTGACCGACGACTACGGCTGGCGCGACTTGATCTGATGGACAATACATTGATTGTCTTTACCGGCGGTAACGGAGAAGTATCCAGTGGCGATGCTTATGCCTCGAGCAACACTTTCTTCCTCCTTTTCTTCTTTCCTCCTGCAGAAAAAGAGAATGGCCTGTATGTTCAAATTCAAGAGAGGGGCACAACTGCTATTGTTGTGCCCCTCTCTTGATCAGAATGCACCTCTCTAGGAGGCCTCCGGTTGCCCGATTAGTATTCGTTCCAACTCTTGATCTTGATGTCTTTTTTGTCTAACCGACAGAATGCCTGAATGAAAGCACTGGCCAGCCGGGCATTGGTGATCAGAGGAACGTTGAAGTCGATGGCGCTGCGCCGGATTGTGTAATCGTTGTGCAGCTCCGATTCCGACAGGTTTTTCGGGATGTTGATCACCAGGTCGATCTTCTTTTCCTTGATGAAGTCCAGCGTGTTGGGCTTCTCCGGCGAGTCGGGCCAGTGGAGCACCTCGGCACGGATTCCGTTCTGCGCCAAGAAGTCGGCTGTACCCTTCGTTGCATAAAGATTGTAGTGCTTTGCCTGCAATGCCTTGGCCGCCCCGAGCATATCCATCTTTGACCGGGCATCACCCGTTGAGAGCAGAATGTTGCGTTCCGGAATCTTGTAACCCACCGAGAGCATTGCCTTGAGAATTGCTTCGTGGAAATCCTCGCCTAGGCAACCCACCTCACCCGTGGACGACATTTCGACACCCAGAACAGGATCGGTCTTCTGCAACCGTGAGAAAGAGAACTGCGGAGCCTTGATTCCCACATAGTCCAGATCGAAGGCCGATTTGTGCGGAATCTCCACCGGCAATCCCAGCATCACCTTGGTTGCTATCTCGATGAAGTTCACCTTCAGGACTTTCGATACAAACGGGAAACTGCGCGAAGCTCTCAGGTTGCACTCGATCACCTTGATCTCGTTGTTCTTGGCCATTACCTGCATGTTGAACGGTCCCGAGATGTGTAACCCTTCAGCCACCTTGCGAGCGATCTTTTTGATACGGCGCATGGTCTCCACATACATCTTCTGCGGCGGGAAGACCATCGTGGCATCGCCCGAGTGTACACCGGCGAACTCTACATGCTCCGAGATGGCGTAGATCAATACCTCACCGTCTTTGGCCACGGCGTCGATCTCAATCTCCTTGGCATTTTCGATAAATTCGGTTACGACCACCGGATGCTGCTTCGAGACGCTGGTGGCCAGCGTCAGAAAGCCTTCCAACTCGCTGCGGTTGCTCACCACGTTCATGGCGGCGCCCGAGAGCACATACGACGGACGGATCAGCAGCGGGAATCCCACCTCGTCCGCAAAGCGGTAAATATCTTCGATGGTGGTCATTTCGCGCCAACGGGGCTGATCGATGCCCTTCTCGTCGCACATTTGCGAGAACCGATGGCGATCCTCCGCCCCGTCAATGTCGTAGGCCGATGTTCCGAGGATGGGGACCTTGGCGTTGTCGAGCCGCATGGCCAGGTTGTTCGGGATTTGCCCGCCCACCGAAACAATCACGCCACGCGGAGCCTCCAGATCGGTGATATCCAGCACGCGCTCGAAAGTCAGCTCGTCGAAATAGAGCCGGTCGCACATATCGTAATCTGTGGATACGGTCTCCGGATTGTAGTTGATCATGATGGCCCGCAACCCGCTTTTGCGGATCGTGTTGGCGGCGTTGACCGAACACCAGTCGAACTCCACCGAACTTCCGATGCGATAGGCTCCCGATCCGAGTACGACGACCGATTGGTTGTCACGCGGGAAATCTATATCATGTGTTGCCGCGTCGTACGTTACGTAGAGATAGTTGGTTTGGGCCGGATACTCGGCAGCCAGCGTGTCGATCTGTTTGACATACGGCACGATGCCTCGGCTTTTCCGCCACTGACGCACAGCCAGAATTCCGGCTTCCATACCGGCAGCGTCGGGCTTCAATACCACGCGAGCGATCTGGAAATCGGAGAAGCCCGTCCTTTTGGCCTCCCGCAACAGATCGTCCGGAATGGCCTCTACGGTTGAGAACTCCTTTAACTGACTTTCTATGTCGATGATGTTCTGTAACTTGTACAGGAACCATTTGTCGATCTTGGTCAGATCGTGAATACGATCTATGGTGTAACCCTTCTTGAGGGCCTGTGAGATGACGAAAATACGCTTGTCGGTCGGATGGCTCAAGGCTGCGTCGATGTCCTCCACGGCCAACTCCTTGTTGCCCACGAATCCGTGCATGCCTTGTCCGATCATGCGCAACCCCTTCTGGATCGTCTCCTCGAAGTTGCGGCCGATGGCCATTACCTCGCCCACCGATTTCATGCTGCTGCCCAACTCGCGCGATACGCCTTTGAACTTGCCGAGGTCCCAGCGAGGAATCTTGCACACGACATAGTCCAATGCCGGCTCGAAGCAGGCCGTAGTCGACTTGGTTACCGAGTTTTTCAACTCCGGTAGCCCGTATCCCAAACCTAATTTGGCGGCCACGAAAGCCAGCGGATATCCCGTTGCTTTCGATGCCAGGGCCGAGGAGCGGCTCAACCGGGCGTTTACCTCGATTACGCGGTAATCCTCCGAATTGGGGTCGAGCGCATACTGTACGTTACACTCGCCCACAATCCCGATGTGGCGGATAATCTTGATGGCCAGATGGCGCAGCTTGTGATATTCAGCATTGGTCAGCGTCTGTGACGGAGCCACTACGATGCTTTCGCCGGTGTGAATACCCAGCGGGTCGAAGTTTTCCATGTTGCAGACCGTGATGCAGTTGTCGTAACGGTCGCGCACTACCTCGTACTCGATCTCTTTCCACCCTTTGAGCGACTTTTCCACCAGGATCTGGGGCGAGTAGGTGAAGGCCTTGCTGGCCAACGTTTCCAACTCAGCGTCGTTGTCGCAGAATCCCGAACCGAGGCCTCCCAGCGCATAGGCGGCCCGCAGGATCACCGGGTATCCCAACTCGTTGGCCGTTTTCCGGGCATCCTCTACCGTGGTGACGGCATGGCTTTGAATGGTCTTGACGTTGATCTGATCGAGCTTTTCGACGAATTTTTCGCGGTCCTCCGTGTCGATGATCGCCTGTACAGGCGTGCCGAGCACCTTGACGCCATACTTCTCCAACACTCCGCTCTGATAGAGCTTTACGCCGCAGTTCAGGGCCGTCTGGCCACCGAAGGCCAGCAGAATACCCTGCGGACGCTCCTTGGCGATCACCTCTTCGACATATTCCGGCGTTACGGGCAGGAAATAGACTCGGTCGGCAATATTTTCTGAGGTCTGAATGGTTGCGATGTTCGGGTTGATGAGCACCGTGTAAATACCCTCCTCCTTGAGGGCCTTGAGGGCCTGGGAACCCGAGTAGTCGAACTCTCCTGCCTCACCGATCTTGAGGGCTCCCGAGCCCAACAGGATCACCTTTTCGATGCTTTTATCTATGCCTTGCATTGGTCGATTTTTTGAATGAATTGGTCAAAAAGGAATGACGTATCTACCGGACCGCTGGTTGCCTCCGGATGGAACTGTACCGAGAAGAACGGTTTTGAAATGTGGCGGATGCCTTCACTCGTGCCGTCGTTCAGATTCGTGAAGTAGGGTTCCCAGCCTTCGTCGAGTTTCGACGGATCTACGGCATAGCCGTGGTTCTGCGAAGTGATCACCGCCTTGTTCGTTCCCACCATCAGGGCGGGCTGGTTATGACTGCGATGTCCGTATTTGAGTTTGAAGGTCGAAGCACCGGCTGCGATCGAAAGGAGCTGGTTACCCAGGCAGATTCCGAAGATGGGTTTCCCGACCTCCATGGCTTTCTTGATGTTGGCAATCGTGGCGCCGCACATCTGCGGGTCACCGGGGCCGTTGCTGAGCATCACTCCGTCGTAATCGATCGAGGTGAAGTCATAATCCCAAGGTACGCGGATCACCGTTGCGCCGCGCTTGATCAGGCTGCGGATGATGTTGTACTTGCAGCCGCAATCCACCAGTACGATCTTCCGCGGGCCATCACCGTAGGTCGTTACCTCCTTGCAACTGACCTTGGCAACGAGGTTTTCCTTGTTCGGATCGACGAACTCGGCCGGTTCGGCAGCGCCTTCCGGTACGATTTTGCCGAGCATGACACCTTTTTCGCGAATGATTTTTGTGATGGCGCGAGTATCTACGCCGTACAGCCCGGGAATCCCATTCTCTTTCATCCATGCATCGAGGCTTTTTACGGCATTCCAATGGCTGTACTGTGACGAGTAGTCAGAAACCACCAGCGCACGGATGTGTATGCGGTCGCTTTCGAAGAATTTCGGCAATCCGAACTCTTGCGCATCGCCCGGCACGCCATAATTGCCAATCAGCGGATACGTGAGAACCAGAATCTGGCCACTGTAGGATGGATCTGTGAGACTTTCGGGATAACCCATCATGGCGGTGTTGAAGACGACTTCACCTGACACCGGGGCAGGCTCACCGAACGAAAAACCACGGAAGCGTGTTCCGTCTTCGAGGATGAGTTCAGCTCTTTTTTTCTCGGACATTTTCAGAAGATTATTTCTGAGTTGCAAAGGTACGAAACTTTTTTCATTTCGCAATCCAGATAGATTGTTTCATAAATATTTTTACCTTTGTTTTCGAATCCGGCCGATTCTGCCGGGAAATAACCGAAAAATCCCTGATGCTGACCAAAGCAGACATAACGTTGATCCGCTCCTTGAGCGACAAACGGGTGCGTATTGAGACGGGCTTGTTTGTTGTCGAGGGGCGTAAGATGGTGGAGGAGGCTCTGGCTTCCGATTTCGAGGTGCGGCGCGTGCTGGGCTTGCCTGAGTATGGCGGCATTGCCTGTTGCGAGAGCGTGACCTCGAAGGAACTGGAGCGGATGAGCCATCTGAAAACGCCACCCGGGGTCTTGGCTCTGGTTGAGATTCCCCGCTGGCGACTTCCTGACAATCCCGGACGGGAACTGGCCCTCGCGCTGGACGATGTTCAGGACCCGGGCAATCTGGGAACGATCCTGCGCCTGTGCGACTGGTTCGGAATCCGTGACGTGTATTGCTCGCCGGCTACGGCTGACTGCTTCAATCCAAAGGTGGTGCAGGCCACGATGGGCGCTGTTTTCCGGGTCCGGGTTCACTATGGCGAGTTGCCGCCTCTGCTTTCCGGTGTTGCGGGGAAGGGATGGCCGGTGTATGGGACGTTCCTCGAAGGGGAAAATCTCTATACGGCCGACCTGGCTGGGAGTCCTGTTGCGACGACTTCGACCGAGCGGCGCGAAGAGATGGCCCCGGGCGGTATCCTGGTGATGGGCAACGAGGGGAATGGGATCTCTGCTGCGGTGGCGGCCGCCGTGACGCGGAAACTCTATATTCCGCCCTATCCGGTCGGTACACCCACCGGCGAATCGCTGAACGTGGCTGTTGCGACGGCAATTCTGTGCGCCGAATTCCGCCGCCGGAGTATGATCCAGAAATAGAACCTAACTAAAAATAAAACGCCTTATGAAAAGAGTATTGATCCTTACCGCTGCGTCCATAGGAGCCCTGTCGGCCTGCACGCAGCAGGGACAACCGGCCAAAGACCTCAATGTTATTTATATCCTGGCCGATGATTTGGGCTATGGCGATCTGGGTTGCTATGGCCAGACGAAGATCCATACGCCGAACATCGACCGCCTGGCAGCCGAAGGGCTGCTTTTTACGCAACACTATGCCGGATGTACGGTGAGCGCTCCTTCGCGTTCGGTGTTGATGACCGGACAACACACGGGCCATACGCCTATCCGCGGCAATAAGGGCGGTACGGGTGACGACGGCTCGGAGGGTCAGCATCCCATCCCGGCCGATACCTATACGCTGGGCAAGATGTTCCAACAGGCCGGCTACGTGACGGGTACATTCGGGAAGTGGGGCCTCGGCTCGCCCGGTTCTGAGGGTGACCCGACCTACCAGGGTTTCGACGAGTTCTTCGGTTATAACTGCCAGGCCCTGGCTCATAAATACTATCCGACCCACTTGTGGCATAACCGCGAGAAGATCATGCTCGAGGGGAACGATCTGGAGCATACGGCCCAATACTCGCATGATATAATCCATCGCCAGACACTGGATTTCATCCGTCAGAACCGCGATCGGAAATTCTTTGCCTTCCTGGCCTATACGTTGCCCCATGCCGAACTGCTTGTCCCCGAGGACAGCATCGTGGAGGGCTACCGCGGCCGCTTCGAGGAGAAACCCTACGTGGCCAAGAAACGGGGCGATTACTCTCCTGAAGGGAAGAGCCGTATGGACTATTGCTCGCAGCCGACACCCTATGCCGAATTTGCAGCTATGGTTACCCGCCTGGACCTCTACGTGGGTCAGGTGATGGATCTGGTCGACAGCCTCGGCCTGCGCGACCGGACGCTGATCGTCTTTACGAGTGATAACGGACCCCACCGCGAAGGAGGTGCCAATCCGGACTTCTTCGACAGCTATGGCCCGCTGCGTGGAATCAAACGTGACATGTATGAGGGCGGTATCCGAGTTCCGATGATTGCCAGCTGCCCGGGTCTGATCGCCGAGGGGACGCAGACCGATCATGTATCGGCCTTCTGGGATGTGATGCCGACCTTTGCTGAAATCGCCGGCGTCGAACTGCCTGCCAATGTGGAGATCGACGGTATCTCGATGCTGCCGACCCTCCTGGGACAAAAGGGGCAGAAGGAGCATGACTACCTCTATTGGGAGTTCCACGAGGCAGGAGGAAAACAGGCTGTCCGCCTGGGCAACTGGAAGGGAATCCGTCTGAAAGTGGCGAAGAATCCCGAAGGTCCGATCGAACTGTATGACCTGTCGACTGATATTCATGAGGATCATAATGTGGCTGCAGAACATCCTGAGGTAGTAGCCCAGATCGAGGAGATCATGCGATCGGCCCGTGTACCATCACCGCTTTTCAACTTTGGACAAGCGAACGGAGCCATGTAATGTGTGAAGGCGTTTTTGAGAGATGAATTAAATGACTCGCTAATTAATAAAATTTTTAAAAACAACATGATCAAGTACCTTTCTGTTTTATTATTCTCTTTATTCGTTGTGGGCCTGACCCCTGCTGTGGGGCAGAATAATGCCAAGAAGAAACCAGCTTCGGAGGGAGTGTCGGCCGATATCAGTGCCTTCAAACCCCTGTCAAAGATGGATTCCACCGTACGGGGAGCCATCTATGCCGATCCTTCCCGTCCGGCAGCCGACCGGGCTCACGACCTGATCCGCCGGATGACTTTCGAGGAGAAACTCAATATGACCGGAGGTTGGAACCGTTTTATGGTCTCTCCGGTGCCTCGCCTGGGTGTCCGTCCGGTCTCCATGGCCGATGCTTCGCAGGGTATCCGCCTGCAGACCGCACTGGTGAAGGAGAAAAGTACCTCCTTCCCGGGTATGCTGCCGCTTGCCTCTACGTGGAATCCGGCGTTGGCGGCCGAGATGGGAAGTTGCATGGCCGCTGAATGCCGTGCCCACGGAGTGGACATCCTGCTCGGGCCGGGCATCAACATCCAGCGTCTGTCGGTCGGAGGCCGTAATTTCGAATACATGGGCGAGGATCCGATCCTCACCGGTGCTATTGCTACAGCCTATATCAGCAATCTGCAGAAAGGTGGTGTGATCGCCACGCCGAAACACTTCATTGGTAATGACCAGGACTTCTGCCGTCATATCGCCAATAGCGTGATCGACGAACGTACCCTGCGCGAGATTTACCTTCTGCCCTGGGAACAGGTGATTACCGAAGGCGGTAGCCTCGGCATGATGACCGGGAATAACCTTGTCAACGGTATCCCCTGCTCGATGCACAAACCGCTGATCGCCGACATCCTGCGCGCCGAATACGGTTTTGCAGGTCTAGCCATGACCGACTGGCAGAATACGGGCTACTATCCTGCCCGCCAGCTGCTGGTCGCCACTTCGGGCGAGACGCTGCTCATGCCTGAGAATACTACCTTCCGGAAATATGTTGAACAGGAGATCGCCCGCTCGCCGGAGCGGAAAGCCGAGATGGAGGCCCTGATCGAACGGATGATCTACCCGACGCTCTATGCTCTGTTCGAGATGGGAATCTACGACCGGGAGTTCAGCGATCCTTCGCTGTTCGCCCGTATGGATGAACATAAGGCTTTTGCGGCCCGCTGTGCGACGGAGGCTATGGTGCTGCTCAAGAATGAGAAGGGAATCCTGCCCTTGAAATCGGGCCAGAAGATCCTGCTGACCGGTTCTGATGAGATCCATAGCGGAACCGGCAGCGGCTTTGTGACGGGTTACGACCATGTGAGCTACGAACAGGGCCTGAAAGCCCTCTATGGCGACGACCTGATCTGCGAGGCCGATCCCGACGACGCTACGGTGCGTAAGGCTGATGTAGTGCTGTTCCGCTTCAATAAGGCGGCTGGCGAGGGACGCGACATCCCCTATGAGGAGCCCGTTGCCGAGTTGCAGCGCCTGCGCGAGGTGACCAAACTGAACAAGAACGTGGTCGTACTGGTCAATGCCTGCAACGTCTTCCCGATGGATTGGTTGAAGGACGTACGGGGCGTTGTGTGGTGCTACTTTCTGGGACAGGAGCGGGGGACAGCACTAGCTCGCCTGCTCAGCGGCCAGGAGAACTTCTCCGGTAAACTGCCTTTTACCATCGAGCGCTCGTTCAGCGAGTCGCCCGCTCCCGAGTTCAACTACATCGGCGGTAAACCCTACTGGTTCGGGAACAACCAATATAAGGGTTACTGGCTCGGCCAGAAGAAGGACCCTGTGAAAGGGTTTTCGGATTACGTGAAACCCGGCCAAACGGTGGATGTCCCTTATGAAGAGGGGATCTTTATCGGATACCGCTGGTATGACAAGCATCAGCTGCCGGTTGTCTTTCCGTTCGGTTATGGACTCTCCTATACGACGTTCGCTTATGAGACTATTTCGTGCGACAACCGCCTCGCCAGTGAAGGGAAAGTGCTGGTGACCGTGCGTGTGAAGAATACCGGCAAACAGGCTGGCCAGGAGGTTGTTCAGCTATACGTTTCGGATCCTCAGAGCAGCGTCGAGCGTCCCGTGAAGGAGTTAAAAGCCTTTCAGAAAGTGTCGCTTGAGCCGGGCCAGAGCCAAGATGTTACGCTTGAACTGACGCCTCGCAGCTTCTCGTTCTGGGATACGGCTTCGAAGGGCTGGAAACTGGAGAGCGGCGAATTCGTGCTGCAGGCCGGCGGTTCGAGTGCCGATCTGCCGTTGCAGACCGTACTGAATCTCTGATGATGTCTATGCCGCCCAGAGCGGTGCGGGGATAAACAAAAGAGGGAGGCATTTCACTCGAAATGCCTCCCTCTTTTGTTTTGCAAGGTCCAGTTGCTCGGCGGACCGGATACTTCCTGCTGGCGGAGAAAGCGGGATTCGAACCCACGATACCCTTTTGGGGTATACGCACTTTCCAGGCGCGCACCTTCAGCCACTCGGTCATTTCTCCAGATGAGCTCTTCACGGACCGTCTGCCGCAGGCAAACTCTCCTCGGAAGCGGATTGTGCCGGCCTGTGTCGCCACGACTCCCTTGTCTGCCGTGAAAAACGGCGCGAATATACGAAAAAACTTTAAATAAAGCATTCTGTCAGGCTTTTCTGTGTTTTTTCCGGATTATGTTATATCTTTGTAAATTGTAACACACAGAAAAATATGAGCGAACAGAAAATACGAATCGGCATCACCCTCGGCGATGTGAACGGAATAGGTCCCGAAGTGGTCGTGAAAGCCCTGGCGGATAGTCGCATGGGAGAACTTTTCACGCCGGTGATCTACGGTTCGGCCAAAGTGCTGAATCATTACAAGAAAGGGGTGGAGGGCGCCGAGAATCTGTCGTTCACAGTCATAGGATCGGCGCGAGATGCGCGTCCCCGGCGCTTGAACCTGGTGTCCTGTATGCCGGATGAACTGAAAATCGAACCGGGTGTCTCTTCCCGGGAGGCCGGAGCTGCCGCTGTTGCAGCCTTGCGTGCCGCCGTGGCCGATATCAAGGCCGGAGAACTGGATGCGCTGGTGACGGCTCCGATCAACAAGGAGAATGTGCAGAGCGACGATTTCCGATATACGGGCCATACGGAGTTTCTGGCAGCTGAGTTCGGCGGCGAGCCGTTGATGATGATGTGCAGCGATCTGCTGAAAGTGGGACTGGTGACGATCCATATCCCGGTAGCAGAGGTGAGCACCCGTATCAGTACCGAGAAGATTGTCGGTCGCTTGCGACAGTTGCGTCAGGCTCTGATTGCAGATTTTGGTGTGGTCGAACCCCGTATCGCCGTGCTGGCGCTCAATCCCCATGCCGGAGACGGCGGATTGCTGGGCAGTGAGGAGGAGACCACGATCCGCCCGGCGATCGAAACGGCTCAACGGGAGAAAATCCTGGCTTTCGGACCTTTTGCAGCTGATGGATGGTTCGCTGCGGGAGGTTATACGAAATACGATGCCGTGCTGGCCATGTACCACGACCAGGGCTTGATACCTTTCAAAGCGCTGACGCCGCAGGGGGTGAACGTCACCGCATCGCTGTCGGTCGTGCGGACCAGCCCTGATCACGGTGTGGCCTACGATATTGCCGGACAGGGAGTTGCCGATGCCGGTTCGATGCGAGAGGCATTGTATATGGCCATTGACATCTGGCGGTCGCGCCGGGCGTGGGCACGGATGACGCAAGACCCACTGCGTCATTACGAACGGGAGAAGGGCGGCCGCGACATGTCGGTGAATGATCTGCCGCAGCAACCAGAAGAGGATTAGGAAAAAGTTAAGGAAAACAAGTCTCCGCGGGATCTCGTCTCGTAATTGTGGGAACCGGGAGCACAAACCATAAAAATAACGAAAGATGATGAAGATTACATTTCCCGACGGCAGCGTTCGTGAGTATGCCCAGGGAACGACGGCGATGCAGATCGCCGAGAGCATCAGCCCGCGTCTGGCGCAGGAGGTGCTCGCAGCCATGGTGAACGGCAAGGTTGTGGACCTTCAGATGCCGATTCAGGAGGATAGCTCGGTGCGTTTGCTGAAATGGGAGGATGATGAAGGGAAACGGACCTTCTGGCATACCTCGTCGCACCTGCTGGCCGAGGCACTCGAAAGTCTCTACCCGGGTATCAAGTTCGGAATCGGACCGAGTATTGAGAACGGCTTCTACTATGATGTGGACAGCCCGACCCCGATCACTGAGGGCGACCTGCCGAAGATCGAGGCCAAGATGCTCGAACTGGCCCGGAACAAGGAACCGCTGGTGCGGAAGGAGGTTAGTAAGGCCGATGCGTTGAAAACTTTCACTGAGAAGGGTGACCAATATAAAGTCGAGTTGATTAATGACCTGGAGGATGGAACCATATCGTTCTATACGAACGGTTGCTTTACGGACCTTTGCCGTGGTCCGCACCTGCCCAATACGGGGCTGATCAAGGCGATCAAACTGACTTCCGTGGCCGGAGCTTACTGGCGCGGCAATGAGAAGAACAAGATGCTGACCCGCGTGTACGGTATCACCTTCCCCAAGAAATCGATGCTCGACGAATATCTGGCCATGATGGAGGAGGCCAAGAAGCGCGACCACCGCAAACTGGGCAAGGAGTTGGAACTGTTTGCCTTCTCGTCCCGCGTGGGACAGGGTTTGCCGTTGTGGCTGCCGAAAGGCGCTGCACTGCGTGAACGCCTGGAGAACTTCCTGCGAGCCGTGCAGAAAGAGTATGGCTACCAGCAGGTTATTACGCCGCATATCGGTATGAAAGACCTTTATGTTACCTCGGGTCACTATGCAAAATATGGAAAAGATTCGTTCCAGCCGATCCATACGCCGGATGAAAACGAAGAGTTCCTGCTCAAACCGATGAACTGCCCGCACCATTGCGAGATCTATAAGGTGAAACCGCGGTCGTATAAGGACCTTCCGATCCGTTTTGCCGAGTTCGGTACGGTCTACCGCTACGAGCAGAGCGGCGAGCTGCATGGCCTGACCCGTGTGCGCGGCTTTACGCAGGACGATGCCCACATGTTCGTGCGCCCCGACCAACTGCTGGAGGAGTTCGAGAAGGTGATCGACATCGTGCTCTATATTTTCAAGACGTTGAGTTTCGACAGCTACACCGCCCAGATTTCACTGCGAGACCCGAATAATAAGGAGAAATATATCGGTACGGACGAGAACTGGGAGAAGGCCGAGGCCGCTATTATCCAGGCCGCCAAGGATAAGGGACTGAATACGGTTGTCGAATACGGTGAAGCCGCTTTCTATGGCCCGAAACTTGATTTTATGGTCAAGGATGCCATCGGGCGGAAGTGGCAACTGGGAACGATCCAGGTGGACTATGACCTGCCGGAACGCTTCGACCTGACCTATACCGGTGCCGACGACAAACCCCACCGGCCGATCATGATCCATCGGGCTCCGTTCGGATCGATGGAGCGTTTCGTGGCCGTGCTGCTTGAGCATACGGGTGGTAAGTTCCCGCTGTGGCTGGCACCGGATCAGGTGGTGATCCTGCCCATCAGCGAGAAGTATAACGACTATGCGCAGCAGGTGCTGCAGTACTTCAATAGCCGCGACATTCGCGCGACGATCGACGAGCGTAACGAGAAGATCGGCCGTAAGATCCGCGATAACGAGCTGAAACGTATACCGTTTCTGGTGATTGTCGGCGAGAAGGAACAGGCCGACGGTACCGTGTCGGTCCGCGCACAGGGCGAGGGCGATAAGGGCAGCATGACGCAGGAGGCGTTCGGCGACTTCATCACGGGACTGGTGAAACAGGAGATCGACAAGGCGAAAGCCGTAAAATAGAGAGAATGTTTAATTAATCAGGAGGACAAAGCTATAAACACAACCAAACCTTTTCCGCCGAGGCCGAAAAAGACCGGGCCCGGGGAACCGAGGCGTCTGCCCGAGAAGGAGACTCTTCACCGTGTCAACGAACAGATTACCGCGCCGCAGGTGCGTGTCGTGGGCGAGAATATCGAAACGCCGGTCGTGCTACCGATTCGGGAAGCGCTGCGCATGGCCGATGAGATGGAGCTCGACCTGATCGAGATTTCGCCCAAGGCCGATCCTCCCGTTTGTCGGATTGCCGACTACCAGAAGTTCCTTTACCAGCAGAAAAAGAAGGCCAAGGAGATCAAGGCCAAGTCGGTGAAGGTGGTGGTGAAGGAGATCCGCTTCGGACCGCAGACCGACGACCATGATTATAACTTCAAATTGCGTCATGCGCAGAATTTCATCAAGGAGGGCGCCAAGGTAAAGGCGTATGTCTTCTTCCGGGGTCGTTCGATCGTGTTCAAGGAGCAAGGGGAGATTCTGCTGCTTCGATTTGCGACTGATTTGGAAGAGGTGGCCAAGGTGGAGATGATGCCTAAGCTGGAAGGGAAACGCATGACCATGGTTCTGGCTCCGAAGCCTAAGAAATAAGAACGGGAGGGGAAAGTGCGTCTGCTCATGGCGGATGTGTGGTTTTTGCTCCTGTCGGAATGGAATAAGGCGAGAGGGGCAGCCTGACACAAATGCGGACCACTTCTCCTTTGTCTTGTTTTTGCGGCGAGGAGAAGTGTGCCGTTGGATAGTATTGAAGAGAAATAATCCCAAACTAATTATGACAAGTTATGACAAGAAAAAATCTGTTAATGTCGCTGCTGACGGCAGGTCTGCTGGTGGGAGCGCAATGCCACACTGATGCTGGTTCTGGCGATCGAGATAATGGCGCTGCCGATCGAGATAATGACGCTGCCGCATCAAAACGGAAAGTCTATCAGAATCCGGTTTCACCGCGCAGCCTGCCCGATCCTACGGTAGTCAAGGCTCCGGATGGATACTACTATCTGTATGCCACGGAGGATATCCGCAACGTGCCGATC
>CALYBN010000110.1 GCA_944414825.1 uncultured Rikenellaceae bacterium
ATCTGCCGGAAAACGAAGGCGAACAGCAGGACCAGCACGGCCGAGAGAATGCTGATGAGTGCCAGGTAGTATTGCAGTTTGTTTTTGCTCTTGACCTCCTTGGCCTGGTGCGAGGCCGAGATGATCGAGTAGAGTTCCGACATTTGGGCCGTGCGGAACTGTACCTTGCTGAAAAGCGCATCCTCGATGGCGGCCTGCGAGTATTTGAAGGCCTGGGCCAGGTTCCCGTCGTTGTAGAACAGGACGGCCAGCGCCTGGAAAGAGGCGTTCTCCTTGATCGAAAGCCGGACGTCGGTCAACGCCGACAGCAGATAATATTTCCGGGCGTTTGATTCGTCGCCGCACTCGTAATAGAAGTTTCCGAGCATGTAGGCCGCTTCGGCATGGTGCGAGTCCTCGGGGGGTATTTCGTTGAACAGGCGCAACAGGGCCTTTTCGACCGAGTCGGCCGGCATATATTCGGAGTAGCGACCTGCGGCAGCCAGCCGGTAGCGGAGCGTGTGCGTCTGCCCGGCCAACAACATCGAATCGGTGTATTGCTGTGCAACGAGATTGTAGCCCGACTTGTCGGTCAATGCGGCGTAGTGCTGGTAGAATTGCGAGCATGCCCGGTAGTATATGTGGCGCAGCGTCCCGGGGAGCGTCGCTGGATCGATCGATTCCAAAATGGTGCGAGCCTCGATGCTCATCCCTGAGGACGAGTAAAGACGGGCGAGTCGCAGTTCGGATTCGATGATGTATTGTTGGTTGTCGAGCTGACGGCCGAGTGTAACGTTGCGTTCGATGTAACGTATGGCCGAGTCGAGACGATATTTCTTGAATTCCCGGTAGAGTTCGGTGTTGATGTCGTATTCCTGGTGTGGGGTAATTTCTGGGATGGCCCGCATTCGTCGTAATTCGTTGATGCGAGCCTCTTTTCGGGCGTCATAGTCAGACTTGTCGGCCAAAGCGCGGTCGAGCGATTCGGAGAGTGTGCGAACTTCGTCCTGCCGGCACGCTACGGACGACAATGCCCCTGCCAACAGCAGCAGGGCACATACGGCGGTATGAAGGTGGTGCAGGGCCATGGTGGGTCTTGGGAATTGCCTCAAAGATACAAAAAACCGCTGAAATCCGCTCTGTCCGGATCGGAAAGCCTCCGTTTTCTTGAGTTCGGCCCCGTACGCCGGGGTCCAGGGACCCTTCCGGGTCTGTTCGCCGCGGAGACTGGCACGCAAATTGCCTCTGCTCTGAGAAATCTTTTATTTACGCTATGGATAAAATTTCTTCTTTGATCGAACACTCGAAACAGGCAGTTCGCCGTTGGTGGCTTCTGCTGATCGTCGGCATCGCGCTGTTTGTCGTCGGCATCCTGGTTTTTGTCTACCCGGCCAAAAGCTACCTCGATTTGTCGGTGCTTTTCGGGTGGCTGATTCTTTTTTCCGGGGTCATGGAGGTTGTTCTCTCCGCAAGCAGCCGTCACTTCGTGACCGGCCGCGGATGGATGCTTGCCGGGGGAATCATCGAGATTGTCCTCGGAGCCATTCTGATCTTCAATGTGGCGCTGTCTGCTGTTACGTTGCCGATTTTTCTCGGCTTCTGGCTGCTCATGCGCGGATTCAGTACCATCGGTCTGGCCAGCGACATGCATCTGCTCGGCATCCGCGGTTCGGGATGGACCGTTCTGACGGGCGTCCTGTTGTTGATCTGTGCTTTGTGGATGCTTTTCCAACCGCTCGTGTTCGGAACGACGGCCGTGGTTGTCTGGGTCGGACTTTCGCTGCTCTTTGCCGGCATTTCGACGCTGTCGCTGTCGTTGCAGCTCCGTTCGGCGCACCGCCTTGCCGAGGTGCATAAACGGTAGTATTCCGGATGCCTCTTTAGGGAAGGGTTCCTTATCTTTCGGTTTCGGGGTCGGATCGGGCGCCTGGCGCGTCCCGGTCCGGCTCCCTCGGTTTTGCAGGGGTCGGCAAGGCCGGAAACGAAAAAAATGAGGACGCCTTCCGGCGCCCTCTCCCATCAAAAATTAACCCTTAAATATCTCCTTTTCGGAAGATTTCCGAGAGGTAATGATGCAGATAACAGAGATCCGCATCGCCTTGTATTACCTCCCGCATCATCAGATCCTCGTCGTCGGAGATGCCTTCGTTTGAAACATCGTTTTTGTCAATATCCTCCATAGGCTGTCGTTTTCCGGTTGCAATAATATAACGCCGACGCATGGAGAATATTGTGCAGCGGTCAGCACAGAACGATGTTTTTTTCCTTGATCATTCGCCGCAGGTTGATCAGTGCATAGCGCATGCGCCCAAGGGCCGTATTGATACTCACGTCGGTTTGCTCGGCGATGTCCTTGAAACTCAGACCGGCGAAATAGCGCATTATTACCACTTCGCGTTGTTCGGGGGGGAGCAGTTCGACCAATGCCCGGACATCCTGCTCGATCTGATCGCTGACCATCGCATCCTCAATCGTGCGTTCCGAGAGGCGTAATGTGCCGAGCACGTCGTATCCTGCATCGGTTTCGCTGACGGTTTTGTCCTGTCGCTGGGCGCGGAAATAGTCGATAACTTGATTGTGCGCGATACGGAGAACCCACGACAGAAACTTGCCGTTATCGGTATAACGGCCTTCGTCGATCACGCGTACGGCTTTGATGAATGTCTCCTGGAAAATATCTTCGGCCACATCACGGTCTTTGACCATCATGTTGATATAGTCGCGCACA
>CALYBN010000111.1 GCA_944414825.1 uncultured Rikenellaceae bacterium
ACAGACCAACCGGAAAGTTACGATCAACGGAACTTCGGTAGATGCCCGATCTGGAGGCGGTATTGTAATCGTCGCTTCGGCCGTCGACTTCGTAAATTGTAAAATCAAAGGCAATACAGCACAGAACAATGGCAATATCGTACTCCACAATGGATCGGATGTCAAATTCGAAAATTGTGTAATTTCGGACAATATCCACTCCGGCAATAACGGCGGCGCCGGTATTTACAACGACACTTCCACGCTGACTGTCGATAACTGTACGTTTGAAAATAACCGTACCTCCCATTTCGGCACAGCAATCTATGCTGTCAATACCAATGCAAAGTCGTACAATTATATCTACAATTCGACCTTTACGAAGAATGTGGCCGATCACAACACTCGTCAAGGAGGTGCAATCTATGGTCGCGAAAACTCCGAAACCGTGATCGTTAACTCCACGTTTATGGGTAATACGGGCGGCAAAGGCGGTGCCATCGCTGTATACGGTGCAAATGGCAAGACGACGAAGTTAGACATTGTTAACTGTACGATTACAGGTAATACGGCAAAGTCATACGGCGGGGGAATCAATATTTCCAACAGCTATTGCATCACGAGAATATACAATACGATCGTCTCAGGCAACAGCGATCCTAAAAACTCGGATCTTCAACTTGACGATGACGGCGGCCAAGCCGTGCTTTCCGCAGGACAGTCTTATGTCAACGGAAGTCAGATATATGACGTCAATAGCATTCTTTTGCAGGATATATCATTCGATGCGGAAACGATGCTTGGTCCGCTTTCCGATAACGGAGGCAAGACACAAACCGTTGCACTGAAGGGACCGGATAATCCGGCTCTTACCAACGGCATGGGAGTGCCAATGTTGAGAGCATTGCAGATTGAATATTCACAGTGGATATCGAAAGATGTAATCATTCTCGATCAACGCGGAGTAAGTCGTGACGGAAAGGCCGTGATTGGTGCCTGGGTCAACGAATAGGACATACCCAGAATTTGGAAACAGGCAATCTGCCGGAGCAAGAGGAAGCTGGGATATTCCGCCTCGTTTCGACAGATTGCCTTTATTATCAGTAATTCAAATGAAAATGAAACGATCCTTATTTTTGTTATGCGCTGTTGTCCCGGTCCTGCTGTCCGCAACGGCGTTCGCTGCGAAACCCGCGAAAAAACAGCAGGAGGCCGAAAAGGTCGAAAACATAATCCTGATGATCGGTGACGGAATGGGGCTGGCCCACGTCACGGCCCTGATGATCGAGAACGAATACCGCCCTATCCAAATGGAGCGGGCTCCGGTGACCGGATTCGTGAAGACCCATTCGGCCAACAATCGTGTAACCGACTCGGCCGCCGCGGGAACGGCGTTCTCCACAGGCCGGAAAACCAACAACTCCCGGCTCGGGCTCGACAGCGCGGGAAACCGCCTGCACACCATCCTCGAAAAAGCCGATGCCCGCGGTATGGCGACGGGTGTAGTGGTTACCTCCGGAGTCGTCCACGCCACCCCCGGGGCATTCTTCGGCCATTCGATGGACCGCCGCAAATACAAGCAGGTGGCCCTCGGCCTGCTCGACACCGACATCGACGTGCTGATCGGCAGCGGCCGTCAGTATTTGGAGGAGGGTGATCCGAGCATCATCGGGAAGCTCGAAAAGAGGGGCTGCCTCGTGGTCCGAAGCCTCGAAGAACTCGACGACGTTTCCGAAGGCCGGGCCATGGCACTCTATCCGGGCGACAACTACGGCATCCCCACCATCGCCGAAGGCCGTTCGCCGGAATACCTCCCGCAGGCCACGGCCAAGGCCCTCGAAATAGTGACGAACAACAGCCGCGGAAAAGGCTTTTTCCTGATGGTGGAGGGTTCGCTCATCGACAAGATGTGCCACGCCAACGACGCAGCGGGTATGCTCGCCGAAATACGGGATTTCGACAACGCCGTGGGTGTGGCCCTGGATTACGCCCAGGCACATCCCGGGACACTGGTAATCATCCTCGCCGACCATGAAACCGGCGGGCTCGCCATACCCTCGGGAAATGCTGATTTCCATCTGTCCGAAAGCGGCATCGGATATGTCTGGGGCAGCGTGAGCCACACCGCGTCGATGGTGCCGCTGTTCGCCTACGGGCCCTGCGCGACCCGTTTCGGAGGGGTATTGGAGAATGACGAAATAGGTCGAAGGATGCAAGAGGTCTTGGGATTGCAGCCATGAAAAAGACATTTTACATCCTCATACAGGCCGCCCTGCTCACCACAGGATGCTGCAATACGCCGGCGGACGATCCGTTGTCACGCACGTCCGACATGGCTGGATGGTCGATAGACGTCGTAGCCCCCGGCTGCGTGTGGTACAACTATACGGGATTCTACCTCCCGACGGGAGCCAACCAGACTATCAACGTCCTCGAAATAGACCTCTCGCACGGCGGATATTCGCTCTCGGTCGTACACAGCGAAGAGGCCGATTCGCTTTCGGCATTCGCCCTCCGCGCGGACGCCTTCGCCGGGATCAACGGCTCCTATTTCGAACCCGACGTATCGTTCGTGAAGACGGACGGGAAGGTCCGGCGCGAAGTGACCGTGGACAAAACCCACACCCGTTACTGGAAGCACGAAGGGGCATTCTTCCTCGATCCTGCCACGGGAAAGGCCGACATAGACTATGGCGACAACGCCTCCTACCTCGCCAGCACTTATCCCACCGTACTCTCGGGCGCCCCGATGCTGATAGCCGATTACGAACCTGTAGGCGAAACGTTTGCGGCAAATCCGGACAGCCTCGACCTGCGCACGCTCGACTACGAAGATTACCGCCGCCATCAGGGTGTGCGCCATCCGCGGGTGGCGATCGCACTGACCGAAGACGGCCGGGCGCTACTCATCACCGTCGACGGACGCTGGTGGACGTCATCGGGAATGACCGCGCAGGAACTGACCCGGATGCTTGTCCGGCATTTCAATCCCCGCTGTGCATTGAACCTCGACGGAGGCGGCTCGACCACGATGCTGATCGGAAACCGGGGCGTACACGACACCCATGTCGTGAACTTCCCCGCGGACAACAAACGCTACGACCACTACGGCCAGCGCGCCGTCAACAACGTGGTATTGGTGAAAAGGAACGATTAACGCACGACATCCCATGTTCGACAAAATAAAAACCTTTTACGGAATCAGCAAACCGGTTCCGCCGTTGCAGTGCGGCCCGAAGGAACGGGACAGGCTCTACCGCAGGCTCCGCTTCCAGAGTTTTCTGGCCGGAACGGTCGGTTACAGTCTTTACTACGTCTGCCGCACCACGCTCAACGTGGTGAAGAAACCGATCATCGACAGCCATGCGCTGGATGCGCAGCAGTTGGGCATCATCAGCTCCGCGCTGCTCTTCGCCTATGCCGTCGGAAAGTTCGTGAACGGACTGCTGGCCGACCACAGCAACATCAAACGTTTCATGGCGACCGGACTGACGGTTTCATTCATCGCCAACCTCTGCGTGGGACTGCTGGGTCTGTTCTCCGGCGGAGGGACCCTCGCCACGACGACCCTGTTCGTCGTCTTCGCCGTCCTGTGGGGCATCAACGGCTGGAGCCAGTCGATGGGCGCCGCCCCGGCGATCATCGCGCTGTCGAGGTGGTATCCGCTCAAAAAGCGCGGCACCTATTATGGATTTTTCAGCGCCAGCCACAATCTGGGCGAAGCCATATCGTTCGTCTTCGTGGGACTCGTCGTGGGGTTCGCCGGATGGAAATGGGGATTCGTCGGGTCGGCCATTGCCGGAGCGATGGGCGTGGCGGTGATCCTGCTCTTCCTGCACGACACGCCCGAAAGCAAGGGACTGCCGCCGGTGGAGGTGCTCTCGGGCGAGGCCGGGGACGAAACGGAGGTGGAACGGGAATCGGTCGGCGCGGCCCAGAAAGCCGCGTTCGGAAACCCTTACATCTGGATACTCGCCCTGGCCAGCGCCTGCATGTATGTCAGCCGCTACGCCATAAATGGCTGGGGCGTCATCTTCCTCCAGGAGGTCAAAGGCTTCCCGCTGGCAACGGCGACCCAGGTCATCTCCGTCAACGCCTTTCTCGGCATCGCAGGGACGGTCTTTTCGGGATGGATGTCCGACAAATGGTTCAACGGGAGCCGTTACAGTATCGCCGTGACGTTCGGCGTGCTTTGTTCCGTGTCGCTCGGTCTGTTCCTGTACTCCGGCTCAGGCATGTTCATAAACATCCTTTCTATGGTCCTGTTCGGCATCGCCATCGGGGTCCTGATCTGTTTCGTGGGCGGTTTGATGGCCGTCGATCTGGTCCCGCGCCGGGCCAGCGGCGCAGCGCTCGGGATCATCGGGATCGCCAGCTATGTGGGTGCGGGGATTCAGGACATCATCAGCGGCGCCCTGCTCGACAAACACAAAACCGTCGTCGACGGCATCACGACACACGATTACAGCGTCGCATCGGTATTCTGGATCGCCGCATCGGTTCTGTCGTTCCTGCTGGTAGGGGTCGTCTGGCGC
>CALYBN010000112.1 GCA_944414825.1 uncultured Rikenellaceae bacterium
AACAACACAAGATGCCAACGCAACAAACGGTTATGAGCTCAAACAGTTCAAGGAGATGTCCTCCATTCATACTCTGCCTCATGACACTACTCTGCCCCGGTCTGCCGGGCATTGCAAAAGTCGGTGAAACCGCGGTTACCACCTCTGCATCCTACTCCATACCAGCAGCACCTCATGAGACCAAAACCTCTGTGGATCAACCTTCGTTTCTCGCAACTACGGGCACACCGGCACATTCGACGCCGGCCGATACCGTCACAAACACTTCCGTACCATCGGAGAATCAGACGGTCCTATCAGCGGAGGCCCCAGCGGCAGGTACCGAGAAGTTGAAACTCGAGTTCCCAACCGGATACCCCACCGGGCAGCCCAGCGGGAAACTTGCCGTACCGGATCTTTTCACCATGTCGCTCTCCTCGCCATTCGGATTAGAACGGTCGTCGGATTTCGCCGGCCAGGCTCCCCTGCCGGTCCTTCTGCAACCGTTGCGCATGCCGGACCGGTTGTTTCTCTACGACCCGCTGGTCGGGCTGCCGATCGGTTACTTCTCCGGAAACGGATACCGAGCGCCTCTATCGACAAACTTCGCACTCGACATGTACGAAGGCGAGTGGTGGCTGCCGGGCCTGGGAAATCAGGCTCTGACTGGTGGTATGGTTGTATGGCGACCGTCGGACAAGGTCTCGGTCGGCGTAGGAAGTTTCGTCGGCAAACAGATGCGGTTCATGGACCTCCGACGCCGGAATGTCGCGGGCGGCACATTCCGCTTCGACTACCGGCCCAGCAAGAATTTCAGCATCCACATCCAGGGGCAGATAGTCCGCTAGGGTCATATCCCTTTTAGCAAGGCTCACGCGGAACATCCCCGCCCGATCGGAAAGCTCGCTCACAGCCTCCATTCTCGAAAGTGCCCCAAAAAACGCAAATCCACAGGGGCACCAAAATAAGAAGGAGGAAGAATCCGCTATAAGATTCCTCCCCTTCCGAATTATAGGCCTGCCGTTGAAATTCAGGTCCGTTCAGACCCGTATAGACAACGCGGGACGTACCGGTCACTTCCTCCGGAAGTCATACTCTTGCAACACTTTGCCCGCGGCGTCAATCCGCTTGCCTGTAATGCCTTCGCGCGTAACATGGAAATAGTGCTTCTCCGAGGCTCCATTGGTCAGTACAGGGAAATTACATCCGCGATCGGCCCCTTCACTGAACGAATAACGATGAATATGCCCACTGAGCATCAAGTCAATGCCCGCCTCATTCAGAATCGGGACGAACAGTCGGTTGATCTCCCGGATGCCGTGCCAGCCGGTCGGTCCGGGAGGCATGTGCAGAACGGCGATCTTGACCGGAGCGCTCTGGAACTCCTCACTCTGGACCGTCTTTTTCAGCCACTCGGCCTCTTTCTCCCGGTAGCTGTCGCTCAGCATCAGTCCGAAGTAGCTGATATCATTATCGGGTTTATCCTCTCCGCAATCCAGCATCAGGATGGCGGCCGGGCCCTGACGGATCAAATAGTAAGTCTCGCCCGAGGTCGTGGGGAAATAGTCCAGATGGCGATACGAGAAGAGGCCGCGGCTCTCGTGGTTGCCTCGCAGGTTGAAAAACGGAATATAGGCCCCGAACAACTCGGCCGCCGAACGAAGGTAACCATCATACAGCTGCTCCTCGGAATCCATCGACGAGAGCATATCGCCGTTGAAGAACACCATATCCAATTTATCGGCCACCACATCCTTCATCAGAGCCCGGAAGATGGAATCCTTGCCGTGGATGTCATTGATCACCGCAAAGTCCATACTCTCCTTGTCCCGGTCGAGCGTCGTCACGGTGTAGGGTTTCTGCCGGAAGGGATCGTTCCCCGAAGGAATACCGAACAACAGCCGTTTGTCCCCCTCCGGGCTGATCACACTCTGCTGCATGACCCGATAGCGGTAGGTCGTACCCTTTTCCAGACCCTCGACCCGCACGGCATGCAGCTTCCCGATCGGGCGCTTTCCGGCCTCCGACTGGTAATACTTCGGGCGATCCTCCGCAAAGAAATGCGAATTGTCATTGGGAGCCACCTCTACCCATGCCACAGCATCCATATCGGTCGTCCACACCACCGTGAAGCCATCCTCGGTAACAGCCTGCAGGTAGGGCCCCACGACGATCTTCGCCGAAAGCTGCTCTTTTTCCTGGGCCTGCAGCGGCGTCACACTCCACAATGCCGCCACAGCCCCCACTAAAAACCATAACTTTTTCTTCATATTCTTTTTGTTTTTTGATGTGATTCTCATTCTATTCTACAACTTCCCAGCCCCTCTTTCAAGGCTCATGCACCTCCCGCAGCAGGCGTCCCAACACTTCGATACTGTTCACAATCAGGTGGGGCTTCACCTCCGACTGTGCCACGATCTCCATCGTCGTCTCGCCCGAAAGGACCAGCACCCCGAAGGCCGATGCATTCAGAGCCATCGCCACATCGGTATAGATTCGATCTCCCACCATGGCGATCTGCTCCGGCCGTAAACCGTGCCGGTCAAGAATCCCATTCAACATATTCGGATCGGGTTTGCCCAGTGTGACGTCGGGCTGCCGCCCCGTAGCATGGGTCAGAGCGGCGCAGATGGAGCCGCAGTCGATCAGCACCGTCCGCTGGTCGGTAGGGCACACCCGGTCCGGATTGGTCGCCACGTAGGGCACACCCTGGGCGATCCACCAGGCGGCGCGGCAAAAGCGGGCATAGCACAGCGTCATATCGAACGACGCGACCACCACATCGGGCACATCGTCCGGATCGTCCTCCGTCGACACAAACCCGGCCGCTTCGAACTCGGCCCTCATGCTCGGCGTCCCCAGCAGAAACAGACGCCGGGCTGCAGGATGGTGCGTCCGGATATAGTCGATCGTCGCCACGACGGTCGTATACATCTCCTCACGCGTAGCCTGAATTCCCATCCCGGACAGTTTCTGCAGATAGTCGGCAATACTTCGGGAAGGGTTATTGGTCAGGAACGAATGGCCGATTCCCCGGGCCTTCAGCCCCTCGAGAAACGGAATCGTATAGGGAAACAACGTCGTACCCATATAGATCGTCCCATCCATATCGAGCGCCACGTGACGGATCGCCCGCAAGCGTTCGTCCAACTCCTCGGGGGTAAGCGGCGAGAGATAGTCCGGCCCCGCTGTACGGTATCCGTTTTCGTTACTCATCATATCCGTCGGCTTTTGCATTCCACATCAACAGAAAGACCGCCATTCCCACCAGTGCCAGTCCGATCATCATCATATATACGGCATTCCAACTGAAATGCTGGGCCACGTAGGCCAATCCGACACCCGACACCAGCGTACTAGCATAGCCAAACAGCCCCGTGAAACCGTTGGCCGTAGCAGCAGCCCGTTTCGTAGCCTGGTTCGCCGCGGCGATCCCGATCAGGGCCTGCGGACCATAGATGCAGAATCCGGCCATGCTGAGCGACGCAAAGATGGTCCACACCGGAGCACTGCCGGGCAGCATCCAGAAGATCCAGATGAACAGCGCCGCCCCGATCATGCAGAAGACACACGTACGGTGTGCACGGCCCTTCAGGTAGCGGTCCGTCACCCACCCGGCCACCAGCATCCCGACGATGCCGGCAATTTCAAAAAGTGCCACCAGCCATCCGGCCATCTCAAGCGAGACACCCTTCGACTGTTTCAGAAGCGTCGGGCCCCAATCCAGCACCGAAAAGCGCACCACATAGACAAAGAAATTGG
>CALYBN010000113.1 GCA_944414825.1 uncultured Rikenellaceae bacterium
GCCACCAGACCGTAATCGCCATTCCGCTCGGCCTCGGCCGCCTGGATCTTATATTGGTCGATCGCCTCCTTGTTCTTCTGGATCCGCTCCAGAATGTCGCGTTCGCTCTGCCATTTTGCCCGCAGGGTCGAGCGCTGTGCATTCAACTCGTCGATCTCCTTGGTCAGTTCATCGATCCGCGGCTTGTCGTTCTCCCGACGGATGGCCTCGCGCTCGATCTCCAACTGACGCACCTTCCGGTCGAGCTGGTCGATCTCATCCGGCACGGAGTTCATCTCCAACCGCAAACGGGCCGCAGCCTCATCGATCAGGTCAATGGCCTTGTCAGGCAGGTATCGCGACGTGATGTACCGCGTCGAGAGTTCCACGGCTGCCACGATCGCTTCGTCACGGATCCGCACCTTGTGGTGATTCTCATAGCGCTCCTTCAGACCTCGCAGAATCGAGATGGCATCCACCATCGACGGTTCGTCGACCATCACCTTCTGGAATCGCCGTTCCAGTGCCTTGTCCTGTTCGAAATATTTCTGGAACTCATCCAGGGTCGTAGCACCGATGGTCCGCAACTCACCACGCGCCAGTGCCGGTTTCAGAATATTAGCGGCATCCATCGCGCCGTCGCCCTTGCCGGCCCCGACCAGCGTATGAATCTCATCGATAAAGAGCAATATCTCGCCTTCGCTCGATACGACCTCCTTCACGACAGCCTTCAGCCGCTCCTCGAACTCGCCTTTGTATTTGGCACCGGCCACCAGAGCCCCCATATCAAGCGAATAGATCTGCTTCGTCTTCAGATTCTCCGGTACGTCGCCATTCACAATCCGGTGAGCAATACCCTCCGCAATGGCCGTCTTACCGACGCCCGGTTCACCGACCAGGATCGGGTTGTTCTTCGTCCGTCGCGACAGGATCTGCAACACCCGTCGGATCTCCTCGTCACGGCCGATCACCGGATCGAGTTTGCCGTCACGCGCCTGCTGGTTCAAATTAATGGCATACTTGCCCAGCGCATCGAAGGTCTGGTCTGCCGTCTGACTGTCCACTTTGGAACCCTTGCGGAACTCCTTGATGGCGGTAATCAACTCCTTCTCCGAAGCACCGCTCCGCTTCAGCAGTTTCGCCATCTCACCGCCATCGGCCACCAGTCCGAGCAGCAAGTGCTCCACCGAAGCATACTTGTCGCCAAACTCACGCGTAAAGTCTACCGCTTTCTGGATCACGCGCGAGGAGGCCTGCGAGAAGTACTGCTCGCCATTGCCGCCCGACACCGTGGGCAGCGCATTCAGCGCACTGTCCACCTCGCCACGCACTCCCTTAACATTGACGCCCACTCGCCCCAGCAGGAAAGCTCCGAGCGAATCATCATCCTCGATGATGGCAGCCAGCACGTGAGCCGGCTCGACGGCTTGCTGCGACCGCGAAGCCGCAATCTGGAAAGCCTGCTGCAGTGCCTCTTGTGCTTTAATGGTTAATGAATTGATGTTCATATCGTGTTCTCCTTTCTTGTTTTTCTGTTTGTATCCTTACTTTAGCAAAATACCTGCCACGCCCGATACCTTCTGACGCTCTGTCATTCATCGTCCGTTTTGTCACGACACCCGTCCCGCCGCCGACAATCTGTCGCGACAAGTTGTCGCCCCTGACATCATTCTCAGCCAAACCGACAGCAGGCTAATCATCTCACCCACCCTCCCCGAGAAAGTATGAGAAAGAGCCCTTGTTCTGAAAAACTTTTCGTATCTTTGTAGAGCTATGGAAAATTTCGTTGTCAGCGCTCGCAAATACCGTCCCGCGACCTTCGCTTCGGTCGTCGGGCAGAGCCACATCACCTCCACACTCCGCAATGCCATCGGCCGCGGACAGCTGGCCCATGCCTACCTCTTCTGCGGACCGCGCGGCGTGGGAAAAACAACCTGCGCCCGCATCTTCGCCAAAGCGATCAACTGCCTGTCGCCGGTCGACAACGAAGCCTGCAACGAGTGCGAATCGTGCCGCAGTTTCAACGAAGGACGCAGTTTCAACATCCACGAACTGGATGCCGCTTCGAACAACTCGGTGGACGACATCCGTTCGCTGACCGAACAGGTGCGTATCCCACCCCAGATCGGTCGTTACAGCGTCTATATCATCGACGAGGTCCACATGCTCTCGTCGGCCGCCTTCAATGCTTTTCTCAAAACACTGGAAGAGCCACCCGCACACGCCATTTTCATCCTGGCTACCACCGAGAAACACAAGATCCTGCCCACAATCCTGTCGCGCTGTCAGATTTTCGATTTCAACCGCATCCGGGTGGAGGACAGCGTGGGCTACCTAAAACTGATCGCAGGGAAGGAGGGCATCACCTACGACGACGAATCGCTCCACCTGATCGCCCAGAAGGCCGACGGGGGTATGCGAGATGCACTGTCGATGTTCGACAAGGCTGTGTCGTTCTGCGGCAGCAATTTGAATTTCAAGGAGGTCGCCCAAACGCTTAACGTACTCGACTACGATACCTACTTCAATGTCACGTCGTTGCTGCTGCAGGGGAACTACCCGGCAGCCTTGACCCTGTTCGACGAAGTTTTGCGAAAGGGATTCTCCGGTCAGACCTTCATCGCCGGCCTGAACAACCACCTGCGCGACATGCTGATGTGCAAGAATCCGCAGACCCAGGCCCTGCTCGAGGTGACGGGGAGCCTGCTGGAACGCTATAAGGCCCAAAGCGTCGAATGCGACGTAGGGTTCCTCTTCAGCGCGATCGCCCTGCTGACGGAACTGGACGGCACACTGCGCACGGCGACCAACCAAAGACTGAACGTGGAACTGGGGCTGATGAAACTGTGCAGTCTCGGTCAAAAAAAAAATGAACCCTTCGGGGCGATAATCCCGGCCACCCTGCCCCCATTGGATATTCCAGTCTCGACGGTTCCAACCGGATCCGCTTCGGCGCCCGTATCCAGTCCGACAGCCACACCCGTTGCCACACCGGCGGCAACAGCATCCCCGGCTCCAGAACCAGCCAAAGTATCCGCCCCCAACGCTCCGAAGGCTCCAATTACGGCCACCGGCTCATCCCAACATCATTCGGCCGGGGAAGTGACTCGTGAAAATAGACCTTCCGGAACCGCAGCCGCTCCGGACGATGGCTCGCCACGTCAAAGCCGGGCCTATATCCATACGCTTCCGCACACCATCTCGGGTTCTCCGATCGCCTCGATTCTCAACGCGACCCCCTGTTCAACTTACGAAGCCACCCCCGAAATCGTGGAAGAGACAGCGCAACCCGTCGTCGAAACCACAGCGATCGACCCGGAGAGTGAATCCAAGATCATCTCCCATAAGGATCGCTTCATCCGCAACCTGGGGAGCGAACGCCCCCGTATTGCGATGGCATTCCACGAAATGCGGGTAACCGGCAACCACATCACCCTCACAGTCCCCACGGAAGCGCTCTATGAAGAAATCATGCGCAATCGCACCGAAATTCTCACGCTGTTGACCGAACTGGCCGACATCCGAGGGGCTTTGGACCTGGAGGTCATTGTCCGGGAAGAGAGCGGAGCCCGCAAACCGATCCGCGTGGAGGACAAACTTCGCTACCTGACCGAACAGAATCCCACACTCTCCTTCTTGCGCCAGAAACTCGACATGGAGATCGAGTAACACACGCCGTCAAAGCCTTGCCAGCCCCTCAGCATGTGATGCCTAAAACGCACTGACAACCAACGATTCCTCCGGACAGACACAAGTTTAAAAAAGGAGCATCCCGCAGAGGACACTCCTTTCTCTCGAGCCTCTTATTTGATTTTCGGTTCAGAACAATGTCGCCTCCACTCCAGGCGGCACGATCCCTAGATGTGAATAGGCCAATTCGGTTGCCTCCCTGCCCCGCGGCGTACGTTTCAGGAAGCCCTCCTTAATGAGGAACGGTTCATAGACCTCCTCGATCGTCCCGCTATCCTCGCCCACGGCCGTTGCAATGGTATTGAGCCCGACCGGGCCGCCACCGAACTTCTCGATGATCGTCATCAGGATCTTGTTGTCCATCTGATCCAGTCCGCGGGCATCAATATTCAGAGCCGCAAGGGCGATCTTTGTAATCGACAGGTCGATATGCCCTCCGCCCTTCACCATGGCGAAGTCCCGCACGCGACGCAACAGCGCGTTGGCAATACGCGGCGTTCCACGACTGCGCATCGCGATCTCCAGGGTGGCATCATCGTCGATTGTGATGCCGAGAATCCCCGCCGAACGCCGTACAATGCGCGCCAACACCTTCGAATCGTAGTACTCCAGATGACACTGTATTCCGAACCTCGCCCGCAACGGACTGGTCAGCAAACCGCTGCGGGTTGTGGCTCCGATCAGCGTAAAGGGATTCAGTTCGATCTGGATCGACCGGGCCGAGGGCCCCTTGTCCAATACGATATCGATCTTGTAATCCTCCATCGCCGAGTAGAGATACTCCTCCACGATCGGACTCAGCCGATGGATCTCGTCAATGAAGAGCACATCGCCCGCATTCAGATTGGTGAGCAACCCGGCCAGGTCGCCCGGCTTATCGAGTACCGGTCCGGAAGAGACCTTAAGCGAAGTTCCCATTTCGTGACTGATGATATTTGCCAGCGTCGTTTTGCCCAACCCCGGAGGGCCGTGCAACAAGACATGGTCGAGCGACTCCCCGCGCATCAGGGCCGCCTTGATGAAGACCCGGAGATTCTCGACGATCTTCTCCTGGCCGCTGAAACTCTCCAGTTCCTGCGGACGGATCTTGTTCTCGAACTCCAGATCGCTGCCCAAATTCCGGATGTTATTTCTTTCTTGTGCCATTTCCTGACATTTTTTCCAACTGTTTCACACTGATTCTCTTGTAATCCTTCCCTGCCACCTTGCGGGCCGCGGCCGCCTTGCCGTGCACCATCGAATTGAAGCGATAGAGGAACCGCACCATCACGTACCGTCCCAACGTATTGGTCCAGGCATCCTCGATGGCATTGGTCCGCACGTTGTGGAGCAGGTTGCGGTTCTGATTCAGCAAATCGTAAGCCGTAACCCTCACCTCTCCGTTATTTTTCCGGAAGAGCTTCTTCCCCAATCCCACATTGAGTAGATAGAAGGAGTCCGAGAAGTCGGCCGATCCGGTACTGGTATAGTAACGCCACGTGAAGAGCGAATTGAAGACAAAATTCTTCCAAAAGATAACATTGATCGAATAGTAGAGATTCTGCGTAATATAAGAGGTATTCTCCCGCGCCGAGTTGTTCGTGAAATTAAAGGTCGTGCGGGAGTAGAGATTGAAGTCGACATTCTGTGAGATGTTGCTCGTGATGCCCAACCGGAACCCACCCGAATGCGTATTGGCATAATTCTCCACCCGGTAGACCGACGGCATGCGGATGTACCCGTAGTTGGCCGAAATATTGATATTACTGCGGATCGGCCGGAAGGCAAAACTGTATGTAGCGCCAACCCGCCCCGAAACGTACCCGTCCATGTTGATATGTTTAATGAGGAATGCCCCCTTGTCCTGCGGACGATACTCCTCGCCACCCACCACGATCACCGTATCATCGGGCAGAATCTCCGTACTGGAGGTTACGTAATTCGACACCGTGCGGAAATTCATCGTCAACGTGAAGTTGGTCGACCGCTCCACATTGGCGGCATTGTAGAACAGCGTGGCATCATGCTGATAACCCTGCTTCAGATCCGGATTACCCACCCGCAGATAGGTAGGTGAACTGTCGTCCAGTACGCTCTGCATATAGTCGATATTGGGCAACACGGTACTGCCCTTGTAACGGAATCGCAGGTATTTGCTCTTACCGAGCGAGTAACGTAACGACAACGAAGGTTCCAACTCATTGAACCCGCGATGAGTGGTCACCTGATGGGGCTCGTACTCATTACGGACCTGCGCCAAATGGAGGTAATCCAGCCCGATGCTCAGCCGCGTATGTTTGCTGGCAAACGAATAACCGATACCACCTCCAATCGAGTTATAATCACGGTCAAAACGGTTGCTTCGCTGCGCATCCTTGTTCGTATAATCTTCCGTAGCCGCCGCATAGCGATAGTTTTGCTTATCGCTTTCGCCCCACTCCTTGCCCATAATGTAATTCACCAACAGACGATGGCGTGCGCCGAGCGGCTCGGCCCAGGTCATACGCAACCGCAAATTGTTACTCGTGGTCAACTGGTCGAAATAGCGGTCAACGGTCCGCACGGGATTCCACACCCCACCGCCCAACGTATCGGCCCGATAGTTGTCGCGATAGTCGAAATTCTGATAACGATCTCCCTCGCGGCTATTGATGTTGTAGGCCAGATTGGTCGACAAACTCCGGCCGCGCTTCTCGAAGCGGTGGGTCCACATCGCCTCACCGGCGATCGTATAGCGGAAATTCTCGTTGGGGGTCAGCGTGCGGTTGCGGTTGAGCGAATCGCCATCCTGCAACGTCAGGGCTGTAGCATCGGTATTGAATTCATCGCTCTGGATCTGGATGCGCGGCGAGAGCAGAATCGTATTGTTCGGATTCAGATCCCACTGCAGGCGGAAATTAAGCCGATGGTTGGTCACGCTATTGTCACTGAAACTGTTCCGCAGAATCTGCTTACTGTCGAACCGCGGCGGACTGGCATAATAGCGCGTATCGCTGAGTCGCTCGGTATAGTTACTGTTGTGATCAAAAAAGTAATTGCCCGAAAACTGTACTTTTTCATTCTGCAACGAATAGTTCACCCCCAGTCCATAGATATCCCGGATACCGGCCGGCTGATTGCGAACATTACCGTTGTCGTCAAGCCCCGAACCGCCAATCATGTCATTCTCTCCGAACTTCATGTTATTGACATTGTTTGCCAGCCCCGTGACCGTAAAGTGCTGTGTGGGTGTAAAGTGTGAAAAATTGCCTCCGGCCAGGTAACGTCCCTCGCGCGGAGCATCGATGTCGCTGCCACCCGAAGCCTCTGCCTTAAAGATCGTTGTGGTCTTATTCTTCGATTTGGTGACAATATTGATCGCCTTCTGCGTATCGCCGTCGTCGAATCCCGTCACTTGCGACTGTTCGCTCATCTCGTCGAAGAGTTGGATACTCTCCACCGCATCAGCCGGAATATTCTTCAGGGCAGCCATAGGATCGGTCCCAAAGAACAACTGCCCGTCGACATAGATACGCCGGATCGGCTCTCCCTGCGCCTCCACCTTGCCATTTTGGATCACTACGCCCGGCATCTTCATCAGCAACTCGTCGGCGTCGGCATCGGGATTGGTTTTGAAGGCCTCGGCATTGAACTGTGTGGTATCGCCCTTCTGAATGGCGATCGGAGCTTCGCCCTCCACCACCACTGCGTCGATCGCATTTTCAGACTCGACCAGGTAGAGCGAACCGACATCCACCCGACTCTCATCGGCCTTAACCTCCATTTTCAGGACATCGAACCCCAGAAAACTGACCTCCAACATCACGGTTCCGCGCTTTACTCCCGCCAGTGAAAAAACCCCGCCCGGCCCGCACATCGTATTGGGCTTACCGCCTTCCACAAAGACCGTCGCCCCCGGCAGTGCCGACGAATCGGCCGCGGAGAATACCTTCCCCACGATCACCGACGTTTGAGCCGGTAACAGATATGTTACCAAAGTCAACAGCCCCGTCAACAAGAGTCTCCTCATCCGCACAACGTCCATTTTATTTCTCCTCTCGCAAGTTACGCAATAATATATTGCAAAATCTTTTCCCGCATTACTTTTTCCTGATCTCTTTCCCTAATGGTCTCCGCAATCTATAAATCAGCTACCGTGAAACTGCTGCCCCCAACAAAAATCATGTCGCCCGGCCGGGCCAACTCCCGCGCACGGGCCAATGCGGCCTGTACACCCGGCACCACTTCGCCGTGCAAACCATAATGAGAAGCCTGACCGGCCAATACCTCAGCCGACAGCGCCCGGTTTACGGACGAGCGGGTAAAGATATAATGCGCCTCCTTGGGCAACAAAGGCAACATCGCCGTCAGGTCCTTGTCGTTCACCACACCCAACACCATGTAGAGCCGATCGTAGTGCTGCCGCCGGATCTGCTCGGCAACCAACCGCAGGCCGTGGGCATTATGCCCCGTGTCGCATACCACCAGCGGGTCGCGCCCCAGCACCTCCCAACGTCCCCGCAGACCGGTCGAAGCGGCTGCCGTGCGACACCCTGTATAGAAGGCCCGCGAACTGATATTGAGCCGCGTCCGTTTGTCCAGATAGTCAAGCGCAGCCACGGCCGTCAGGATATTCCGCCGCTGATAGTCCCCCAGCAGGTCGAGATCGATATCAAAACAACGCCCGTCGCCGATGCGCTCCACCTGCAAGGTCTGCCCGGCAGCATGCTCCACTGCCCCCACGCAACGATACAGCCGGTCAGCATACAACACGGAGGACCCCGTCTCAGCGGCTCGCGCCTCGAATACCGGATCGCTCTCCGCTCCGCTTTCGCCGATCACCACCGGCACGCCGGGTTTGATGATGCCGGCCTTCTCTGCGGCGATCTTTGCGATCGTATCCCCGAGCAGGGCCATGTGATCCATCCCGATGTTCGTGATGATGCTCAGCAAGGGCTGCACGATATTGGTCGAATCGAGCCGCCCGCCCAGGCCGGTCTCCACCACCGCCACTTCCACATCATGCCGGGCAAAGTGGTCGAACGCCATGCCGGTGGTCATTTCGAAAAACGAAAGTCCGAGTCCGGTCATACGATCGTGGTGCCGTTCCGTGAAGCGGATCACCTCCTGCTCCGAAATCATCTCTCCGTCGACCCGAATACGCTCGCGGAAATCCTTCAGGTGTGGCGACGTGTAAAGCCCCACGCGATAACCCGCCGACTGCAGGACCGAAGCGATAATATGCGCCACCGACCCCTTGCCGTTGGTGCCGGCCACATGAACCGTGAAAAACGTACGATCCGGATTCCCCAGATAGCGATTGAAGGCAGCCGTCCGCTCCAGACCGGGCTTATAGGCCGAACTGCCGTCGCGCTGAAACTCGGGCAGTGCATTGAAAAGAAATTCGAGAGTTTGGGTGTAGTTCATAATCTAACCATTAATCCACCAGGTGACTGCGGCGCCGAACCCGGTAGGCCACAAAATAGAGCAGGCAGAGACCAAAGATATACGAACTCAGCCGTCCCACATAATCACCATATCGTGTATAAAACGTCACTCGATCATTGGCCCGCAACGTACCGTTCAGCACCCCCATCTCCTCCCACTCCAGTCGCTGGAGGATCCGGCCTCGCTGATCGATCAACCCTGAGATGCCGGTATTGGCGCTGCGGGCGATGCTGCGACGACTTTCGATGGCCCGCAGCCGCGAGAAGGAGAAGTGCTGCCGGTAGCCGGGCGTATCGCCCCACCAGCCGTCGTTGGTGATGACAAACATCACCTGAGCCCCGTTCCGCACAAATTCCGAAAAGGACTCTCCATAGACCGATTCATAACAAATGGCCGTTCCGGAAGGCATTCCCGGCTGTTCGAGCAATGCGCCGTCCGCTCCCGGGAGATCCGTTCTCTTCTGAAGAGCTTCTGCCGCTTGTAGAGCGCAGCCAGCGTCACCAACCTCTGTTGCATCTTGCCTCTTCCAGCTCGCTTCAGAGGCCCCCGTTTCCCGGATCGCCGCCCGATGCGGATGATAGAAGACCTGCTGCACACTGTCCGTGGCCAGTTGCCCCGTAATGCCGCCCAAGTCAATGATCAGAAATTCCAGATGACGAAGCAGACCGTAATAGGGCATCTTCTCCACGCCCACCACCAGTTTCGACTTATGATGAATCTCCACCCGCTCCGACGTATCGACCGCCAGGGCACTGTTATACGTATCATAATAGAAATCAATACTGGAATGGGTCCGTGCCGTTGCCGGGATGCGATCGCCCGCGCCATAGCGGCGATAGGTAGAGGCTCCTACGATCAGTTGTGCCTCCGGATAGCGCTCGCGCATCATCTGCCGCAGGCGGGCCAAACTCGGGCTAAGTTGCAAGGATCCCTCCCACAAGCGGTCGTCAATGGCCGTCTCGGGCATCACGATGTAGTCCACCCCCTGAGGCGCCTGTTCAGCCAGGGCAATGAGCCGCCCGGTCTGTTGCTGCTGTGTCACGACAAACTTCTCACCGTAAGGGTCGATATTGGGCTGCACCACCGTCACCCCTACCTCCGGCCCCGTCTCCTCATAAGCAACATAGCGTACCAACGATCCTGACAAAGGCACGATTACGACCACCGCCGGCAGAATCCATGCTTTTCCATGACGAACCTCCAGTGCGCTGTATATCAGAATATTGGAAAACCATACCCATAGTGTCCCGCCAAATACGCCGGTCACCTCATACCACTGCACAGCCCACACATCATTGGCAAAGCCATTGCCCAGCACGAGCCACGGGAACGACACCTCGCCCACCGTGTACAGAAACTCACAGGCGATCCACCCCGCCACCAGCAACGTATAGGCCAAGGGCGCCGGAGCCCGTTGCGAGACATAATGGAACAGCATGAACATGCCGCCGAACAGCCCCACCGTGATTATTACAGAAAGAATCGCTCCGATCGGTGCCGCAAACCAGATCCACCACGTGGTCACGGCACTCCACAGTCCCAGAGCCAGCGCCACCCATCCGGCCATACGCCAAAAGGCTCTCCGCCCGCTGCCACTCCGCCGGCTCAGCAGCAACAGGGGCACGAAAGCAACCAACAGCGTCAGGCCGCTACCGCCCAACCAACCGCAACTCAACAAAGCCGCACTCAGGAGCGACAGGAAAAAAGCGTTTCTCATTTTTGGGATTGTTTCACATGCAAAGATACGATTATATTTATTATTTTTGCACTCTGCAACTTCACTATAATTTTTGCTATGTGGCTGTCGATCTTCGCACGCGGTATTCTCATCGGACTCATGGCCTCCATACCTCTGGGGCCCATCGGGGTGTTGTGCATCCAGCGGACCTTGAGCCGCAACCACAAGGCAGGTTTCGTCTCCGGCCTGGGAGCCGCCAGCGCCGACACGATCTTCTCGGCCATCGCATTCTTCTCGCTGGCCGTGGTGATGTCCTTCATCGAAAATAATATCACGCTGATCAAGGTCATCGGCGGCCTGTGTGTGATGATTGTGGGGGTCAACATCTTTCTGAGCAATCCGGCCGTCCAGATCCGGCGTAACCGGGCTGGCAAGACCAATCTGTGGCAGGACTATATCTCAGTATTTTTCATCACACTGGCCAACCCGGCCTTCATCCTGATCTTCGTGGCACTGTTCGCAGCCTTCGGCGTGAGCATCCACACGATCGGAATGTTCAAAGGAGCCCTCATGATCGGCGGCGTCTTCATCGGCGCCGCAACATGGTGGTTCCTGCTCACCTTCATGGTAAGCCTGCTACGGCGCAAGTTCCGGCCGCGCCACCTGCTCTGGATCAACCGCATCTCGGGAACCGTCATCGTCCTGCTGGGCGCTGCGGCGGTCCTCCTCATGTTCGTAAATACACCTGTAAATGGAATCCTCAAATAACAAGAAAAAAATCACGATCGCCATCGACGGTTTCTCCTCCTGCGGCAAGAGTACCTTCGCGCGGGAGATCGCCGCACGTCTGGGCTACATATTCATCGACACAGGCGCCATGTACCGCGCCGTCACCCTCTATGCACTGGACCACGGGGCCATCACCAGCGGCATTCTCGACCACGACAAGCTGATCAGCCTGCTGGACGAGATCCGGATTGCCTTCCGTTTCAATCCGGAGCGGGGTGCCAGCGACATCTACGTCAATGGTGAACGGGTCGAAGGGCGCATCCGCACCATCGAGGTGAGCAACTGCGTGAGTGCCGTGAGCAGCATCGCGGAGGTACGGACGAAACTGGTCGCCTTGCAGCAGGAGATGGGGCGCGACAAGGGGATCGTCATGGACGGCCGCGACATCGGAACGGTAGTCTTCCCGGATGCGGAGCTTAAGATCTTTATGACGGCCGACCCGGCTGTACGGGCCCGCCGGCGTTACGATGAACTGCGAGCCAAAGGCGAGGAGGTCTCGCTGGCCGAGATCGAAGCGAATATCCGTAACCGCGACCTTGCCGACCAAAACCGGGCCATCTCGCCGCTCCGCCGGGCCGACGATGCCATCACGCTCGACAACAGCCACATGAGCGTGGAAGAACAGATGGAGTGGTTCATGCAACAGTTCGCACGGGTGACATGCTGATCGAGATCGACGATAAATCGGGATTCTGCTTCGGGGTGGTGACCGCCATCGGCAAGGCCGAGCAATCGCTCACGAAGGGAGAGACGGTCTTTTCGCTGGGCGATATTGTCCACAACCGGGTGGAGATGCAGCGGCTTGAAGAGTTGGGTCTGCACAGCATCCGCCACGAGAAGTTCGAGACCCTGCAGGGCGGGACGGTCCTGATCCGGGCCCACGGCGAACCCCCGACCACCTACGAAAGAGCCTTACGGAACGGCATCCGGCTGATCGACGCCACATGCCCCGTGGTGGCCAAACTGCAAAAGCGAGTATTAGAAGCCTATAAACAGATGAAACCCCTCGGAGGACAGGTGGTAATCCTGGGCAAACGTGGCCATGCCGAAGTGGTGGGTCTCACGGGCCAAGTCGACGGTGATGCCATCGTAATCGAAGGGGTGGAGGATCTGGAATCGGTGGATTTTTCGCGTCCGATCTACCTGCTGTCACAGACGACCCAGAGCCTGACGCTGTTCGAACAGGTAAAGCAGGAGATTCTGAACCGCACCGCCGATCCGGCAAGCGTATCGGTACACGACACCATCTGCCGCCAGGTGGCTAACCGGGAACCCCACCTACGGGAGTTCGCAGGGCGTTTCGATACGGTGATCTTCGTGTGCGGGCGCAAAAGTTCCAACGGCAAAGTACTGTTCGACGTCTGCCGCAAGGCCAATCCCCGCAGCTACAGCATCGAGGAAGAAACCGAACTGCAGGCCGAATGGTTCGATGGCACGGAACGTGTCGGGATCTGTGGTGCTACGTCCACGCCGAAATGGCTCATGGAACGGGTCGCAGAGGCGATCAAAACACGGTTCGGACAACCCGATCAAAAATAAAAACCGAAAAAAAGAGTTATCTTTACAAAGATCCAAAAACGAAGCAAACGAACAATATGAAAACCTACCTGCTAAGATCTTCGCGCTACCTGCTCCGAATGGTGATCATTCTGGGCGTGGTCTTTCTGATCATGGCGCTCACCAATACGCTCAACGTAGAACCGGGACAGTTGTTCCGGGCCGTCTTCATGTCGAAAAAGGGCGTCCTTCTGATCGTCCTGCTCCTGGCGCTCGCCGCTTTCTATCCGAAACTCTCCTTCACGACACTCGATATCCGTGCCTCACTCTCTGAAAGCCGCGAAGCACTCCTCAATGCCTTCGCAACCTGCGGTTATGAGTTGACGCAAGAGGAGCCAGGCCGGCTGGTATTCCGCGCCCAGAAGCCCATAAAACGACTTTTGCTTCAATGGGACGATGCAATTACCGTCACAGCCGACGGCAGCTACATTTCGCTCGAAGGGTTGAAAAAGGAGGTAAGCCGCATCGAGCTGCGCCTGAGCGCATTCCTCGGCCGATAACCCTACGAACCGTTTTCAAAGAAGATAACAGCATGAAACTGACAAAAACAACAAAATACACCCTCACCCTACTGGCCTGCATGGCCGTGGCGGGCATCTTCACGGCCGCCCGGAACCCGGATTTCCGTCTGGGGCGCAACACCGAGATCCTGCTCAACCTGTTCCGCGACCTCAACCTGTTCTATGTCGATTCGGTCGATACCGACAAACTGCTCTCCGATGCCGCCATAGGCATGACCAAACATCTGGACCCCTACACCGAATATCTGCCCGAGGAGCAGATGGAGGATTTCGAATTCATGACCACCGGCAAATATGGCGGCATCGGGGCCCTGATCCGCCAAAAGGGTGACTACGTGCAGATCGCACAGCCCTACAAAGGATTCCCGGCCGACCGGGCGGGCCTGCGCATCGGCGACAAGATCGTGGAGATCGACGGCCAGGACGCCAAAGGATTCACCACGGAGAAGGTCAGTTCACTGCTCAAAGGCGACCCGGGGACCAATGTCAAACTGAAAGTCGAGAAGTTCTACACCGGACAGATCGAACCGGTCACCATCCGACGTGAACGGATCGTCATCTCCGGCGTTCCCTACTATGGTTTTGTCAATGATAGCATCGGATACATCCAACACAACGACTTCACGGAGGATTGCAGCAGCGACATGCGCCGCGCCCTCATGGAACTGCGCAAGGGCGGGAAGCTCAAAGGCCTGATCCTAGACTATCGTGGTAACGGCGGCGGGATTCTTCAGGAGGCCGTCAAGATTCTGTCGCTCTTCGTTCCGAAAGGCACGGAAGTGGTCAGCATGAAGGGCCGGCTGAAAGAGATGGACGCTACGTTCCGAACCGAAACCACTCCGGTGGATACCACGCTGCCTATCGTCGTACTGACCAGCAGTGGCTCGGCGTCGGCCGCAGAGATCGTCTCCGGCGCGCTGCAAGATCTCGACCGTGCCGTCCTGGTGGGGCAACGCACTTTCGGCAAGGGGCTGGTGCAATCGACCCGTCCGCTGGGCTACAACTCCTATCTGAAGGTCACCACGGCCAAATACTACATTCCCAGCGGTCGTTGCATCCAGGCAATCGACTATGCGCACCGCAACGAAGACGGCAGTGTCTCATTCGTCCCTGACTCCCTCATCCGGGAATTCACCACTTCCAACGGCCGTAAGGTATATGACGGTGGAGGTATCGTTCCGGATGTGAAACTGCCTCCGGAGTACGTCAGCCGCTTCGCCCTGATCACCTACGGAAAGGGATATATAGAGGATTTCGTGGATCTCTACTGCAAGCAGCACCCGGAACCGGTCGATATGCTGAACTTCCG
>CALYBN010000114.1 GCA_944414825.1 uncultured Rikenellaceae bacterium
AGACGAACGTAAATGACCGACTTTCCCTCTGCATTGATTTTGTCTTTTCGAATGAAGAAAAGAATCTTAAAAGTGCTTTTCATAACGGTTTATTTTTGAGTACAAAGTTACTGTTTTGCAAGTAAACCGTTCTGATTTTTGAGGAGACAAATTGCGTCATTATCAATACAATACGCGACATTTTTTTCGAGAAACTGTACCACCTTTCAGGTTAATTTTGGCAGGTGGTACACTTTGGCACAAAAACCTTGTCGCAAATTGGCCTTTTTTTGTACCTGTTTGTCTTAGTCGACTATACAAAAAAGCCCTTAAAACACAGTTTTAAGGGCTTTTGTCCATATTTTGTCTCGCATTGTCGAGACCTTGGAGCGGAAGACGAGGCTCAAACTCGCGACCCTCAGCTTGGAAGGCTGATGCTCTATCAACTGAGCTACTTCCGCAAAAACTGGTGGGAGAAGATGGATTCGAACCACCGAAGACATACGTCAGCAGATTTACAGTCTGCCCCATTTGGCCACTCTGGTATTCTCCCTTTTTTCGGTTGCCTCTCCCTGTTCCTGGCGGGAAAAGCGTGACAAAAGTAAAGATCATTTTTGAATTCTGCAAATTCATGTAGAATTTCCCTCAAAAATAGTTACCTTTATACGCTAATTTAACAAATGAGTTATATGGAGAGACTGCAAGCGCTGAAAGTGATCGTATATATGGCTGCTGTGTTATTGGTCGTGGAGTTGGGAATGCTGGTGCTGATGATTCGTCCGACCTCTTTTTTCTTGTGGGGTACCCTCGCGGTCATAGCCATTATTTGTACCTATCTGATCCGGCTGTCGCTGGGCCTGTTGGCAGAACTGAAAGAGCGTGAACAAAACAATAATCCAAAATAGACTATGAAGAGAATCCTTATCGTAGGGGCCGGTGGCCAGATCGGTTCCGAACTGACGATGCTGTTGCGTTCCATTTATGGCAATACCAATGTGGTGGCTACAGACGTGCGCGAGTGCAAGTTTTTGCGCGAGACAGGGCCTTTTGCAGTACTCAATGCCCTGGATGCCAACTCCTATGGCTATATTGTCAACAAGTACAAGGTGGATACTATTTTCAACCTGGTGGCACTTTTGTCCGTTGTGGGCGAGAAAGATCCGCAATTGGCTTGGAAGATCAATATGGGTGCCTTGATGAATTCGCTCGAAGTGGCCCGGCAGTACGAATGCGCACTGTTTACCCCCAGTTCGATCGGAGCGTTCGGTGCCACCTCGCCCAAAGACAAGACGCCGCAGGATACGATCATGCAGCCGACGACCATTTATGGTGTGTGCAAGGTGACGGGCGAGCTGCTCGGGAACTATTACTATACCAAATATGGTGTTGATACGCGTAGTGTCCGCTTCCCGGGTATCATCTCCAACGTTACACTGCCCGGTGGCGGAACGACGGACTATGCCGTGGAGATCTACTATGAGGCGGTGAAACATGGGCGTTTTACCTGCCCGATCTCCTCGGATGTCTATATGGACATGATCTATATGCCCGATGCCCTGAATGCTTGTGTACAGCTGATGGAGGCCGACCCGAGCAAGTTGATCCACCGGAACAGTTTCAATATCGCGTCGATGAGCTTTACACCCGATATTATCTATCGGGAGATCAAGAAACATCTGCCTGGTTTCAAGATGGATTACAAGATCGACCCCACGAAAGAGGCCATCGCCCGTAGTTGGCCCAATAGCCTTGACGATACGTGTGCCCGTGACGAGTGGGGGTGGGCTCCGAAATGGAACCTCGCAGACATGACGACCGATATGCTGAAGATCATTGTCGAACGGCATGCCCGGGGCGAGATTTAAACGAAGACTTTATAACCTAATCGAGATTTAATATGAAGAAGTGGCTGATTTTGTTTGTTTTGTGCTGGTGCGGTAGCGGACTAACATTCGCAGGTTCCGGTTATACGGCTTTCCCCTATGGTGCTGTGCAACCGCAGGGATGGATCCTGGCGCAGATGAAAAATGACCTGAATCATGGCCTGATCGGTCATTTCGATGAGATCAACAATACGGTGAACCTGAACCTGTTCGTGAAGAAGGACCGTATGTCCGGGGTGAAGTATCCCAAGGTGGGCGAACCGGGGCAGTTATTGTGCTGGTGGAGCGGCGAACACGAAGGGTACTGGAAAGAGGCGATGATCCGCCTGGCCTATCTTACGGGAGACGAGCAGGCCAAGAAACGCGCCGACCAGTGGGTAAACGAACTGCTGGCTTCGACCGACGAGACAGGATATATTGGTATCTACGGAACGCAGAAGCCGGGCGCCCGGCGTTATGACCATGCCGGCGACAACGGCGAACTGTGGACCCAAGGACTGATTAACGGTGCATTGCTTTCTTATTATGAGTTTACCGGCCGGCAGGATGTGCTGGCGGCGGTCAAGAAGAGCGTTGCCCTCACGATGGATGCCTATGACGACAAGACGGCCTTTGCCAAGTCGCGGGGTGGCGGAGTCAGCCATGCCGTGGGGTATTTCGACCTGCTCGAGTGGTTGTATCGCATGACCGGCGACGAGGCCTATAAGAATTTTACACTCAAGTTGCGGAACGATATGGAGGAGTCGACCCTGCGGGACGATGACTTGAAGAAGAGCCTGTTGTTGGATACGACACGGAAGTTCCGCATGCACGGAGCCCATATCTCCGAAGCTTTCTTCGTGCCGGAGTTCGTGGCTGAGCTGACTTCCGATGCTTCGGACCGTCAGGTGGCAGAGATCGCCCTCACGAAATTGAAATACCACCTCACGCCGACCGGGGCCATGGCCTGCGACGAGATGATCCGCTCGCTGGAGGGGAATTGCAGCAACTATTATGAGTATTGCACGCAGGTCGAGCTGGTCAACTCGCTCAGCAAGGTGATGGCCATGCGCAATGAGATGGCGATTGGTGATATGATTGAGAAGGCTACCTTCAACGCCTTGCAGGGATCGCGTCTGCCCGATCTGTCGGGGATGTCCTACCTGACCAATGACAACCGTTCGGTGATGTCGCGCGACGGACACCAGGGGCGCGAAACCTATGACGTGTGCCACAATGCGGCAGCCTGCTGCGCCCTTAATACCGGCCGCCTGATGCCGTTCTATACCCATGGGATGTGGTTGCGCCGCGACGGCAACCGGGAGATCATGGCAGCCCTCTATGGCCCCAATACGTTGACCACCGAGGTGAACGGTTCGCAGCTGACGATCGCGGAAAAGACGAACTATCCGTTCGACGACCGGGTGACGTTCGAAGTGTCGTTGGAACGACCGGAACGCTTTACGCTGGTACTCCGCAAGCCCTTTGGCGTGGAACACGTGACGGTGAAGGGAGTCCGGTCATCGGAGATCCAGGATCGGGGCGACCGCCTGGTGATTGACCGGGAGTGGGGAACTGATGAATGCGTAGAGGTAACGTTCGGGTTTGAGGTGCAGGCTGTGGCACAGGACAAGAATCCTGCGGCGTCGTTGCCTGACCGGGAGTACTACATCCAGCGGGGGCCGCTTGTCTATGCCATGCCGTTCAGCTATACTTCCGAGAAGATGCGCGAACACTTCAAGAGCGGGTTCATCCAGCAGGTGATGACGGTCCAGGACAGCACGGGAATCGATTATGTTCTGCCCGAGAAACTGGCATTCCGTTTCGTGGAGACGAAGAGTGCCGATCCCGAGAAACCGTTCTATAGTCCGGTCGTTATGCTGAAAGGGAAGATGTTGGATGTACAGGGGCACAGCGTGCCGGTCGAACTGGTGCCGGTGGGTAATACCGTGATGCGCAGGGTCTCTTTCCCGATGAAGCCGTAAAAGAGTTGTTGTATTCCGGGTGCCGCTATCCTGGGGGCTTAGGAATACCTCGGAAATCCTAGCCGGGGCTGTTCTTTTCCGGTGTCGGCGACCCGCTTGGGATCAGAGCCGAACTTTGCTGCCCGATGGAAGTTATGTATTAAAAAACCTTCGCACACGTGTGCGAAGGTTTTTTATTTGCCGAATGTGCCGAGAGGTTCTCGGCAGCAAATCTTACTCGGCCAACACGATTGCTTCGGTGGGGCATACGCCGGCGCAGGTGCCGCACTCGGTGCAGACAGCGGGGTCGATTACGTATACGTCTCCGGCGGAGATAGCCTCTACGGGGCACTCGTCAATGCAGGTACCGCAAGCAATGCAAGTATCTTCTTTAATTCTGTAAGCCATTTTTTTCTAAATTTATTGGTTAGAATGTTTCACAAAAATAGGACTACTTTTTGTATTCCCAAATTTTCCGCGTGAAAATCTTATCGGATCATGTCGAAATGCGTGTAGGGCACCAGCACGTCCGGGATGCGGATTCCTTCCGGAGTCTGGTTGTTCTCCAGCAGTGCGGCCACGATGCGAGGCAGTGCCAATGAACTGCCGTTGAGGGTGTGGGCCAGTTGGGTCTTCTTGTTGGCATCGCGATAGCGGAGTTTCAGACGGTTGGCCTGGAACGTCTCGAAATTCGATACCGACGACACCTCCAGCCAGCGTCCCTGAGCTTCGGAGTAAACCTCGAAGTCATAAGTCAAGGCCGACGTAAAGCTCATGTCGCCGCCGCACAACCGCACGATGCGGTAGGGCAGTCCCAAATCCTTCACCAGGCTCTCCACGTGAGCTACCATTTCGTCCAGTGCCTGGTAAGAGCGATCCGGATGCTCGATTCGCACGATTTCCACTTTGTCGAACTGATGCAGGCGGTTCAATCCGCGCACATCCTTACCATATGATCCGGCCTCGCGGCGGAAACAGGGCGTGTAGGCGGTCAGTTTGATCGGGAAGTCGCTCTCGTTGACAATCACGTCGCGGTAGATGTTAGTCACAGGCACCTCGGCCGTCGGGATCATATAGAAGTTGTCCACCTCGGCATGATACATCTGGCCCTCCTTGTCGGGCAACTGACCGGTTCCGAACCCCGAGGCCTCGTTCACCATGATGGGGGGCATCACCTCCAGATATCCTGCAGCAATATTGCGATCGAGGAAGAAGGTGATCAGCGCACGTTCCAGAGCGGCACCCTGGCCTTTGTAGACGGGGAATCCGGCTCCGGTGAGCTTCACGCCCAGTTCAAAATCGATGACGTCATATTTCTTGGCCAGTTCCCAGTGGGGCAGTGCTCCTTCGGGCAACTTGGGAATTTCGTCCACGATCTTCACCACGAGATTGTCTTCGGCAGTTTTCCCTTCGGGGACGATCTTGGCCGGGAAGTTGGGCAGCAACACAATTTCTGCGGTCAACTGCTCATTGATGGTTTTCAGTTCCTCGTCCAATGCTTTGGACTCCTCCTTGAGTGAAGCGGTCCGTTCCTTGGCGGCGTTGGCTTCCTCTTTTTTGCCTTGGGCGAAGAGGGCTCCCACCTGTTTGGCAATGGCATTCTGCTCGGCCAGCAGGTTGTCGAGCCGTGCCTGTACGGCTTTGCGCCGGTCATCCAGTTCTTCGATCCGCGCGATGGCGGGAGCGGCATCCACGCCTTTGACGGCAAGGCGCTCGATGGCGTAGGCTTTGTCGTCCCTTATCTGCTTAATGGTTAGCATCGTATTTTACTGTTAAAAATTTCTTTCGCCTGCAAAGATAGTAATATTGCTGGCAAAAAGAGAAAAAATAACGCTTTTTGCTTCTCCGAGAGGCCGAACCCCCCGGTTTCGGAATTTTATTGTACCTTTGTAAGCGAGAAAATATCGATCGATCATGAAGCGAAATATTTTGCCGGGAGTTGTTGTGGCTGTGAGCCTGGTGAGCATCCTTTCGTGCTCCTGCCGGCACGGGACGAAAACTTCCGAAACCGTGTCGCAACCTGCCACAACTGCCGTGGAGGAGCAGGCCGGGAGTGTTGCACCGACCCCAGTCGTGCAATATACCTATACCGTCAAACGGGTCTATCCGCATAGTACGGGAGCCTATACGCAGGGACTCTGCTGGGCCGACGGCCGATTGTGGGAGGGTACGGGATTGCATGGGCGATCCGAGTTGCGACAGGTGAACCTCACTACGGGGCAAACACTGCGAAGCGTATCGCTCGGAGAGGAGTATTTCGGCGAGGGGATCGCCCTGCTGGATGGGAAGGCTTACCAGCTGACCTGGCAGAACGGTGTGGCTTTCGTTTACGATACGGCGACGATGCAACGTACCGGACAGTTCCACTACCCGGGCGAGGGCTGGGGATTGACGACCGACGGCAAGATGCTCTATATGAGCGACGGTACGGATCGTATCCATACGGTGGATCCGCAGGATTTCCACCGGACCGGTTCGGTGGCCGTACGGCTGAACGGCAGTCGGGTCAGCTATCTGAACGAACTGGAGTGGATCGACGGCCGGCTGTGGGCCAATGTCTACCTTTCGGATGTGATCGTGATCATTGACCCGGTTTCGGGACGTGTGGAGGGGGTGGTTGATCTGGAAGGTCTGCTTCCGGAGAGCGACCGGACGCCGGATACCGACGTGTTGAACGGTATTGCGTGGGACCCGGAGGCCAAACGTCTTTTTGTGACCGGCAAGAATTGGGATAAACTTTTCGAGATAGAACTGAAGGAGAAGGAATCAACTAAGTGAGATGACCAGACGAAAATTGGAAGATTGCCTGCGTGAGCGCATCCTGGTGCTCGACGGCGGGCTGGGAACGATGGTGCAGGGCTTTGGCCTCTCCGAGGAGGATTACCGCGGGGAACGGTTTGCCGCGTGGAGCACACCACTGAAAGGGTGCAACGACCTGTTGGTGCTGACACGTCCGGAGGTGATCCGCAGCATCCATGAAGCTTATCTCAAGGCGGGAGCCGACATCATTACTACCGACAGCTTCAATGCCAATGCCGTGTCGATGGCCGATTACGGACTGCAGGAGTGTGTCTATGAGATGAACCGTGCGGCGGCAGCATTGGCCCGTGCCGTGGCGGACCAATATACGGCAATGAACCCTTCGAAACCGCGCTTCGTGGCGGGATCCATGGGGCCGACCAACCGGACGGCATCGATGTCGGCCGATGTGAACAACCCGGCTGCCCGCGAGGTGACGTTCGACCAATTGGCCGAGGCCTACGGCGAACAGGTGCGGGGATTGCTGGACGGCGGGGCGGACGTGCTGCTGTGCGAGACGATCTTCGATACGTTGAATGCCAAGGCGGCCATCTTTGCCGTGGAGCAGGAACGCCAGCGGCGCGGCTATGAAATCCCGTTGATGATCTCCGGGACACTGGCCGATGCCAGCGGACGGACACTGTCGGGACAGGTCGTGGAGGCATTCTATGCCTCGGTGGCCCATGCGCGGCCGCTGACCGTGGGGTTCAACTGCGCCTATGGGGCCAAGCAACTGCGTCCCTATCTGGAACGTCTGGCTGCTGTGGCCGAATGCGGCATGTCGGCGCATCCCAACGCCGGTCTGCCCAACGTGATGGGGGGTTACGACGAGACGCCGCAGATGTTTGCCGATGATGTGGAGAGCTACTTCAAAGAGGGGTTGGTCAACATTGTGGGCGGTTGTTGCGGGACCACGCCGGCCCATATCGGACTGGTTGCCCAGGTAGCGCGCCGCTATGAACCGCGCCCGCGGCCGACGCTGCACCATGAGACGGTGCTGAGCGGACTGGAACCCCTGCGGATTACTCCCGAGAGCAATTTCGTGAATGTCGGCGAACGCACCAATGTGGCCGGATCGGCCCGGTTCGCGCGCCTGATCCGTGAGGAGAAATATGAGGAGGCGCTCTCCGTGGCACGGGAACAGGTCGACGCCGGTGCGCAGATCGTGGATGTATGTATGGACGACGGTCTGATCGACGGTGTGGCGGCCATGACCCGTTTCCTGAATCTGGCCATGTCGGAACCGGAGATCGCACGGGTTCCCTTCATGATCGATTCCTCCAAATGGGAGGTGCTTGAGGCGGGACTGAAGTGCGTGCAGGGGAAATGTATTGTCAACTCCATTTCGCTGAAAGAGGGCGAAGAGGAGTTCCTGCGCCGAGCCCGGCGGGTGCGCGCCTATGGGGCAGCGGCCGTGGTGATGCTGTTCGACGAACAGGGCCAGGCCGATACGTATGAACGAAAAATCGCTGTGGCACAGCGGGCTTATGACTTGCTGACCGGGATCGGTTTCCCGGCAGAGGATATCGTTTTCGACCCTAACGTGCTGGCTATCGCCACGGGTATCGAGAGCCACGACCGCTATGGAGTGGACTTCATCGAAGCCGTACGCTGGATCAAGTCACACCTGCCCTATGCCAAGGTGAGCGGCGGCGTGAGCAACCTCTCCTTTTCGTTCCGGGGCAACAACCGGGTGCGCGAGGCGATGCATTCCGTATTCCTTTACCACGCCATTGCGGCGGGGATGGATATGGGAATCGTCAACCCGGCGCTGCTGCAGGTCTATTCCGAGATCGAACCGGAACTGCTGGCTCTGACCGAAGATGTGGTGCTCAACCGCCGGCCGGACGCTACGGAACGACTGGCCGCCTATGCCGAGCGGATCAAGAACGAGGGCGGCGCGGCCGGCCATGAAACCGCCGTGCAGCGGTGGCGCGAGCAACCGCTGGCCGAACGCATCGCATACGCCCTGCTCAAGGGGGTGACCGACCATATCGAGGAGGATACGCTGGAGGCCTATCACGAACTGGGTGCGCCGCTGGCGGTGATCGACCGCCTGCTGATGCCGGCCATGGGGCGTGTGGGCGAACTGTTCGGGGCGGGGAAGATGTTCCTGCCGCAGGTGGTCAAGAGTGCCCGGGTAATGAAAAAAGCGGTCGGTGTGCTGACCCCTTATATAGAACAGGATGCACAGACGGGTTCGGCCGATGCGCCGAAGATTCTGATCGCCACGGTCAAGGGCGACGTGCATGACATAGGAAAGAATATCGTTTCCGTCGTGATGGCCTGCAACGGTTATCGTATCGAAGACCTCGGTGTGATGGTCGAGCGTGACCGTATTGTCGACGAGGCGCAGCGTTGGGGTGCCGACGCCATTGGCTTGAGCGGACTGATCACACCGTCGCTCGATGAAATGATTAAGGTGGTGGAGGAACTCGAGCGGCGTGGCATGACTACGCCTGTTATTATTGGTGGAGCCACCACGTCAAAGATGCATACTGCCGTGAAGATCGCGCCCTGCTACTCGGGCGTGGTGATCCATAGCAACGATGCGTCGGACAATATTGCCATTCTCAACCGCCTGCTGGGACCCGAGGGCGCCGCTTATATCGAGGAGGTGAAACGGGAACAGGAGCAACTGCGGCAGCAGTATGCCGAACGGGAGAAGAACCGGAACCGCCGTTCGCTGGCCGAAGCACGGACCTGCCGTCGGGTGAAGAGCGAGGCGGAGATCGTCGTGCCTCGACAAGTGGGACGCCGGGTGCTCCGCGATTTCCCGATCGGGGAGGTGACCCGTTTCATTGATTGGAATTTCTTCTTTCCGGCTTGGGAACTCAAGGGACGCTACCCCGAAATTCTCGAACACCCGGAACGGGGAGCACAGGCCCGGCGGCTGCTGGCCGATGCTCAGCGACTGCTGGCCGAGATCGAACAGAACAAGTGGCTGACGTTGAACGGCGTGGTGGAGATCTTCCCGGCTGTGTCGGAGGGCGACGATATCGTGGTGCGCCGTGCCGACGGCAGCGAGTGCCGCCTGGCTCAGCTGCGCAATCAGGAGGTGGGACCGGATCGCAACCTGTCGCTGGCCGATTATGTGATCGATCGCGCGACGGGGCGTGAGGATTATATTGCAGCCTTTATGGTGACCGCCGGAATTGGCCTGGAGACACTTGTGAAACGTTTCCGCGAGGCGGGTGACGATTATAATGCCATCATGAGCAAACTGCTGGCCGACCGCCTGACCGAAGCCTTTGCCGAAGCCGTGCACCGCTTGGTGCGGCGTGAGATGTGGGGCTACGAGCAGGGTCCGGAACTGACTCCTGAAGAGGTGATTGCCGGCAAGTATCAAGGAATCCGTGCTGCGTTCGGCTACCCGGCCTGCCCGGATCATTCACTTAAACGGACGGTCTTTGACTTGCTGGATGCCTCGGCAGAGACGGGTATGACCATCACGGAGAACTATATGATCACGCCGGGTGAGGCACTTTGTGGATTGATGATCGCCGATCCGGGTGCGGAATATTTCAGTGTGGGCCGCATCGACCGGGAACAACTGGAGGAGTATGCCCGCCGACGGGGCCTGCCTGTGGAAACGGTGGAGCGACTCATTCCGCAACATTTGTAAATTGAAGTAGAAGAGAGAGATATGCAGGTTATAGAGATGATCAACAAGGCGGCGGCCGAGGGCCGGACCCGCTTTACGTTCGAGACGCTGCCGCCGCTCAAGGGCGACGGTACGGCGACGGTTTTTGAAGCCGTCGAACCACTTCTGGAGTTTGATCCGGCGTATATCAATATTACGTACCATCGTGAGGATGTGAAATATGTGGAGCGTCCGGACGGTCTGCTCGAAAAGCGGATCGTGCGGCGCCGCCCCGGAACGGTAGGAATCTCGGCTGCCATCATGAAACGCTATGGCGTAGAGGTAGTCCCGCACCTGATCTGCGGTGGGCTGTCGCGCTATGATATTGAGGATGCGCTGATCGATATGGATTTCTTGGGCATCGATAACGTCCTGGCGCTGCGTGGTGATAATATGCGGGGCGAGCACGCTTTCCGCACCCATCCCGAGGGGCATGCCCATGCCTGCGACCTGGTGCGCCAGATCGTCGGGATGAACAACGGGGTCTTTATCGACGGCGAGGTGGAGGAGTGCCACCATTCGCAATTCTGCATCGGCGTGGCGGGCTACCCGGAGAAACATGCCGAGTCGCCCAACGGTGATACCGATCTGCGGTTCCTGAAGGAGAAGGTCGATGCCGGGGCCAGCTATATTGTCACTCAGATGTGTTTTGATAATCGCAAACTGTTCGATTTTATCAATCGTTGCCGTGCGGCGGGGATCATGGTGCCCATTGTGCCGGGGATCAAACCCTTCTCGACCAAGGCGCAACTGTCGCTGCTGCCCCAGATCTTCCATGTCGATCTGCCGCAGGAACTTGTTTCGGAAGTAGAACGGTGTGCGGATAATAAACAGGTGCGCCAGGTGGGCGTCGAGTGGGCCATCATGCAGGCCCGCGAACTGAAAAAGGCCGGCCTGCCCATTTTGCATTTTTATACGATGGGCCGCACCGATAATATGTATAAGATAGCCAAAGAGATATTCTGAGCCGTTATGGAACTGGAAACGATCATTGCACAGGCCTGCGAACTGGATGAAACGGTCCGCGGCCATCGCCGCCATCTGCATGAACATCCCGAGTTATCGTTCGAGGAGCATGCTACGGCCGATTATATCGCCTCGGTGCTCGAACAGGAGGGCATTTTCTGTCGCCGTGTTGCGGGAACGGGGGTTCTGGCCCGGATCGAGGGTCGGGGAGATCTGCATCGGGCCGTGGTGCTGCGGGCCGATATCGATGCTCTGCCGATTGAGGAGCAGAATGCTGTGGCGTATGCCTCGAAGAACCACGGGGTGATGCATGCTTGCGGGCATGACCTCCATGCGGCTGTTTTGCTGGGGACCCTGACGCTGCTGAACCGTCGGCGTACGGAACTGTGCGGAACGCTTTTCGGACTCTTCCAGCCGGGCGAGGAGTTATGCCCCGGAGGAGCTTCGCTGGTGCTGAAGGAAGATCCGTTTGCCGGTTATGAGGTGCAGGCCGTGGTGGGCGAGCATGTTGATCCGGACCTGCCGACGGGTGTGCTCGGTTTCCGGCCGGGGAAATATATGGCCTCGAGCGATGAGTTGCGGATTACCGTGCGGGGCGAGGGAGGCCATGCCGCCATGCCACAAAGGCTGAAAGACCCGGTGGTTGCTGCGGCTGCTGTGATCACGGCCCTGCAACAGGTGGTGAGCCGCAATGCCGACAGCCGGATGCCGACCGTTCTATCGATCGGACGTGTGGTGGCTGACGGGGCGACTAACGTGATCCCTGATCAGGTCTATATGGAGGGTACGTTGCGTACGTTCAATGAGGTGTGGCGTACTGAAGCCAAACGGCGGGTGTGCGAGATTGTACGCCATACGGTTGCGGCTTACGGTACAGAGGCCGATGTACGCATCAGTGACGGCTATCCATGTGTGGTGAACGATCCGACCCTGACGGAACAGGCACGGCGATTGGTCGGGGAGCTGTTCGGTGCGGGACATACTGTGGAACTTGATTTGCGTCCCACGGCCGAGGATTTTGGCTATTATACTCAACGCTATCCTTCGCTCTTTTTCCGATTGGGAGTTGGTGGAACCGATCCGGCGACGGGAGAGGCTGGAAAATTGCACACTTCATGTTTCAACCCTGATGAAAAGGCTCTGCATTACGGCGTTGCCAATCTGACAGCCTTGGCGCTCCGACTGGCAGAAGCAGAGGTGTGATTGGAGGCGAGCAGACGATCTGCCTCTCAAGTGGGGCGTACTCTTGCAAAACTAGAGCCTGCCGGGCTTGATCCATAAAGGAAGGCGGTGAAGATATTCTCCACCGCCTTCCTTTTGGGCGTAGTGCCATGCTTAGGGCCTAGAAATCACCCTGCCATTCGTTAAGATAGCGGTTGCCGTTGACGTCGCGGATGCGGTTACGGAACGTGAGTTTCTCGCTGATGCGGTTCACGGTGCCGTCACCTGTCGTGAATTGGTAGTTCAGCGTGAAGGTCTTGGCCGCCACGTCATAGCTCGACGTTCCATCTGCCGTTACTGCTACATCGGATGATG
>CALYBN010000115.1 GCA_944414825.1 uncultured Rikenellaceae bacterium
CGCTGCTCTTCTCGCGTGGCTTCATCAAAGAGCTTCCCAAACCGGAACCGGCCGACTCCACGGCGGCACGCCCAACTCCGGAAGTGACTTCTGAGGCAAAATAGTCTATTCGCACGCAAGACCGATCCCCGGTCGGTTACTAATAAAGCAGCGGAGCGTATCAAAGATACGCTCCGCTGCTTTATTAGTCAATTCGCCCCCAAAAAATTTCACACAAGCCCTCGACCTTACAAAAGGATGAATATCGCCGGACGTTTGTGCAGATCGGGTTTCGGCTCTGTGCGCCACTGACGGATGGTCGCCGTACGCACAAACTCCGCAGGTTCAAGCAGGTCGGCCGCAACGGTCAGCCGCGTGTCGGGCTGGCAGACGCTCAGCAGGTCGTCGAAGAGTTTCAGATTACGGTACGGTGCCTCGATGAAGATCTGCGACTGGTGCTCCGCCTGAGCCCGCCGTTCGAAATGGCGGATCGCCCGGCTCCGTTCGGTCGGTTTGACCGGCAGGTAGCCATTGAAGGCAAACGACTGCCCGTTCAACCCCGAGGCCATGAGTGCCAGCAGAATCGAGGAGGGCCCGACCAGCGGCACCACCCGGATTCCATGCCGGTGACACAATGCGGCGATCTCCGCCCCAGGATCGGCCACACCCGGTACGCCCGCCTCGGAGATCATCCCCGCGCTGCGTCCCTCGAGCAACGGTTTCACCAGCCGTTCCACCTCCTCGGGACGGGTATGTTCATTGAGTTCGGCAAACTCCAGTTCGTCGATCGGTCGTCCGATCTCGGCCCGCGACAGGAAACGCCGCGCCGTACGCGTATTCTCCACAATGAAATAGTCGAGCGAACGGATCACGTCGCGGTTTGTCAGCGGCAGCACATCATAAGGAGCCCTCTCCCCGATCGGACACGGGATCATATAAAGCGTTCCAACACTCTTCATTACTCTTTTGTATAGATTCGTTTGACACGGGCCGAGATGTCGGTCATCACCTCATAGGGGATCGTCTCCAACACACGGGCCATATCCTCCACGCCGTTGCCGGGCCCGCCGCCGAAGATAGTCACCACATCGCCTTCAGATGCTTCGATATCGGTTATGTCCACCATGCAGGTATCCATGCAGACACGCCCCACGATGGGTGCTGGTTTACCTCCCACGCGTACCGACCAGCGGCCGCATCCCAAATGACGGTTCAAGCCGTCGGCATACCCGATCGGAATGGTCGCCGTACGGGTCGGCCGAGAGATCTGTCCGGCACGTCCGTATCCCACCGTCTGTCCTGCCTCCAACTGCTTGATCTGCACGATGCGGGTACGCAGCGTAGCCACCTGCCGCAGGTCCATACCCGGCACAGCGCCCACGCCATACAATCCGATGCCGAGTCGCACCATATCGAACTGCGCTTCCGGCATCCGCTCGATGGCCGACGTAGCGGCGATGTGCCGCAACGGCCGGTAAGGCAGGTGCTCCATGATGCGGCTGCTCAACTCCTCGAACAACGCGATCTGTCCGCGGGTAAACTCATCTTCGGCCGGCTCGTCGCAAGCCGCCAGATGGCTGAAAATGGTACTTACGTGCACCGTTTCGCGTTCCTCGTCCAACTTACGGAACAACTGTGGCAAGTCTTTCCGTTCGAATCCCAACCGGTGCATCCCCGTATCGAGTTTCAGGTGGATCGGATAGGAACGTTCGCCGTGGCGATGCAGCGCTTCGGCAAAGGAGGCCAGCGACGTATGGCTGTATATCTCGGGTTCCAGGCGATTAGCGATCATCAGGTCGAAGCTGTCAGCATCGGCATTGAGCACCACGATCGGCATCGTGATGCCCCGTTCGCGCAGCAGCACCCCCTCGTCGGCAAACGCCACGGCCAGGTAATCCACCCCCTGATGCTGCAACAGGCTGGCCACTTCGTAGGTCCCATTGCCATAACCGGCCGCCTTGACCATCGCAACGAGTTTCGTCTGCGGACGCAGCCGTGCACGGTGGTAGTTCAGATTGTAGACCATTGCATCGAGGTCTATTTCGAGCGTTGTTGTATGGCTCTTGCGTTCAAGCGCATGGCTGAGCCGCTCGAACTGTGAACTGCGGTTACCCTTGATCAGGATGGCCCGGTCGGCGATATCCTCGCGGCGTACGGCATTCAGGAAAGCGTCGGTGGTGGGATAAAACTCCGTCTCGCAGGCGAACAGTCGACCATAGAGCTTAATGCGCTCCCCGACGCCCACCACGCGATCCACCGCCGACTGCCGCACCAGTTGCGCCACCCGTCCATACAACTCCTCCTCCGGGAAGCCGCTCTGGAGGATATCGGACAGAATCAGCGTCTGCCGGCGTCCGCCTGCCACATTCCGCAGGTAATCGAGTGCAATGGCCAACGAATTGATATCAGAATTGTAGGAGTCGTTCACGATCACGGCATTGTTCAGTCCCTCCTTCAGCTCCAGGCGCATAGCTACGGGTTGCAGTTGTCCCAAACGGGCAACGGTTTGCGCATGGTCGTACCCCAGTACATCGCAGACAGCTACGGCCGCCGCGGCATTCTCCTGCGAAGCCCGATCCTCGAAGTGCTCATAAGCCTCCCGCTGCTCTGCGGCATCGACCGTCGAGGCGGCCGGGCAGAGGGTCGGCAACTGAGCTTCGACCAAAGCATAAGCCCGATTGTAGACCACCGTACGGGCTCCGCGGAAAAGCAGCAGTTTCTCGCGCAATTTTTCACCCAGCGTATTGAAATGCTCCTGATGGGCATCGCCGATGGTTGTGATCACACCCACATCGGGCCGTACGATCCGCTCCAGACGTTCCATCTCGCCAGGTTGCGAAATACCCGCCTCGATGACAGCTACCGCCTCGTCGCCCTCCATCATCAGGATCGAAAGCGGCACCCCGATCTGCGAATTGTAGCTCTTGGGGCTGCGAAACAACTTCACACCGGGCGGTACGAGCGAAGCGATCCACTCCTTGACCACCGTTTTGCCGTTACTTCCGGTCACCCCGACCACCGTACCGCGGAACTTCGACCGATAGTCTGCCGCCAGGCGTTGCAGCGCCTCCACCGAACTGTCGACCTGTACGAACCCGGCATCGGCATACTTCCCGATCGCCACATCGCGCTCGGTCAGGAATGCCCGCACACCCCGGGCATAGAGTTCATTAATATAAGCATGGCCGTCGTGGCGGGCGCCGCAGATGGCCACGAACAAGGGCGACTCTCCAGTGGAAAGGTTCCGGCTGTCTGTCGAAACCGAATCCACCGTACGGTCCTCGCCAATGAAGTGTCCGTCACATATATGGGCAATCTCTTTTAGTGTATATTTCATGTTCCATCTTGGTTAAACACCCAAAATTCACAATAATTTTCCGTATTACGAAATAAAAAAGAGGCCGGATCGCAAAATAATCCGGCCCCAGTCTGAGAAATGCCTCTCCGCACTAATAGCGATAATGTTCGGCTTTGTAAGGTCCGTCGACGCTCACCCCGATGTAATCGGCCTGTTTCTGCGACAGGCGGGTCAACTTCACGCCGATGTTGGCCAGGTGCAGCCGCGCCACCTCCTCGTCCAGATGTTTGGGCAGGCGGTAGACATCCACGGCCATCCGCCCGCGGTTCTCCCACAGCTCCATCTGGGCCAGGCACTGGTTGGTGAACGAATTGCTCATCACGAACGACGGATGGCCCGTGGCGCAACCCAGGTTCACCAGCCGGCCCTCGGCCAGGATAAAGATCGAGTGGCCGTCAGCAAAGGTATATTTATCCACCTGCGGTTTGATCGTACTCTTCACCACCCCGTCGCAGGCATCCAGGCGTGCCATTTGGATTTCGTTGTCGAAATGGCCGATGTTGCAGACGATCGCCTGGTCGCGCATGCCCTGCATGTGTTCCAGCGTGATGATATCGCAGTTTCCGGTGCAGGTAACGAAGATATTGCCCTCATCCAGCGCCTCCTCCACGGTTTTCACCTCGAAGCCCTCCATGGCAGCCTGCAAAGCGCAGATCGGGTCGATCTCGGTGACAATCACCCGCGCACCGTACGACCGCATGCTCTTGGCGCAGCCCTTACCCACGTCACCATAGCCGCAAACAACCACCACCTTCCCGGCGATCATCACGTCCGTAGCGCGTTTGATACCGTCGGCCAGCGATTCGCGGCAGCCGTACAGGTTGTCGAATTTGCTCTTGGTCACGCTGTCGTTCACATTGATGGCCGGAACGAGCAGTTCACCCCGCTCCTTCATCTGATAAAGGCGGTGAACACCGGTGGTGGTCTCCTCCGAGACCCCTTTCCACTCGGCCACCGTATCGTGCCACTTGTGCGGCTCCTCCTGCAGAATGGTCCGCAGCGTGGAGAGGATCACTGCCTCCTCATGGCTGCCGGGCGTAGCATCCAGCACCGTGGCATCATTCTCAGCTGCATAACCCTTGTGGATCAGCAACGTGGCATCACCCCCGTCGTCCACTATCAGATTCGGTCCCTTGCCTCCGGGGAAAGAGAGTGCCATGGCCGTACACCACCAATACTCCTCGAGGCTCTCGCCTTTCCATGCGAAAACGGGTACACCCGCAGCAGCAATGGCGGCGGCAGCATGATCCTGTGTCGAAAAGATATTGCAACTGCACCACCGCACGTCGGCCCCCAGCTCAACCAGTGTTTCGATCAGCACAGCGGTCTGAATCGTCATGTGGAGCGACCCCATGATGCGTGCACCACGGAGCGGTTTCTGCGCTCCGTACTTCCGGCGCACGGCCATCAATCCCGGCATCTCGTGCTCCGATACCTCGATCTCTTTGCGGCCCCAGTCGGCCAGCGAAATATCTGCCACCTTGTAGGGCAGCGTTGTGTCTATGAACATAGGTTTATTTTTGTTTGAGTATTTCCGTAATCACGCGCCGATCCTCCTGGAGTTGGCTGCGAAGCGCCTCAATGGAGTCCATCCGGCAATCTTCCCGCACGAAATCGAGCAGTTCCACGCCAATCTCCCGGTCGTAGAGGTCCCCCGAGAAGCCAAACAGGTTCACCTCCAGCACACGCCGGTGGGCATTGCTCACCGAGGGTTTATACCCCACGTAAGCCATGCCGTCGTAGAGTACGCCCTCCACCGTCACCCGGGCAACATACACCCCGTCGCGGGCCGCAAAGGTCTCGTCCACGGCGATATTGGCCGTCGGGAAGCCCAACATCCGGCCGATCTTGTTGCCGCCGATCACTGTTCCGCATACTTTCATTCCCATGGTTTCCGAATTTGCGCCGCAAAGGTACGAAGAATTCTCGGAACCCGTCGCACGGGTCCGCCTCTTTTTTATCCGTTCCCTATCGACACCCTTTCCGGCCCGGGCACTTCTGCCGGCTCTACCCCTCGAAGTCAAACAACGGCGTCGACAGATAGCGCTCCCCCGTATCAGGCAGAAGCACAACCACGTTCTTGCCCTCATATTCAGCCCGCCGGGCCAGCTGCGCCGCCGCAAAGGCCGCCGCACCGGACGATATACCCACCAGCACACCCTCCGTACGGGCCAATTCGCGAGCCGTATCGAAAGCTTCCTCGGCCGTCACACCAAAAATCTCGTCCACCACGGCCCGGTCGAAAGTCTCCGGCACAAATCCTGCTCCGATCCCCTGCAACTTGTGCGGGCCCGGCTTCCCGCCCGCCAACACGGGGGAATCGGTCGGTTCGACCGCCACGATCCGCACCGCCGGGTTCAGCGCCTTCAATTTCCGGCCCACGCCGCTGATTGTTCCGCCCGTCCCGACGCCGGCCACAAAAACATCGACCCGATGTCCGGTATCTTCCCAAATCTCCACAGCCGTCGTCCGCTCATGCACTGCCGGATTGGCCGGGTTGACAAACTGACCGGGGATCAGGCTGCCGGGAATCTCGGCATGCAGCTGTTCAGCGCGTGCAATCGCTCCCTTCATGCCTTCTGCTCCGGGCGTCAACACCAGTTCGGCCCCCAGGGCCTGCAGGATACGGCGGCGCTCCACGCTCATCGTATCGGGCATAGTGAGAATCAGTCGGTAACCGCGTGCGGCCGCCACAAAAGCCAGCCCGATCCCTGTATTACCGCTGGTGGGTTCGATGAGCGTCGCACCGGGCTGCAACAGGCCGCGCCGCTCGGCATCCTCCACCATGGCCAATGCCGTACGGGCCTTAACGCTGCCAGTCGGATTGAAATACTCCAACTTGGCGATCAGATGAGCCGTCAAATGGTGCCGGCGGCTGAAATTCTCGAGTTCCAACAGCGGGGTGTGTCCCACCAACTGGGTAAGGCTTTTTGCAATACGAGTCATGATATCCGCTTTTAAGAGGTTTAAAGATATAAACATATTCCGTTCCGGGAAAATGAAAACCAAAAATTATTGCTATTTTTGTAATTGTTATCAATCCTCAAGCCAGCTGACGCTATGGACGAAATTCACCACAAGAAGGGCAAGATATACTATTCGATGGGCGAAGTCTCGGAGATGTTCGACGTAAACCCCTCACTGATCCGGTTCTGGGAGCAGAAATTCGATATTCTGAAACCCCACAAAAACAAGAAGGGCAACCGCATGTTCACCCCGGAGGATGTCGACAATCTGAAACTGATCTACCATCTGGTCAAAGAGAAGGGCATGACGTTGGCCGGTGCTCAGAAACGCATCAAGGAGAACAAAGAAGGCAGCCATCGCGACATGGAGGTGGTCGACCGGCTGCTGGCCATCAAGGCAATCCTGCTCGAGATACGTCAGGAACTGAAAATGGACGGCGAGGATCTGGTGGACGAAGCGGCCTATGAAACATCCGGAGAGATATCGGAACCAGTTGTTGTACCCCAAGCCACCACCGATACGCTGTCGGCAGGTGAGGATTCTAGCACCCAGGGAGCGACGGCCCAGACCCAGGCAGGCTTTGCAGAGAGCAGGCCGGACACGGCCATCCCGACCAAGATGGAGCCGGCAGGTGTTACTACCGACCCCGTGACCCTGGAGACCGCCATCCTCGCAGACGATTCTCCTGCAGAAGAAGTTGACCGTACAGAACTATCGGAGACCGCCCCCATGGGAGACACCTTGGCCTCCGTACCCGATACAATGACGGAAACAAGAAACGCCCCGGACAATGATGCAGCCTTCGAACTGGACGTTGCCCCTGCAGCAGAACCTGTGACGGCCCCGTCAGCGATTTCGGACACTCCGATCGATGAATTGCTCGACATGCCCGAAGGGATTAATCCGACTGCCGATCCATGGGAAGATCCGGAGGAGGAGTCCTCTGCTGCCGAAGATGCCGTCCCGAGCGCAGAGTCCTGCGAACAGACGCTGTTCCCTGCCGAACCCATTAAACCAAAGGATGAGGCTCTGGGGGCAGCCCATTCCGAGGAGAATTCCCCCCAGCCATCTGCAGAGGAGAAACCGGCCAAGCCCCGCATCTACGAACAGACCCTATTTTAGAACCGCGAGAAAGGCCCTCTCCGACCCCATTCGAATCATCGGGGGGGGGAGGGAGCAGCAATTCCTAACAATAATTTCATGAAAATCAGCGAAATCACTCAAGTCATCGAACAAACAGCTCCGCTGGCAACTCAAGAAGATTACGACAATTCGGGCCTGATCGTCGGACACCCGGAAGACGACGTAGAATCTGCCCTGCTCTGCGTGGACATCACCGAAGAGGTCATGGACGAGGCGGAAGCATTGGGCGTCGGGTTGGTGATCTCGCACCATCCGATCATCTTCCACGCTCTCAAGCGGCTCAACGGCAGCAACTACATCCAGCGTGTCGTGGAACGGGCCGTGCAGCGAGGCATCGCTCTGTATGCCTGTCACACGAACCTCGACGCCGTTCCGGGCGGCATGAGCTACCGCGTGGCAGAACTGCTCGGACTGCAGGAGGTAAAGCTACTCAGCCCCTCGCGTCCCGGACAGAGCGAGATCGGATTCGGCGTGATCGGCCATCTGCCCCAGCCGCTGCCGCCCCTTGACTTCCTGCGAAAGGTACAACAGCGGTTGAACGTACAGGTCATACGCCACAGCGATTTTTGTCGCGAAACGGTGAGCCGGGTGGCTCTCTGCACCGGCGCCGGAGCCTCGTTGATCGATACGGCAGCAGCAGCCGGAGCCGACCTGTATCTGGCCGCAGACTTCAAATACAACGACTTCCTGGATGCCGACAAACGGCTGGTTGTGGCCGATATCGGACATTTCGAAAGCGAATATTGCGCAATCGACCTCTTATTTGATATTATTACAAAAAAAATCGCTACTTTTGCACTCCATAAGAGCAAGAAATCGCGAAATCCGATAAATTACTTAGTATAAGAGCTTACTGATATGGCAACAGCAAACAAAAAAGCAGCCGAAACTACCGATTACTCCATCGAAGAGAAGATCGGCGCCTTGTACAATCTCCAGAAGATAGACTCCAAAATCGACGAAATCAACAAACTCAAAGGAGAACTGCCGCTCGAAGTGCAGGATCTGGAAGACGAAGTAGCCGGCTTGCAGACCCGGATCGAAAATATCGGCAAGGAGATCGACGACCTCAACCAAATGACGCGTCAGCGTAAGGATGAGATCGAACAGGCCAAAGCCCTCATCGCCAAATACGAGGAACAACAACGCAATGTACGGAACAATCGCGAGTTCGACTCTCTTTCGAAAGAGATCGAATACCAACAACTGGAGATCGAACTGGCCGAAAAACGTCTGAAAGAGTACAGCGGCGAGATCAAGGCAAAAAAGAAAATGGCCGAAGACGCTGAAGCCGTTATCGCTGACCGCAAGATCGATCTGGACCAGAAGAAAGCCGAACTTGACAGTATCGACCAGGAGACTGCCAAGGAGATGGAGGCTCTGCGCGAACAGGAAGCCAAAGCACAGGCTGTGATCGACACACGTCTGCTGACGGCTTACAAACGGATACGGAACAATGTCCGCAACGGTCTGGCTGTAGTTACCGTACAGCGCGATGCCTGCGGCGGCTGTTTCAACCGCATCCCACCCCAGCGGCAATTCGAAATCCGCCAGAGCAAAAAGATCATCGTGTGCGAATACTGCGGACGGATTCTGGTCTCGGACGAATTGGGAACATCTGCAGAATAGAAATCATACATTATATATAATAAAAGGGGAAACCGGTCTGATCCGGTTTTCCCTTTTATTATGCCCCAACAGTACGGAATCCACCTCTACTCTAACCCAATCCAACAAATCACCGCTCTAACAAGCTATACTTATCACCCAAATCGCAGGATTAGCAACCCAAATCACAAAGCAGTCCAAACGTTTTGGCACAAGATTTGATATGAAACAGACAAAACAAAATTATACTGCAACGAAACAAATGAGAATATATTTTGCAATAATAAAAAAATTCACTACCTTGCAACACCAACATTTATACGGAACACATCATCGAACTCGGTTCTTTAACCTTTAAACCAGTATTGCCTATTGAAGAAAATCTACTCAAAACCAAATAATGAGAGTAGAAGATGGATTTCAAAGCATTAAGCGACCAAGAACTGCTTAATACCTATCTCGCAGGCAATGAGAGTGCCATATCCGTACTGATCGACCGTCATCGGAAACGTGTCTCTGATTATATTTTCATGATGGTCAAGGACCGAGAGATAGCTGACGACATTTTTCAGGAAACGTTCATCAAGGTGATCCGGTTCCTGGGCGAAGGCCGTTATACGGAGAGCGGAAGGTTTCTTTCGTGGGTGTTGCGCATCGCACACAACCAGGTGATCGACCACTTCCGTCAGCTCAAAATGCAGAACAACCTGAGCGAAACGGATGCCGGTTACGACATCCTCAACAGCAAGAAATTCTCGGACGAGACGATCGAGGATAAGATCGTGACCCGCCAGATCGAAAACGATGTACGCAAACTGATCGATTTCCTGCCGACCGAACAAAAAGAGGTCGTCATGATGAGGTATTACAGCAACCTGAGTTTCAAAGAGATCGCAGAGCAGACCAATGTCAGCATCAACACCGCACTGGGTCGGATGCGTTATGCACTGATCAACCTGCGCAAAATGATTCAGGAAAAACAACTTATTTTGAGCTAGCAGGCAATATTCCAGAGGCGAGGTGCGTTTAGATAGATGAAACAACGAATCAAACCAAACGCCTATGGAAAATTCCGACACAAAACCGGATGCCGTCCTCAACGACCACAGTGACGAAGAGATGTTACTGAACGACGTGATCCAAGGCGATCACGAACTTCTCTATCTCGACTCCTACTTACGGGAGATCCTCGGTCAATAGAGGCACGACATCGAAATTAAGCGGGGAGTTCACTCACAAGGAGAACTCTCCGTTTTTTTTCATCCCCGACACGGAAAAAAACCATATCTTTGCCCCTCACCATCTATTCTTCACTCAGCATATGTCCAACCCCGGAACACCCAACCAACCCACAAAAGGCAATCAGAGAGCCGTCAAATGGAAAATCACTGCCGGCTACCTCTTGATCCTAATATGTGCCATACTCTCCGTACGGTACGTCTACCGAGAGATGGTGAGAAGTTCTTCGTTGGACGACTACGAATCACAACTCTACACCAAATACAGCTACATCAGCCGTACACTCTACCATCTCTATCGGGCTGAAAACTACGGACAATTCATGTTCGCAGGCTACCTCTCTTACGATCAAGCCTACCGTCAGGAGATGGATTCCGTCCGCATATATATCGACTCCCTGGGGATGTTCGGCGTAGAAGCAACCGATTCTCTACAACGCCAACGACTCGACAGCATCACGACGCTACTCGCCGTTCAGGAACAGAACATGCTCATTCTACGCAGCAATGTCCATTCGGCAGCGGCCGGACAATTCTACGACGAAAACATTGACAGTCTGCTCACAGCCAGCAGGATTGTCTCGGATACCACCACTCAAATGCTTTTGTCTCCCTCTCCGGAGGACTCTCTATCCGCCTCTCCGATCAAAAGCCCCTCTCCTCCCGGAGAGCCGGAGATTTCGCAACTCGAGGAGAAGGTATCTCAGCAGAGCCAAACAGCCTACGTACGTCACGACACGATCGTCACGACGCGGAAAAAACGTCCCGGTTTCTTTCGTCGTCTGGCCAACGCCTTTTCGCCAGTGGAACTGGACTCAACGGTGGTGATCAACACCCACGTATCGCAAGTCACGCCCCAGCCGCCTGCCATCCCGATTCCGACGATCAGTCCCGATACGATCATCACCCTGTTGCGCAATCTGCAGGAGAGCGTCGATATGCGCCGACAGCAGATCTATGACAAAGCCTGGGAAGCCGGCAACCGATTGCAACGCAGCAACCGTCTGGTCACGGAGAAGATCGGTCGGCTGATCCATGATTTCGAACAGGAGTGGACGGGTCTGACCCTCGAGCGATTGACCGGGCAGAAAAAAGCACAACGACACACCATCACGGTTATCGGCAATGCAGCCATTCTAGGAATTTTTCTCACGCTGATCTTTCTGATCATCATCTGGCGCGACATCAACCGCAGTAACCGGCAAAAACGTGAACTGGAGGCCGCCAACCGCTATGCCGCAGAGTTACTGAAGATCCGCGAACAACTGATGCTCACCATCACTCATGACATCAAGGCCCCGCTGGGTGCGATCATGGGCCAACTGGAACTGCTCTCCCAGATGGTCACCGACACCCATCAACAACACTGCCTCTGCAATATGCAACTCTCGGCGCATCATCTGCTGCGCCTGGTAAACGACATGCTCGATTTCCACCGGTTGGAATCGCACAAAATGGACTTGAACGACGTAGCATTCAATCCGGCACACCTGTTCACCGAAATTCTTTCAGGATACGAACCTGCCACCCGAAAAAAAGGACTATCTCTCGAAGAAAAACTCTCGCCCACACTGGAGCGGATCATGATAGGCGATCCGGTCCGAATCCGGCAGGTGGCAGACAACCTGTTGTCCAACGCCCTGAAATTCACAGATCACGGCAGCATCTCCCTGCAGGCCGACCTGAAGGGCGACCGGCTCCGGTTCTCGGTAAGCGACACGGGACGTGGCATCGGACCGCAGGAGCAGGAAAAAATCTATCAAGAGTTTGTCCGTCTGCCTTCGGCTCAAGGGGTGGAAGGGTTCGGATTGGGTCTCTCCATTACACACAAATTGGTCGAGCTGCTCGGCGGATCGATCTCCCTGCACAGCGTTCTCGGGAAGGGTTCCACATTCGAAGTAGAACTTCCGCTCCACCCCGCTACCACAGAGTCGCAGGTTTCCGAAATTCCAGCCATGTCGGGATCTCATCTTTCGGAGGCAGTATCCGGAGTTCCCTCTTCCGAACCGACAGCCGCAGAAACTGTTCTCACGACCGCAACACCACCCCTGCAGGGCATTCGCTGTTTGTTGATCGACGACGACCGGTTCCAACTGGAGATCACGCAAGCCATGTGCCGTCGCCTGGGCATGGAGGCCGACTGCTGTCAGCACCCGGAGCAGGAACTGGAGTCTAGAATCACATCCCATGCCTACGACGTCATTCTGACTGACATCCAGATGCCGGCCATGGATGGCTACGAGGTATTGCGCCACATACACACCCTCGATGCTCTTCTCCCAGTGATAGCCGTCACCGCCCGTTCGGACAACCGTCGGGAGGATTTCTTGGCGGAAGGATTCGCCGCATCGCTCAATAAACCATTCTCGCAGCGCGACCTGACAGAATGTATCAGGCCACTGGTCTGCTCCAAAGGGAAGCCCCTTTATCCCCTCGCAGAAGAGAGAGGCGCCACAGCATCGCCGAAACAGGACGAAACGGCTGGCGATATGTTCGCCCCGCTGACCGTTTTTGCAGGCGACGACACGTTTGCCGCCGAGGAGATTCTGCGTTCTTTCATCGAACAGACACGGGAGAACCTCGACAGGCTCCACACGGTTCTCGTCGAACGGGAGATGGCCGCACTCCAGGCCATAGCCCACAAAATGCTCCCGATGTTCCGATTGCTTGAAGCTTCGGAAACGGTCTCTCTGCTAACCAAAATGGAACATGCACAGGGAGAAATGACAGAAGAGATTATCCAAAACGGCGAAAAAGTTGCGGCTCAGGCCGAAGAGATTGTGAAAAAAGCGGAAAAGAGAATAACTTTGTCTGAAAACCCGAAAAAGAGATGAAATCGGTACTGATCGTCGAAGATGACACTACGTTTGCCTTGATGCTCAAGACCTGGCTTGAACGGAAAGGATTCACAGTCCGCACGACAGGAACGGTCGAGGCGGCCGAGAAACTGCTCGCCACAGAACAGTTCTCGATCGTCCTGACCGACATGCGTCTGCCCGGCCAGGACGGCATCTACCTGCTCCAGTGGCTGGCCGACAACCAATCCGACCTGCCGGCCATCGTCATGACCAGCTATGCCGACATCCAGACCGCCGTGCGCAGCATAAAACTCGGGGCCAAAGATTACATCTCGAAACCGATCAATCCCGACGAGTTGCTGCGCAAGATGGAAGAGGCCATGGCTGCGTCGGCTTCCGTAACGGGACCTTCAAACAACACCCCGGAACAGCAGACAAAACCGGCCAAACATCATAAAACAGCCTACAATCAGGCTGATTACATCGAAGGGAAGAGCGAGGCGGCCCGTCGCCTCTATGATTATGTCCGCCTGGTCGCCCCTACCAATCTGTCAGTTCTGATCAACGGAGCAAGCGGAACGGGTAAGGAGCACATTGCCCGTATGATCCACCTGGAGAGCAAACGTGCCGACAAGCCGTTCGTGGCGATCGACTGCGGGGCCATCTCCCGCGAACTGGCTGCTTCGGAATTCTTCGGCCACGTAAAGGGATCGTTCACGGGAGCACTCACTGATAAAACGGGCGCATTCGTAGCAGCCAACGGCGGAACGCTCTTTCTGGACGAAGTGGGAAATCTCGGTTACGAGACTCAAATACAGTTACTGCGAGCCCTTCAGGAACGCAAGATACGCCCCGTGGGCAGCAACACCGAAATCGACGTGGACATCCGCCTGGTGACAGCCACCAACGAAAATCTGGAAGCAGCGATCGCCAAGGGATCTTTCCGCGAGGATCTCTATCACCGGCTCAACGAATTCTCACTCCACATGCCCGATCTGGCCGAACAACGGGACGATATTATGCTCTATGCCGAGTTTTTCCTCAGGCAAGCAAATCAGGAATTCGAGAAACAACTGGTTGGATTCGACGCCGGAGCCACAACCCTGATGCTGCAATACGGCTGGCCCGGCAACCTGCGACAGATGCGCAACACGGTGCGTTGTGCCGCCCTGCTGGCTCGTACCGACCACATCACGGCCAGTGACCTGCCGGCCGAGATCACAGCCAGCGCAATCAAACCCGTTGCCCTACACGACCCTCAAACCGAAATTGAGCGTATTCGCCATGCCCTCGAGCTGACTGGCCAAAACAAATCGAAAGCAGCCAAGCTATTGGGCATCGACCGCAAAACCCTATACAACAAACTCAAAACCTACGGCATCGAATAACCTCGGGAGATAGGCCCGTCTGGAACGGGACCCTATTCTGTATCATGTACGAAACCGCCGCCCCGCAAGAGGCGGTTTTATCGTTATATCCTATCCGACCGACATTCCGTTCTGAAACAACTTGTGGGAAAATTCCTCATCGACACCGATATTTTCCACACTTTCCACACCTATCATCTTCGATACAAACCATCCAAGAACAAAATTATCAGCAACTTGCATAAAATAATTCATCCTGGCATCCCGGTTGAACTTTACCAACATGCAATCGCAAAGGAGCAAACACAGAAATATACGTATTGGACCATAAAAGAATAAAAGCCATGAAAAAGACACTTTTTTCCGCAGCTATGATTACCCTGTTTCTGGGTAGTGCATTCGTAGCAACCGCGCAGACTCCAGAAAAGTCTGAAACCCCGACCGAGCAACCCGCCGACACAACACAGGCACCTGCTCCGGCTAAACCTCAACAAGATAAACCGGCTCCAACTCCTGAAAAACAATTTTCTTTATTCATAGCTCAGCAACCTGACCAGCCGGCAGAACCGGCCGATACCACCAAAGTCCCGACCAAGCCGCAGAAAGACGAACCGACACAGAACGAACCTGCCGAACAACCTGCGCAGAACACTCCGACACAAAACAATATCCGCTTCTGACCGTTTTCCCGATCATCAACGAATACTGCAAAATTACCGATTTGACGGGACTTTTTCCAGACCTCTGACTCTACGTCGGAGGTCTCTTTTTCCCTATTAGACAGGGAGCAAGCCGCTTTCGTCCGACATGCTCTCTCTCCGTCCCTTCAGCAGTCCTTCAACACAGAGCAAAAAAAATCCGGAATGGCTCATAAAACCACTCCGGAATTTTTCTACCAGAGAATCTTTCCCTAAAGTTCCCGCCTCTTACAACAAAGCCAGTTTCAACACATCGCAATTCCAACGCACATAATGGAACGTCAGACCTTTAATGTAATCAGCTTTGATCTCGGCGATATCCTTCCGGTTGTCCTCGCTGAGTATAATCTCATGGATACCGGCCCGCTTGGCTGCCAGGATCTTCTCCTTGATTCCGCCCACGGGCATCACACGCCCCCGCAGGGTGGTTTCGCCCGTCATCGCGATCCGCTCCTTCACCTTGCGCCCCGTGAAGGTCGACACCATCGACGTCACCATCGTGATACCGGCACTGGGGCCATCCTTCGGAATTGCGCCCTCGGGCACATGGACGTTGATATCCCACTTCTCGAACTTCTCGCGGTCAATTCCCAGCTCCACAAAATGGGCCTTGATCCACTCCAATGCGATCGTCGCCGACTCCTTCATCACATCGCCCAGATTTCCCGTCAGGTTGAGCTTCCCGCTGCCGGGCGTCAGAACCGACTCGATATAAAGAATGTCGCCACCCACTTCAGTCCAGGCCAGGCCCGTCACCACGCCGACAATACCGCCCACTTCGTACATCTCGCGCTGGAACTTGGGCATGCCGAGAATCTTCTCGACATCCGCCTCCGTGATCTGGGGCTTGTACTCCTCGCCGAAGCCAATGTTCTTGGCCCGATAGCGTGCGATCTTGGCCAGTAGTTTGTCCAACGTACGGACACCCGCCTCACGCGTATACTCCGAAATAATTTTCTCCACCACCGCAGCATTCATCTTCAACTCTGTACGCGGTACGCCGTGTGCCTCGAGTTGCTTGGGGATCAAGTGCTTCAGGGCAATCTGGATCTTCTCCTCGAGGAGATAGCCCGGAATATTGATCATCTCCATACGGTCGCGCAAAGCCGGGCTGATATTCCCCACATTGTTGGCCGTAGCGATAAACAACACCTTCGACAGGTCGTACTCCATATCCAGATAATTGTCGTGGAACGTGGTGTTCTGTTCCGGATCGAGCACTTCGAGCAAGGCCGACGACGGATCACCGTGGTTACCCATACCCACCTTGTCCACCTCGTCGAGGATAATCACGGGATTCGACGACCCGCACCGCTTGATGGTCTGTATGATCCGGCCCGGCATCGCCCCGATGTAGGTGCGACGGTGCCCGCGGATTTCGGCTTCGTCGTGCAGGCCGCCCAGCGAGATGCGCCCGAACTTACGCTTGAGTGATTCGGCCACACTCTTCCCGAGCGAGGTTTTTCCCACTCCCGGAGGCCCATACAGGCAGATGATCGGCGACTTCAGATCGCCCTTGAGTTTGATGATAGCCAGGTGCTCCAGAATACGCTCCTTCACCTCCTCGAGACCAAAATGGTCGGCATCCAGCCGTTTACGGGCCCGCTGCAGGTCGAGATTGTCTTTGGTCGTCTCGTTCCACGGCAGGTCAAGCATCAGTTGCAGGTAGGTCATCTGCACAGAATATTCAGCGATGGCCGGATTCAGTCGTTCCAGTTTGCTCACCTCCTTCTCGAAAGTCTCGGCCACCTCCTTGCTCCATTTCTTCTTCTTGGCGCGCTCGCGCAGTTCCGCCACGTCATTCTCCGTAGGGTCACCGCCCAGTTCGTCCTGGATGGTGCGGATCTGCTGCTGCAGGAAATAGTCGCGCTGCTGCTGATCCAGATCACGTTTCACCTTGCTCTGGATCTCATTCTTCAGTTCGAGCAGTTGCTGCTGCTTGACCAGAATCTCCAGCAACCGCCGCGCACGAGCCAACAGGCCGGGAGCCTCCAGCAGATGCTGGCGGTCGGCGTCAGGCAGATCCAGATTCGAACAGATGAAATTGATGAGCCCCCGCTTGCTGTCTATGTTCTTGATGGCGAACGACGCCTCCTTGGGCATATTGGGCGAGATGGCGATGATATTGAGCGCTACATCACGAATCGAATCCACCAGGGCATCGAACTCCACGTTTCCCTTCTCCGGGCTGGAATCTTTCAGCGGCTCAATCGTAGCCGTAAAATAGGGGTCCGACGAGAGGAAACTCTTGATCTCGATCTTCTCCTGCCCATGCAGGATGACCGTCAGGTTGCCATTAGGCATCTCCAACACCTTCAGAATCCGGGCTGCCGTTCCGATCTTATAGACATCCTCCGGGCCAGGATTTTCGATATCGGCCTCTTTTTGCAACGCCGCACCCAGAATTCCGCTTCCGGACTCAACGTCTCGAATCAGTTTCATCGACTTCTGACGTCCCACCGTAATCGGTGTAATGGCACCCGGGAAGAGCACCGAACTTCGAAGGGTAAGGATCGGCAAAACACCGGGACCGATCACCTCGGGCGCAGCATCATCCTCCTCCCCGGTCACAATGGGGATGACCTGATGACGCCCCTCAAGCATGTCGGTTATACCAGCAAAATCATCTACTTTTATCTTATTTTTCTTCTCCATAATTCTAACTTTAACCTGCAAAGATAATGATTCCCCGCGGAATTTCCGCATGGTTTCTATATAAACGCACCAGCAACGCGAAAATTGTAGGAAACAAAGGCAGCAGATCCACCATAAAAAACTATCTTTGCAAATTGAATGCAAAATATTTTTAACGGACAACGACGCACTATGGAAATCGGAGACAAGTATATCCCGCAGGAGATCGAGGGCAAGTGGTACGACTATTGGATCAACCATAAATTTTTCCACTCGGAACCGGACGAACGTGAACCTTACACCATCGTCATCCCGCCCCCCAATGTCACCGGCATGCTCCACATGGGACACATGCTCAACAACACGCTCCAGGACGTCTTGGTCCGCCGGGCCCGCATGCAGGGTAAGAATGCCTGCTGGGTGCCGGGAACCGACCACGCTTCGATTGCCACAGAGGCCAAAGTAGTCGCCAAGTTGAAAGCCGAAGGGATCGAGAAGTCCTCGCTCACCCGTGAGGAGTTCCTGCGCCACGCTTGGGAGTGGAAAGAGAAACACGGCGGCATCATCCTCAAACAGTTGCGTAAGTTGGGTGCCTCCTGCGACTGGGACCGCACCTGCTTCACGATGGATGAGGCCCGCACCGAGGGTGTTCTGAAAGTCTTCGTCGACCTCTACAACAAGGGCAAGATCTATCGCGGCGTACGCATGGTCAACTGGGACCCTGCAGCACAGACCGCTCTGTCGGACGAAGAGGTCATTTACAAGGAGTCTCAAGGGAAACTCTACTATCTGCGCTACCGGATCGAAGGCAGCGATAAGGCCGTGATCGTGGCTACGACGCGTCCGGAGACCATCCTGGGCGACACGGCGCTCTGCGTCAACCCCAACGACCCGCGTTACACGGATCTGAAAGGCAAACGCGTGATCGTACCGCTGGTGGGCCGCTCGATCCCTGTCATCATGGACGAGTACGTGGATATCGAGTTCGGAACGGGAGCCCTGAAGGTAACGCCGGCCCACGACATCAACGACTACATGCTGGGTGAAAAATACGGTCTGGAGAGCATCGACATCTTCAACGACGACGGCACGGTCAACGGCAAGGTAGGTCTGTACGAGGGTATGGATCGTTTCGCCCTGCGCAAACAGATCGAAGGCGACCTGGCCGCAGCCGGACTGCTCGAAAAGACCGAGGCCTACACCAACAAGGTGGGCTGTTCGGAACGTACGGGAGTCCCCATCGAGCCGAAACTCTCGATGCAGTGGTTCCTGCGCATGGAGGAACTGGCCAAACCGGCTACACGCGCCGTCATGGAGGATATCATCGAATTCGTCCCGGCCAAATACAAGAATACGTACCGCTACTGGATGGAAAACATCAAGGACTGGTGCATCTCGCGCCAGTTGTGGTGGGGGCAGCAAATCCCGGCCTACTACCTGCCCAAAGGCGGCTATGTCGTAGCCGAAACCCGTGAGAAAGCCCTGGAACTGGCCCGTGCAAAGAGCGGCAACCCGGAGCTGCGGGCCGAAGATCTGCGGCAGGATGAGGATGTTCTGGATACGTGGTTCAGCTCGTGGCTGTGGCCAATTTCGGTATTCGACGGCATCCGCCATCCGGACAACAAGGAGATTCAGTACTACTACCCGACCAACGATCTGATCACCGCCCCGGACATCATCTTCTTCTGGGTGGCGCGCATGATCATGGCCGGATATGAATACCGGGGTGAAAAACCCTTCGGACACGTCTACTTCACCGGTATCGTCCGCGACAAGTTGGGCCGCAAGATGAGCAAACAACTGGGTAACTCGCCCGATCCGCTCGACCTGATCGCCCAATACGGCGCCGACGGCATGCGCGTGGCAATGCTGCTCTGCTCGTCTGCCGGCAACGACCTTATGTTCGACGAGAGCCTCTGCGAGCAGGGCCGCAACTTCGGCAACAAAATCTGGAACGCCTACCGCCTGGTCAACTCCTGGAAGGTGGACGATACGCTGCCGCAGGATGAGAACTGTGCCCTGGCCGTCAAATGGTTCGACGCCACGCTGAAGAAGGCCCTAACCGAAATGGAGGCCGACTTCGCAGCCTATCGCATTTCGGAGGCACTGATGAAGGTCTACAAGTTGTTCTGGGATGAATTCTCGGGCTGGTATCTGGAGATGGTCAAGCCGGCCTACCAATGCCCGATCGATGCCCGAACACTGGCCCAGACCAAGGTATTCTTCGAGAAACTGCTCCAGATGATCCATCCCTTCATGCCTTTCATTACGGAGGAGATATGGCATCACATCGCACCCCGCAAGGAGGGCGAGAGTATCATGGTAAGCCTCGCCCCGCGTGCCGAGCAGCCGGACGAAGTGATTATCGCCGAATTCGACAAGGTAAAAGAGGCGATCTCAGCCATCCGCAATATCCGCAAGGAGCGCAACCTGCCCAATCGGGAAGCGCTCGAGTTGAAAGTGATCGCCGATGAGAACTACCATCCGCAGTACAACCCCGTTCTGCAGAAAATGGCCAATCTCTCGTCGATCGAACTTGCACAGGAGAAAGATCCAACGGCAGCAACCTTCATTGTCAAGACTACGCAGTATTTCGTCCCGCTGAGCAACCGGATCGATGTCACGGCCGAGCTGAAAAAGTTGAATGACGAATTGACCTACCTGGAAGGATTCCTCGCATCCGTACTGAAAAAGCTGGGCAATGAACGCTTCGTGACCAACGCTCCGGCCAAGGTGGTCGAAACCGAACGTGCCAAGCAGGCCGACGCCGAGGCGAAGATCAAAGCCATCCGCGAACGGATCGCCAGCCTCTCATAATCTGAGGAGGGGGGGGGTACTTGCCTCTATACAAAAAACGGCAGGTCCCGGAGATGTGATTGTATCTCCGGGACCTGCCGTTTTCTCACCTCATCGGTTCATCGCCCGTTCACAACGCAGCTGTACTCGCAGTACGATCCGTCATCAAACGATCGAAAAGTTCCAGCCAGTGTTGGCACGCCTTCTCCCGGTCGTAGCCCTCCGCCTTACGTGCTACATTACAGCTCATCTCTCCACGCAACCGATCATCCGCCATCAGCCGGGACAGTTTCTCCACGAACTGCCGCTTGCAGAAGGGCTTCACCAACATACCATTCACTCCATCCTCCGCCAGCAGTTCATGTACCCCGCCGGCGCAATCGTATGCCACCGGAACCACCCCATAGCGCTGTGCCTCAGCCAGCACCAGCGGCCAGCCTTCGAAGGTCGAAGTCAGGCAGAGGATCGCGGCATCACGATAATAGCGCTCCGGGTCGGTCGTATACCCTCGGAAAAAGAGGCGGGGCAACCGTTCTCGCTCCACAATACGCCGGAGCCGAACTTCGTCCGGACCATCGCCCACCAACGACAGCTCCCAATCGGGAAAACGCTGTGCCACCTCCTTCCAAATGGCCAACAGTCGTTCGACCCGCTTATCCACATAACTCAACCGTCCTACATAAAGCACCCGCTTCAGTCGCTCCGCAGGCTGCACCGGAGCGAAATCCGCCGGCAAGGGATTCAGAAAATTGTGCATTACCTCCACCCGATTGTTCATCGGATCCAGATGCAACATCCGGCACATCTCCTCCCGGTACGCATCGCACAGCACAGTAAAAGCGTCACACGTTTCGTATAACTTGCGATAGCGTCTCTCGGCACGTCTCTCCACACTATGCGTCAAGGCATACCTCGGCCATCGGAGCAGATACCAGCGGAACCAACCTCCCCTCCGGGCCAAAGTCTCTCTCTTCCGCCGGTCCATGTCGACAAAACACTCCCACAAGGGAACATTATGGCACGAAAAAATGATCTTACACCGCGTATGCTCACGGATATAAAACAGCATCTCCACATAATTGACCGGCAGAATAAAGATATCCACGCCCAAACGATTCAACTCCGCCGCAATAAACTCGGCATTGGGCTGCGAATCGAATCGGGCATCGGGCAGCGTCAGGAAGGTCAACGTAGCGGCATCACCCGCCAGGAGACGCTCCCGGTCGAGCCGCTGGACAAACATATAGGAGGTGTATCCCCGCAGGGCAACATAAGCCGCAATATCGGCCGAAACCCGTTCGGCCCCGCCAGCCGGAAAGGAAATGTGAAGAAAAGCAATCTTGTAAGCCATATCTCGCGTATCCTAGGATTTCTCGACTACGCAAATAAAAAAAAAGTCGGTAGCAGTATACACACACCTCTCTTCACCGGAGGCCTCCACGCATTAAATTTTAGGAGGCCATGTGCTGCATCTCCACCAACTTGCAGTAGAGACCGCCCATTTCGATCAACTCCTGGTGTGTTCCGGTCTCCACGATCCGGCCCTGCTCCACGACCAGAATCTTATCCGCATTGCAGATCGTACTGAGCCGGTGCGCAATCACGATCGACGTACGCCCCACGAGCAATGAATCCAGAGCCTCCTGCACCAGCTTCTCGCTCTCGGTATCCAGTGCCGAGGTAGCCTCATCCAGGATCAGGATCGACGGATTTTTCAACACCGCCCGGGCAATGCTCAAACGCTGGCGCTGTCCGCCCGAGAGTTTGACACCACGGTCACCGATATTGGTCTGATAACCCTGCTCCGTCTCCAAGATGAAGCCATGAGCATTGGCAATCCGGGCCGCATGTTCGATCTCGGACAGCGAAGCGTCCGGTTTCCCGAGCCGGATATTGTTCTCGATCGTATCGTTGAACAAGATCGTATCCTGGGCCACAACGCCCAAAATATTCCGCAGGCTCTCCACCGTATACTCCTTGATATTCCGACCGTCGATCAGGATTTCTCCCCCCGTCACATCATAGAACCTCGGAACCAGATCTGACAGGGTCGACTTACCACCTCCCGACGGGCCGACCAATGCTACGGTCTCCCCTTTATGGACCGTGAAGCTGACACCGCAGATCACCTCCTTATTCTCATATGAGAAGCGGACATCCCGGAACTCTATACAATCCTTGAATTCGGTCAGAACGACAGCCTCCGGAGCTTCCTGGATGGCACTCCGCGTATCGAGTAGCGACAGCACTCGTTCGCCGGCTGCGATTCCCTGGTTGATATTGCTGAAAGCATCCGTAAAGGAGCGGACCGGACGGGTAATCTGCGTAAAAATACCCAGATAGGTCAGGAACTCGGCCACCTGCAGCGAACTGTTCAATACCAGATAACCGCCGAAAATGAGCAATCCGCCCGCGGCCACAATACCCAGGAATTCGCTCATCGGCGAGGCCAGTTGCTGCCGCCGTGCCATGGCCCGGGAGATAGCCGAGAAACGGTCGTTGATAGCGTGGAATTTCCGTTTGAAATAGCCCTCGGCATTATAGCTTTTGATCACCTTGACGCCCGACAGCGACTCGTCCAGCACGGAGGTCATGTCTCCGAAGTTCTCCTGAGCCTCCTTGGCTGAGCGGCGCAACCGTTTCACGATCGACCCGATAACCAGCGCCACGATCGGCAGGTAAATGGCCGAGAAGATCGTCAGTTCCCACGACAGTTTCACCATCGCAAACATGTAACCGATGATCAGGAAAGGCTCCCGGAAGGCCACCTGCAGGGTGTTCGTAATACAGAACTGCACCACCTGAACGTCCGACGTAATCTTGGACATGATGTCGCCCTTGCGCTCGTTGCTGAAGTAACCCACGTTCAGCCCCATCACGTTGTCGAACACGGCATTACGCAGTCGGCGCAGCGTATTGATCTTCATATTCTCGATCGTACGTTGTCCCAGGTAGCGGAACAGGTTGCTCAGGAAAGCCGAGAAGGAGATGAACAGTGCCAGTAGCACCAGCAGGTTCATCACGTCATACTGACCGCCATAAACCGTAAAGAGCAGGTAGTTGACCATGGCGTTGAAATAATCCATATTCAACGCGAAATGGGGCATTTCGGTCACCTGTTCCACCATGGCGCTCTTGTCGAAAAGCGTGTTGACGATCGGGATGATCATGATGAAATTGAAGGTGTTGAACAAGGCGTGAAACAGGGTGTAGAAGAAATACGGAATAGCATATTTCTCGACAGGTTTTGCAAACCCCAGCAATCTCCAATAAATGCCCATGTACGGTCGTTTCTAAAAATTAATGTCCTGCAAAAGTAGTCTAATTTTCAATATTTATATACTTTTGCAGGTAAAATTCACTCTATTGAAACTATGGAAACTGTATTAAGCGGCATCCGTTCGACCGGACAGCTCCACCTGGGCAACTATTTCGGAGCCCTGAAAAATTTCGTCCGGATGCAGCACGACGCAAATTGCTACTTCTTTATCGCAGACTATCACTCGCTTACGACCCATCCCGATCCGAAACTGCTCCACGACAACGTCAAAAACGCCCTCTCGGAGTATCTGGCAGCCGGGCTCGATCCCGAGGTGGCTACCATCTATATACAAAGCGACCTGCCGCAGACGGCCGAACTGTCGCTGCTGCTGAGCATGCACGCCTACGTGGGGGAGCTGTCAAAAACGGTGTCATTCAAGGATAAGATCCGTCAGCAACCCCACAACATCAACGCCGGACTGTTATGCTATCCGGTGCTGATGGCTGCCG
>CALYBN010000116.1 GCA_944414825.1 uncultured Rikenellaceae bacterium
CAATCAGCGCGGAAGCAAAGCCGCGCAACGTTTTAATTCCTTTCATACAACACAAGATTAGTATAGGTACTTACAACAAAATGACCGATTCAGCCGATCTGAGGGATCCGGACCAGACCAATGGTTCCTCTTCCGTCCCCTGTTTCATACTACGAAACAGGTCTTCCATCCCATGTTATTTATGCAAAAATAGAACTTTTCGCTTCGCTCATTCCTATTTTGCCTGACCGTTTATGGCAAACGTCCTCTTGACACGCCAACTTTCCGTTTTCCCCCCCCCCTCTGTCCCGCGCCGACCGACGGGAGCAACGGCTCGCCGGTGATCGGCCGCCCCCTTCTCCCGGACACACAACAGGCATATGCCGCTTCCGACATATGCCTGTTTACCTTCCAGCACGTTGCGTGCCGAGGCTCCGTTCCCATCGCCCTGGTTCAACGACCGACGTGCCCCCCATTCGGAACAAGGGCCCCAACATCATCGCGGGTCGTGTCGTTGTCGTTCGGCTTGCGCGCCGCCGTCTGGGATCCGGACCTAATCGTCGCCATCAATGGAATTCAGATTAGACGTCACCAGAGATGCAATAATCAACGTAATGAACAATGGCAACAACAATATTAGAGCTGAATCATCCCAATCCGTAGCCAACCCATCGATCACCAGCGCCAATGTCGTCAGCGCTACAAGTCCCCAGGAAACGGATAGTTTGACCCGTGCCTGCTTCCTGAACTTCTGCAGTTTTTCCTGAAACTCCGCCTCTTTACCGTTCAGATAAGGGATCATGCTATTGCCCGGATCCACACAGGAGAGCTGTGTGAGTCCCATCTTGAATTTCGATTCGGCAGCCTTACACAACGTACGATTGCCACGCTCCGACTTGGCACTGCTCAACCAGCCATCCACAAGGCTGCACAAATACGACAGATTGGCGACCATCGCTTTGGGATCGTCCTGATCGAACACCAGTTCATTGATCTGTTTGGTCAGAGCCGACCGTTCCTCCTGCTCCTTAAGCAGCAACGCAGCCCGGGTTCGTTCGCGGGCCACCTCTACCATGGCTTCAGCCTTGTCCTGCTCTGCCTCGGCGGCCATTCTGGTCGCCTCCGACTGCCGCCTGCTCTCTTTGGAAATCTCCTTCAGATAATCCAAGGAAGTCTTTCTGCTGTCAAATAAACCTATAATTATTCCTTATTTAAAAATCAATATTAAAAGAAATATCACCACAAGCACCCAAACGATATTGCGCAACAGAAACTCGAACAGGGCAAGGAAGATCTTAAATCCGAACTTGAGAACCAGAGCTCCCAAAACAACCAACAACAAGATGCCGACCACGTACATAGCAACCTCCAGTTTCTATTTGTCTTCAGGTGTGAACTTCGTTTGTGAGGACCAATATGTAGCATATACGCCACAAAACCATAGCCCTTTTCGGTCCTTATTTCCGGACTGAAAAGGGCTGGTTTCCGTACCGTTAACGGATGCTTGACGGGGGGAGGGATATGGAGTTGCCGTGAGCCGGTCTCACTCTTGTTCCACCTGCTCGGCCAGTTGGTCGATGACCCGCAACAGGGAGTCGCGTTGTGCGGCAGGCAGGGTCTCGATGGAGGGCAAACGATTCAACGCCGAATCCAGCGAGCAATGGCAGGTATTGAACACCTGCCCGATGACCCCCCGTTCATCGGGTATCGAACCGTCCGGACGAACGGGAAAACGGCTGCAAATCGAATCGAAATAAGGCAATGCCTGCCGGTAGTAGGGAATGGTCAACACCTGTGCCGCCTCCCGATAGTCCTGGGTTGCGATCCTGGCCAGCGTTGCACGGCAGGCTGTTCCGAGCACCTGGTCGTAGTTGCGTCGCAACGACTCGATGCGTTGTATTCGGGTCTGTTCGATGGAATCGGCGCGCCGTTCGCCGTACCGTTCGACGCGCTCCTGGATGCGATGTTCCACCTCGACCTGCCGCCGGGCCGACAGCAGCGCCAGCAGGCATCCGGCCAGCAGAACCGCGGCAGTCACCGTCCCGATCCAAGGTGTGCGGTCGCACCGGCGCAGCAACCGGCGCAGCGAACGGATGTCGCGCGGACGCTCCGCAGGATCCGGTGCCGTACACCGCCGCACCACCCGGCGATAGCGTCGCCCGTCGAACAGACAATCGATCAGCCGTCCGATAGCATAGATGTCCGATACGGGTTCCGCCGCTGCCTGGCCGTGGAGGATCGCGCCGAATAGCCGTCCGTTCCGCCCAGGCAGCCCCGATAGATGCTGTCGGTGCTGGCCGAGAGGCCGAAATCGATGATCCGTGCAGTTCCGGTCCGGGTAACGAGGATGTTGGCGGGTTTGAGATCGTTGTGAATAATATCCCGGCGGTGCAGATACTCCACGCCGTCAAGAATATCCTGCAATAGGGCTTTCCGTCGGGCCGGTGAGGGATTCGCGGCCAGGAATGCGTCGAGCGGCTCGCCCTCGATGTATTCCATCAGGATGGCCGCCCCGATCGGCGTCTGCTCCTCAAAGCCGAGGGTGCGGGCAATGTTCGGATGACAGAGGTCGCAGGCCAGTTCATACTCGCGCCGAAGCATCTCGAGTGCCATGCCGTCTCCAGCGGCCGCCGTCTTGAGGATTACATATTTTGTTCCCCGGCGCGCCTTGTAGATGCGAAACGTACGGCTTTGGCCGACCATTCCGAGCACTTCGATTTCGGCTGCGGTCGGCATCGGCTCCACCTCCTTCATATAGGAAAACTCACGCATGCCATTTCAACTTGTCCTCCAACGCCACCTGTCGCCGAAGGGCGTGTGTTACATCTTCTCCAGCAGGGTGAGTCCGTGGTCGCGTCCCATCACGTAGCGGGCATAGACCTTGCCGTCGTGTACAAAATGATCGACCGCGAGCGGGAAGTCGCGGATCAGCAGGCTGCACTCGAAGTAGTCTCCGCTTTGCAGGGTGGCGTTGCGACAGTCAATGGCCCGAAAGGTTCGTCCGCCCCGGAACTCGATGATACACTCCCGATCCGGCAGCCATCCGATGCGCAGTCGGTCTCCGGGATGGAGTTCCTCGGTACGAATGGAGTATCCCCCCGCGAGCAATGTGGATTCCCGTCCCTCCGCCGAGGCGATGTGGTCGCAGAAGGCGGTCCAGCCGTTGAATTCGGCATAACGGCACAACACATCCAATGTCCGTCTGTGTGCGGTGTCATATCCGCTGATGCTGCCCCAAAGCCGGCGCAGGGTATTCTCCGCCATATGTTCGCGGGTAACCTGTTCGATGTCCTCCCCCAGCAGCGTATAGTCGTACCGGCTTTCGATCGGGCGGCCGAAACGTTTCTCAACGGCAATTCTCAACGCCGCTATCTGTGGTAAATCTATCTGTATAGCCATACGACTGCAAAGGTAGGAAAAACTCGGCGATATACCGTCCGCCCGGCAGCTCTGCGCAGGCTGCGCCACCGCCCGCACGGGTAGCGCCACGCCGCAACCGGGTCCGGCCCCACCCCCTCCGTCCGGGCCCCGTTACGACGCCACAGCCGACCTCATCGGACGACAATATCAACATCCTCCACCTTGCAGGAGGCCGTTACGATGCGTGAGCGCAACGTATCCCCAATGTCCAGCGCAGCGAAATCCGACCCTTTATCGCGATGAATCGGCACAATGGCCAGGCGGGGACGCGTCAGACGGCACAACAACGCCAGTGTCTCGGGCGAAGCATGCCCCGAGGTATGGATATGCTCCCTATGCGGGAATTGGCTGACAAAAGCGTCCAGATCAGGATTATAGGCCTCGTGCGAGGGGAGGATATAGCCCGGGAACATCGAATAGACCAGCACCGTCTCGTCGGGATGCAGTTCGGGCAAAACGAGATCCAGCATCCGGCGACACGACCTGCTGTTCCGAATCAGCATGGTAAATCCTTCCTTCATCATCCATTGCCGCAATTTTGCATTCAACACCTCCCCGTCATAGACTTGATCGAAGCCATACAGATCGCTTTTCACGCCTGCCGTTTGCGCAAACAGCGTCAAAATCTGCTTCTGATACCGATCGCAAACAAACGGTCGTACACGCAGCATCCGATTGGCCTGATAGCTTGTCGCCAGACGATCCATATCCGTTGAGGAGCAAAGCACCAGGACGTTTCGGTACTTTTTCATCACCTCCAGGAATTGTTTTTTCAATGCATTTTCCGGCACGATCTCCTGTTCCTGGCGTCCCAACATCGTTCCCTCACAGATCAGCACATCGATTCCCCGGGGAAGAATATATTTATTGAGCGTAGGAATGAGCCCCTTGCCCAAATAGCCGTGTTGGCGGAAATCGCCGGTATGCAGCACCACCTTTCCATCGGCTTCGATCAGAAACATATAGGCATCTGCAGCCGAATGGCTGACAAGAAACGGAGTGAGTCCGATATCGCCGATTTGAATTTTGTGCGCCGGCACGTAGGTTCGGAAGCGCTCCAAAAGCGCCAGTTCGTGCTCTCGTTGTTCCTGCCGTCCTCCATACCGCATCATCCGCTCCAGTTTGATGCGCATCACCTCTTTGGCCAACGGTCCGACATATTGCACCACTTGCTCTGGGACATGCCGGAACAGGTCAATATGATCCCCATGATAATGGGTATAGCATACCGCATCACATCCTTCACACAACCGGCTGATCGCTTCCGCATCATCCAGTTTATCATCGACCGGCTGATTGCCTTGCGGCAGATTACGCCCCAGGTCGATGAAGATTTTTGTCCGGGCCGTCCGGACTTCCGTAATACAACCTCCGATCTGATCGATTCCCCTATGAACGATAATTTGCATAGATGCAGTCGTTATCGCTATACAGCTCGATGTGCACCCCCTGCGTACCGAGATATTGGAGGAGTGCCCGTGCCGTCTGATTTTTCCGGGTCGATTTCTCCCAGTTGTCCCAATAGGCCGCGTTGGCGCGCAACATCAGGATCGGATTGACAGCCACCTCTTGCCACGTAAACCGGGCATCTCGCGCATTGGCGTGATGAATGCCGCACCGATCCATCCAGGCCGCATTCTGCTGCACCATTCCATAATAAGCCAGCAGCTGCAACAGCGCGTCAAAAGGTATCCCGGCCTGTTTCGTGTGTTTGAGTTCACACAACACATACCGGTCTCCGCGACGGCCGATCAGATCGAGCCTGCGGCTTCCCCATCGTTTCGTGTCCGGATCCTGCCTCTGTCCGATCGGCAGTTCCATATCGAGCCACATCTCCTCCCCGTCATAGAGCTGTCTTTGCCAAGCGGTCTCTCCGTGATTCTTCGGCGACGCCTGCTTGTATTGAGCCGGCTTGCTGTGATCGAATGTGGCAGGATGTTTCAACAGTTCCAGGAGCTCTTTGTTTTTGATGCTCAGTTGTTTTTCCGTAAGGTATTCATCCACAATGGCAAACACCTGTTTTCTGACCGTTTCAAGCATAATATTTCATTTAATAACACTATCAACAAATATACAAAAAATGTTTACTCCATCACATTCTACAATGCGGCAATCGCTTCCTCCAACGAATACACATCGTCCCGTTCCTGTCCGTCGTACTTTTCGGCCAGGCCCCGCAACGGCCACAGCAGCCCCCTGAAATTACAATCACTATCCGACCATTGACGCCCACAATCCGTACAAACGGCCCCATACCGAACCGAGCCGGACAAAATCGACCCGCCAAACGTATAAATCAAGCCCATCCCCGAACACTTCGGGCAACGGCGCTGATAGATCGAATCCTGACTCCACGCTTGCACGACAACGCCCAACGGATAAGGTCCGCTATAAGCAAACGCCACATAGGCTGACCCTACGGTAAAAGGAGTGGGCGTCCAAAACAACCGCGGATTCGTCAGGATCTGCTCCCTGTACCGCCAAAATAGCGGAACATGCTCCCGGAACACTTGCCAGATCCGCTCCTGCTCCCGCTGGCGCGCCGTCGCGAACCATGCCCGACACAACCGTGCCGGCACCCACACGCACTGCTTGTACAGATCGATCGTCAAACCGTTCGCCCGGATCAACGATTCATCAATATCGGTCTGCAACTGATCTTCCTCGCAACGCAACGTATAGACACCCTGATGCTGCCGAAGAATCGTCACCGCCACCAGTTTTTCCTGATCTTCCTCCGTCTGCAGCCCCACATCCGAGGCCTTCTCATTCTTCTTGCGCTCCACAAAAAGCGTCGTTACTTTGACTGGCATAATCGTTTACGCTTAAATTATTTACTCTCTCGGCATCACTTGTGTGCCACTCCGCCCTTTATCATAGTCGGTATCGTGCCAAATGACGCCCCGCTGTCCGTCCGGCACACAGTATCCGCCCCCATATTTCTCGATGATACTACTTGACAATCTGCGTATAATGAATGGTCGGCTGGCTGGCATAGTATGCCTTGGCAATCTCTTGAATGGCGGCGATCCGACGCGTCTCCAGATCGGCCAGCGTGTCGAATACACGATCCTGGCGAGCCAACTCCTCCGCTTCCGCGTGTTCGATCTTCGTTTGGATCGTCTCCATCAAACGCTCCCCTTCCGCATAGCAGGGGCTTTCGGGATCCATCTGCGTCAGCCAGGCCACGGCCCCGACATAGTCCTGCAAGGCCACACACCCCTTGGCTTCCTGCAGCCATTGCCGACACATTGCCTGCTGATAGCGTTGGTAGATGGCCAGCATGACCGCCACCACCCGATCATAGGAGGGCAGCGATACCGGATAACAGGCCAGAAGCGCCAAAGCAGCCTCATACTGCCGT
>CALYBN010000117.1 GCA_944414825.1 uncultured Rikenellaceae bacterium
TATGCCGTTCAAGCGGTGAATATCGGAAGCGAAGGCCTTGGGGCGTATTTGCAACGAGCCGTAGCCGGATTGAAAGTGGTCGTACAGACCAAAGACGGAGAACCGTTCGATGCCGACATCGACAGTATCCGCGTGATGGTCGGTACGATTGCCCAGCAATTGGATTTCTATACGGCGGAACCCATGAATACGACTAAAACCGTAGTGGTTCCGTTGCGGATTTCTCCCAGTCGGATGTGCGCCTATAATGCCGTGACGCTCTTTCCCTCCGGAGCGACACCCTGGGTAATTATCGAATTGACTCTTCTGAACGGCGACGTGAAGACCTACACGTCGAATCTGTCCAGTGCTCTGACCGCGGGAAACATGTTGACCCTGACGTTCAACGTTGGCGATATACTCTCTACGCCTACTGAAGATGGCAATGGTTTTAACGTCCATGATTGGAACGAGAGCAATCAAACGATCGATACCGGGCAACTTCAATAGCAAATCTGATTTGTGATTAATAAAAATTCGGAAGGTGTGTATCCGCTTTGCTAGCGGATTCACACCTTATTTTTTGAGGATTATAAATTTAAAAGATGTATATTTGTCTATCGCGGGAATGAGGTAAGTGTGTCCCGTGATTTTATGTTGTAATTTGACCCGACATTAAATACCAAAATATGAAGCAAATCGTCAGATGCTGTCTTGTGGGGCTTTTGTGTATACTCATTGCTACACAGTTACAGGCCGAAGAGCCTTATTCCGGAACGGTGGAATGTATCGACATTATCAACTGGAGCCATACGGATTATGGCTTTACGGATCATCCGTTGATCGTAGCCGAATTGCAGAAACGTTATATCGACATTGCGCTCGATTACGTGGAACGGTCGTCCGGGAATCCCGAAGGGGAGCGTTTTACCTGGACCATCGAGTCGCTCGATCCGTTGTATCAATGGTGGCAGGAGGCCTCGCCGGATCGACGCCGGAAATTGTTGCGGGCGATTGATCGGGAGGCTATCGACGTGAATGTGATGCCATTCAATATCCATCCGTTGCTCAATGACACCGAAACGGAGCAGTTGCTCGACTGGATTCCCGAGGAACTGGCTCGAAAGTTTCGTCCGCGTATCGCCATACAGAATGATGTGAACGGCTTTCCGCGTGCAGTGGCGTCACGCTTGCCGGCCAAGGGGGTGCGCTACGTGTGGCTGGGAATGAATGGTCGCCATCCATTCCCGATTCCTACGCTTTCCTGGTGGCAGATGCCCGACGGACAGAAACTGCTGCTGTGGAACGGCGATGCCTATTGGGATGCATACAGCTATTTCGGTACGGTGCATTGGAAAGCTCATCCGCGTGAGGTCTCCGATCTGACAACCCGCTGGCCGCGCGATCTGGAGATTTTCCGGGCTGACGAAAAATCGGTCCTGCAGGCTCACGAACTTTGCATCCGGAAGTTGAAGGAGTTGCAGAAGAAGGGCTATCCGCATCCGATTCTGCCGGTGACATTCTCCAATGTCTGGCGCGGGGATAACGACGGACCTTACTGGGGAATCGTGGACTTTGTGCGCAAGTGGAACGATATGGGGCTTAAACCGACCTTGCGCCTCTCGACCGCCACGGCCAGTATGGAACGAATGGAACGCACCATGGCACCCGGTATTGCCACTCTCACCGGGGAATTCGGCGACTGGTGGGCTTTCGGTATGACAGCCCTGCCGCGCGAGACCTCCGTGGCACGTCAGGCACGCTACCTGCTGCAAGCCTCCGTTTCGCCACTGTTGGGACCGCTGTCGCCGGAAGTGGTGGCACGGACGGAGACGGTTAACCGAGACTTGTGTGTTTTCTATGAACATACGTTCGCTTCCAAAACCTCCGGATCCGACATTTACGGCACGTTCAATCAAGGCTCCATAAATGAGGCGAATCGGTATGCTTACCGAGCCTATGAATATGCCCGCTGGCAACTGGCTCGCCGTGTCCGGGCCCAATTGGGTGAGGCATCGGAAGGCGTGTATGTGTTCAATACCCAGCAGGCTCCTTACAGCGGATGGATGCAGACGGAGTTCTCCGCTCTGCGAAATAAAAAGGCGACCGGACTTGTGGACCCGGCGACCGGCGACCGGATTCCTTTCTTTAAAAAGGGTGGGGTGGTCCGTTTCTGGGTTGCAGACCTGCCCGGACAGACTGTGCGCCACTACTTGCTTACCACCGATTCCATTCCGATGCCGGCCGGAGCCGTTTCCCCTATGGTCGAAACTGACGTAAATGGTTGGCCGTTATCGGTACAATGGCCCGGCATGGAAGCTCCGCTGTTCCAGGGTGAAATCGGCAGTTTCCTGGCCTACGCCATGACCTCGGGCGGTTGGTGGGGCGGAGATGCTACGCTGGAACCGCGTCCGACCCTTCCTGCTACGCCTGTCAAGGTGACCGAAACGCCCTATTCGATTCAGTATGAGCAGAAACTCAATAACGAATGCCTTGTGAGTGCCCGCCGGGTACTGGAAATCTACAAGGCGGAACCACGGATCCGTCTGCGAATGGTGTACGATCGCAAGTTGCACCCTGTTCGTGAGAAGGAGTTGTTCTACATACAGTTCCCGCTGCCGGATGCTCCAGCCCGGATCCTGACCAGTAACGGCGGTTCTGTGTTTACCCCCTATGAGGATAATATTCCCAATACCTGCAAGCGGTTCTATGTGGCTGATGCCTGGGTTGCCTATCAGATGGAGGATGGTTGCCGGGTGTGGGCGTCGCGGACTTCACCCCTTGTCAGTTTCGGTGACAATGAGTTCTTCCGCAAAGGAGATATCTCTTGCCCGAAGGACAGCTACCTGCTGCGGTCGATGGTCTACAACAACAGCTGGGGACTGAACTTCCCGGTCGAATACAGTGGGGAGGTTGTCTGTGAGTATGATCTTTTCTGGACGCCCGAGAAGTTGGATGCCGAGCAGATCCGTCAGCGTACGGATGCTTATTTGGCTGCTCCGGTGTTGACCATCGTTCCGAAAGAGCGTGAGAATCCATCTTATCGCAGATGGCTTAATGGAGAGGAAAAGGTAGCGGTTAAATAAATCCATGTCGCGGTTGATTCTTTGGGTGCATCCATGGTTTAGTTATGAGAAGAAAAATTGTTTTTGGAATAAGACTTACAGGGGAATTGTCCCTTGCAGAGTATTATTATGGTTATAAGTTATACGTGAGGTCACGAAGGACGAAATTTTTATTTTATTTGAAATAATAAACAATACAGAAGGTAGCAAGAATAATTAAAGAGAGTGATCGTATGAGAAATCTCTACTTACCCTTTATATTGTTAGTAATATGTGCCCTAACCTCC
>CALYBN010000118.1 GCA_944414825.1 uncultured Rikenellaceae bacterium
GATCTCGCCATTCTCGGCATTGTAACGCTCGGGAACGTAGCCATTGATGCGGAACAGCTGATTGTCCAACCAAGCCATCGGATAGTCGGCAGCCCCGAATAGCGAAGAGGTTTTCTCCTTTGAAACCACTTCTGCTGCGTCGATCAATGTTTTGACCAGGGAGATCTCGGCTTTCCGTTCTGCATCGGTCAGTGATTGTCCTTTGCGAGTGGGGGCCAGAACGTACTGGATGATATCGTCCATGTACTCCTCCTCTGTATAGGGATTGCTATCGGCTTTCAGTGCGCACAGTTTCATCGCCGAAGCCCCTTGAATCAGACGCGTCATGATGACGTTCTGCGTGAAGGCCGAGACAGGTCCCATGATCGGGAGATTCTCCATCAGTTCCTTGTTATCCAGCCAGCTGAGATCTGCTTGAAGCTCCAGCAGATAGTTCAGCGCAGCTTTTTGCTTCTCTTTGGGAACGGTACGATAGGTCTCGACCGGATCCCCGTCATATTTTTCGGTCAGGTAGAAGCCGCCCAAATTGGCATTCACATGATTGACATAGAGATTCAACTGTTGGAGGATTTCCAGGTAGATTTCATTCCGGAACGTCACATCCGGATCGTCTTTCCCGAACCATTCGTTCAGATGAGCTACCAGGAATTTCAGGTTTTCTACACCGTAACGAGTGGCTTTGACGGCATCGTCACCCAAGTCTTCTGTCTGAGCACTCGGATCATAACGCGAGTAAACCTGTTGTTTGCCATATCGGTAGATGGGATCACCTGCTTTTTCCGAAATCCACTTGTCCAGCGTAGGAACCTCCTCTTCGGCGCTCTTGGCATCGGGAAGAGCTGTGTAAAGCCATTTGATGGCGTAGTAGTCGTATGCACCCAGACGCGGAGGAGTAAGTTTCACTCCTTTTTCGAGGTCACCCGGCTGTGCCACGTAATTGAAACGGGCATAGTCCATGATCGACGGGGTTGTGCCGTATTTCTGCGTGAAAGAGGGCGAACGCAGCGAGTCTACCGGGAAGGCTGACGATGCTGCCATATTGTGCATCAGTCCGAAGCAGTGACCTACCTCATGCGAGGTGACATACCGGATGCAGTCGCCCATGATCTCCTCCGAGAAGTTCATCGTGCGGACCGAAGGATCGGCCGGAGCGGTCTGAATGAAACGCCATTTGTAGAGCAGGTTCACCAGATTGTGATAGATGTAGACCGAAGCGTTCAGAATCTCGCCCGAACGCGGGTCGACCCACGACGGACCCATGGCGTTTTCGGTCAGGATCGGAGCATAATAGATGCACGAATATTTCAGATTGTTATGTGCGAACGAGGGATCGTCCGTGGGGAACGGTTTGGTTTGTACGGCATTCTTGTAGCCGATAGCCTCGAAGGCGGCGTTCCACTCCTCCACCCCGGCTTTCACATACTTCTTCCATGCTTCGGGGAATTTGTCGTCGATGTAGAAGACGATCGGTTTGACCGGTTCTACTAGTTCGCCGCGCTTGTAGGCTTCCGGATCGGAGGGCTGCAGATTCCACCGGTTGGCGTAGCGGATGATCTTCATGCCATCTTCGTTGCTGGCGAAGCGCATGCGTCCCGTGGTGAAAACTCCGATACGGGGATCGGCCATCCGGGGTTGTGCAGGCGTCTCAGGCAACAGCATGAACGTACGGCGCATGACGGCCGTGAAGGGTTTGTCGGTCTGGTACTCGAAAATACCCAGTGCCCGGTAGGTGACGCCGAACGACAAGTGGCTTGATACCGAGAAATTGTCCTCATAGGCATTGATTTCGCCGATGAAAGACCGGTCTTTCTTGAAACTGGAGATACGGGCCATCCACCCAAAATAGGTATTGGCTCCATACGGATCGAAAGGATCCAATTCATACATGTCCGAAAGCAGAAAGTCGGTTGCGTCCACTACTACAGCCGAACTGTCGGGTGTATAGGCCTCGACGTCGAATGATTGCAGAATAGCTGGGATATTACTTTTCTTGATAGCCTCGGCGATGTTCTGGTCTTCCGGATTGGTGATCGAAGCGTTGTAGACATAGCGGATCTGCAGTGCGGAGTCGATCTGCGAGAAGACGATGTGGAGCGGGTCGTGCGGCTTTTGCCCTACGATCGCTTCGCCGTTGTCGCTGATCGATTCAACGGACGAACCCAACAACATCTCCTTTTCGAGCAGCGACAGCGGGAACTCGAGATAGACTTTCCCTTCGATTTTGTGGAGCGTGACCATTCCTTTGCTGGTCTCGACCCGTTTGCCGTCGAACAACTTTTCGTACGGGGTCTTCTTTTTCTCCTCCGTCTTGGCTGCTTCGGCTGCTTTTTTCTTTCGGTCGAAAATGCCTGCATGAGCGACATTCCCGGTCAGCATCAGGCCGCATAGGGCCATGATTAATATCTTGGTATGTTTCATCGTTTTTCTATTTAACCTCATTAGACAGTTCCGTGCTGTTATTTCTGCAGTGCTTTGTCAATCTGGAGCAACAACAACTGGTAATGATTGCGGGTGTCGGCCGAACCGCTGTTGCGGACGCGGTTGAGCAAACTCCGGGTTTTCTGCAGCAGTCCGTAGTACATATATTCCATCGATGGAGCCGATTCGTAGGAGATCATCTGCAGATAGCCGAAGCCTGACATCTCCTCGGGAGTTTGGGCATATTGGCCGCAAAGGTCATATTCCCCGCAGCAGGCGTGACCGTTGGCCAACAGTCCGTAGTCTTGCTCTGATTTTTCGCGGATATAGGTCGGAACCTGGAGTTGGTTATGATACGGATCGTCCTGAATGCCGATCATGATCATGCCGCTGCCGCCCGACCGGCCGTTTTTCGAAATTAACGATTTTACAAATTGCTGCTGGAGACGGCGATCGAGTGCCGACGGAGCCTTCCCCGACAAGGTCGAGGCCCAGACGTACTGATAAATGTCATTCAGACACTCTTTGGAAGTGTAGGGATCAGAGCCTTTGGCTTCGTTAAGGGCGATTCCTCCCTTGTCTGCCACCGATACGAGTTGGCTGACGATTTCTGCTTGGATATCCGTTGCCGGAGAGCCGGTCAGCTGGAAGTTCTTCATCAACTCCTTGTTATCGAGCCAATCCAGATCCTTGGCCTGCTCCATCAGGAATTTCACGGCCCGTTGCTGTTTCTCCTTCGGAACGAAAGCATAGGTCGGCGTCGGGTCGCCTTCATACTTCTCGGTCAGATAGATACCGCCGATGTTGGTATAAACGTGGTTCAGGTAACGCATGTACTGCTGGATCACCTCGTTGTAAAGCGAACCGCGGATAGCAAAATCCTTGTCCTGGCTTTTGGCTTCGAACCAGTTGTTCAGATTGGCCAGAATGATCTTCAGGTTCTTGATGCCGTATTCGCTGGCCTTCATGGCATCGTCACCCAAGTCTTCGCTCTGGGCGCTCGGGTCATAGTTGGACCAGATTTGTTGCTTGCCATAGCGGTAACGGGGATCTTTAGCCTTCTCGGCAACCCATTCGTTCAGCACTTTGTCTTTCTCTTCGGGGGTTTTCAGGTCGAGCAGCGGCGAGTAGGCCCATTTGACCAGGAAGTAGTCATAGAGACCCATAGCCGGCGGAGTGAGGCTGACGCCACGCTCCAGATCGCCCGGTTGAGCTACGTAGTTGTTGCGGGCATAGTCCATGATCGAGTAAGTCGTTCCATATTCTTTGGTGAACGACGGCGAGCGGAGCGAATCGACCGGAATCGAAGCCGAAGCCCCCATGTTGTGCATGAAGCCCAGGCAGTGTCCCACCTCGTGAGCGGCGACATATTTCAGGGCGTCGTCCATGACATTGTCGGGCAGTTTGTCGCTGCGGACCGAGGCATCGACTGCGGCCGTATGGACGAAACGCCAGTTGTAGAGCAGTTTCACCAGATTGTGATAGATGTATACCGAAGCATTCAAAATCTCGCCCGTACGCGGGTCGGTCCACGACGGACCCATGGCATTAGCTGTCCAGACGGGCGAATAGCGGATGCAGGAATATTTCATGTTATCGGGGTCGAACTCCGGATCGTCCTTCGGGAAGGGCAATACCTGTACGGCATTCTTGAAACCGATCTTCTCAAAGGCCAGGTTCCAGCGCTCTACGCCCTCTTTGATGTTCTTGGCCCAGAATTCGGGGAACGCATCGTCCAGATAGAAGACGATTGGTTTCTTGGGTTCTACCAGTTTCCCGCTTTTGTAGGCCTCCTCATCCGAGGGTTCCAGGCGCCAGCGGTTGGCGTAGTAGACGTATTTGGCGCGGTCTTCGTCATTGGCGAATTTCAACCGATAGGAGGGAAAGATACCCAGACGCGGATCGCCCGTACGCGGTTCCATCGGTTCCTCGGGCAACAGAATAAGTGTGCGGGTGACCAGAGCCGTTACCGGTTTCTTGTATTCGTAGTAATCTCGTCCGCCACGGATATCGCACTCATAGGAGAGATAGCTCTTGACCATAATGTTGTCCTCGAAGGCCTTGAACGAATCCAGGAACGATTTGTCGGACTGAAATCGAGAGGTCCGGGAGAGTAAACCTCCATAGGTGTTGGCTCCATAAGGATCCAGTGGATTGAGGTCTTTGTTGTCGCCGACGAACAGGTCTGTGACATCGAAGACTACGGCCGTGCTGTCTTCGTTGAAAGCCTTGATGGCGAATACGTTGAGAATTGCGCCGATGTTGCTTTGCTCGATTGCCTTGGCGATGTTCTTATCGTTGGTGATCGAGACGTTGAAGTCCTGACGCAGCAGAACGGTGGTGTCTTCTTTGGTGAAATAGACCATCAACGGTTCGGTTGGTTTCGAACCTACGGTGGCATCACCCGGGTCGCTGATCTCTGAAACGGTAGAACCGAGCAACATGGCTTTGCCCATCAGGGAGAGGGGCATTTCGAAATAGAGTTTATCTTTGATCCTGTGAAGGTTGATCAAACCTTCGGCCTTGGGGTGATCTTTCCCCAAGAGTTTTTCATAGGGAGTTTCTTTTTTAGGGGCTTCTTCCGTTTTTTCCGTTTTGTCTTTTTTCTTGGATTTCGCCTCGACGTTGGAGACAATTCCTATTGTTATGGAGAGGCACAACAATAGTAAGAATTTGTACTTCATAGATCTTTTTTTAGGTTATGTTGATAATTAATATTCGTTTCTGCTATGTTTTGAATCGTTTTTTTACGATGGAATTTTGCGAAGGTAGAAACATTCTTGGGAAAATGTGAACTTTTTCCAGGAAAAATGTGCTAAAATAAACATGTCCTAAAATATAGATTAAGAATGTGATAAATCGTAAGCAATATAGGAAAAAATACTTACAATTATTCCGGTCTTTGCAAAAATATGAAATAATTTATCGGACAACGTCCTTTTATCGTAAAGAACTTTGCCTTTTATGGGCCTAAAAAAGAGCTATTTGGGTGAATTAATCCGAAAAAAGGACCGATAAAATTTTCTGTGTCGCTCCTTTGTGAGAAGCGACATATCCGGCCGCTTTTTCGCGTGTGGCAGCGTATAATGATGGATCGGCAACCAGGGCAGCAAGCCATTGTTCCAGCTCTTCGAAAGTCGAGATGCTTGTGGCTGCTCCGATTTCGATCAGGTCACAAGCCTCCTTGAATTTCAGATAGTTCGGGCCAAAAGCAATGGGTAGGCCGAACGTGGCGGCTTCCAGCGTGTTGTGAATCCCTACGCCGAAGCCGCCGCCAATGTAGCCGTAATGGGCATATTGGTAGACTGATGACAGGATGCCGATCGTGTCGATGATCAGAACTTGGGCTGCTTCCAGATCGCTTTGTGGCGTACATTGCGTGTAACGAACGGCCGGGCGTGGCGATTCGGCAATAAATCGGTCGATCCGTGCCTGGTCCATTTCGTGGGGGGCGATGATGAATTTGATCTCTGGGTAATGGCCGATCATGCGCGCTAGCAGATGTTCGTCGGGGGACCATGTGCTGCCTGCGACGAAAACTTTTGCTCCGGCGGCGAATCGCTCCACGATCTCCAGCCGTTGGGCTTTTTCTGCGATGGCGGCCACGCGGTCGAAACGCGTATCGCCGGCGATGGTAACGGCCGTGATGCCGATGCCGGCTAACAGTTCCTGCGACTCCTGGTTCTGCACGAACAACCGTTCGAAGGTGTGCAGTGCCCGGCGGAACATGCCGCCGTAGGGCTTGAAGAAGATCGAATTGCGGCGGAAGATGGCCGAGACGATGAAGGTCCGGCATCCTATCTCCCGCAAGCCATTGAGATAGTTGAGCCAGAATTCGTATTTGACGAAGATGGCGATCTCCGGGTGGGCGATCTTCAGAAACTGGTGTACATTGCGCGGCGAATCGGCCGGCAGGTAGAAGATGTAGTCTGCTCCCGGATAGTTTTTCCGGATCTCGTAGCCCGACGGAGAGAAAAACGTCAGCAGGATTTTGTATTCGGGGTGTTGCGCCCGGATGGCTTCGATGATGGGACGGCCCTGTTCGAACTCGCCCAGCGAGGCGGCGTGTACCCAGATCACTTTGTCTTCGGGGGAGATGGCTGCTGCCATCCG
>CALYBN010000119.1 GCA_944414825.1 uncultured Rikenellaceae bacterium
TCAGTATGAAAAAATACATCATATCGCTTGTCGTTCTGCTCACGGGCGGATTGGTCTCCTGTGACAGAGCAGATATACCGACCTATTCGGGCGACAGTTACATTCACTTCACGCAGGATCAGGAGAAGGCCGTCTACCGTTTCTCCTTCGCCACGCTGCCCGGAGAGAGCGAATACACGCTGAAAATCCCGATGACCGTAATCGGTACCCGTCCTGTGGAGGACCTGCCCTACAAGATCGATGTGGTCACCTCAGGCGACAACTGCACGACCCTGTCTGCAGATTCGTACGACATTCCCCAGCCCGTTTTCCACAAAGGTGGCTTTACGGATACGCTGGCAGTCAATCTGCACAAAACGGCAGAACTGGACACGCAGGAATTAAAACTGGTATTAACCGTTCAGGATAACGAAAACTACCTGATGGGGCCCGAAGCCAACCGCCTGGCCACGATCTACGTCAGCAACATCCTGTCGCAACCTTCCTGGTGGGACGATGAGTTCGAGTATGCCTTCCTGGGCTCTTACTCCGACGAAAAATACACGGCTTTCATCGTAGCTACGGGCGTTTCAGACCTCAGCACCCTAAGCAACAACGAAATTATCGCCTATGTCCGGGAGTTCATCTACTATCTGCGCCGTATGGATGCAGCCGGTACGCCGGTCTATGAGGCTGACGGCGTTACGAAGGTTCTGGATTCTATTAACTATACAAATGTCTGATTCCATGAAAAATTATCTGAAAATTTATATAATCAGTGCAATCGGAGCTCTGTTGCTGACCGGTTGCTATGAAGACAAGGGCAATTATGACTACTCCACGGAAGGCGGAGCACTGGATTTCAGCGAGATGCTTAACTCCGGAAATTATGGTAGCTACACCTTCCGCATGGACGAAGAGGTCTCTTTCGAGGTAAAATATAAAATCCTCGACCCGACTCTGAACGAAAATAACATCTCCTATACCTGGTTTCGCGGAAGCGAACTGATCTCGACCGAAAAGGCCCTGAACCTGGGAGAACAACTTCCGGGCGATTACAAACTGATGCTTGTAGTTACGGACAACCGGTTCAACTACACATACAGTATTCCGATCACATATACTGTCACCCCGATGTACACGGACGGCTGGGCCGTATTGAGCGACAACAACGGAACCTCGGAATTGGGTTATTTCTACATCGATGCCTCGGACAATAGTTTCTCGGAATTCGAAGCAGACCTTTACCCGAAATACAACAACGGCGAAACACTGGGTACCGAACCGAAGGAACTCGTCTACCATGCGTATGGGGTAAACAGCGACTTTGCACTGAACATCACGCAAGGCGGAACGGAAGGCCCGATTGACCTCGACGCCGGTTCGATGACCAAACTTGGTACGATCAAAAACGACTTCATTGGAGAAGCACCCGCCAATCTTAACGTAAAAAGCACCATTTACAAAAACGGTGGGGTTTTTATCCTGACCGAAGACGGGGATGTCTATCTGCGCGATGAAGCACAATACAATGGAACCATAGTTCCCCACACAGGCAAATTTCCCTCCGTGCCTGCATACATAGATGGCGGAATGAAGATCTCGAAATGGATCAACAATAGTGCTCTGTCGAGCATGATGCTGGATCAATATTTTGTGGTAGGTTACGACGAAATGCACGACCGCCTGATCACATTCATTGCATCATCGAGTAATACGGGGGCCATTCTGCCTTTCACGGCGGCTCTGTATACAAATGCAAACGAGCCGCACTTGCCGGGAGATCCGGGATCCGACGGAATCAACGACTATCCCGACATCCAATACCCGGGACCGGAAGACCTCAGTGGATACGATGTAGTGGCCTTGTGCAGTTACAATGGCAGTTTCGACGACGGTTCTCAAATGTATGTAGCCAATATCCTGAAAAAAGAGAGTGACAACACCTGCTATCTCTTGACTTTCGGTTACTGGTACACAAGCAGAGCATCCGATGTCGATCTGGAACACTTCTACCCCTTCCCGGTAGAGATCGATCCTGACCACATGATCTACACGAGCAACCAAGCGGGAGAACCGTACATGTATTTTACGGCCAATGGGAACAAAGATCTCTATTTCCTGAATCTGTCCAATGGCACTTGCCGGAAGATCTACTCCTCCGCCAGCGAAATTACGGCTCTCCGCACGGGTGAAGCAAGCAATATGATGTACTCATGGGGCTTCGGAGCATTAGGTCGATATGGCGAAAAACTGGTTGTCGGGACCGTCGACGGTCAGCTCACCGTACTGGAAGTGACCAATACGACCCTGGCTGCCGGAAATGCAACCGTACTGAAGCAATACGATACCGGTGCCGGTAAGATCGTAGCCATCGAATATATGTCTAACGACTGGCTGCAAGTCTGATTCGCAGACACATAAAAATAAAGAAACGGGCCGATTCCATGATGGAATCGGCCCGTTTTCATCCTTGCTTACCAAGAAAAATCACTCTCAGACCACCCTAGCACAACAACGGGCGTCGGTCTAATACTTCCCTTTCCAAAGATCGGCAATCCGCTGTGCCAGTTTTGCTTCGGCCGGATTATCGGCCGGCTGATAGAATCGCCGCCCCTGCAACCCCTCGGGCATAAATTCCTGCTCGACGAAATGGCCCGCAAAATCGTGGGCATACTTATAATCTTTCCCATAGTCGAGTTCCTTCATCAACTTAGTGGGAGCATTTCGAATATGAAGCGGGACAGGACGATTGACCGTATCGCCATTTACGAATGCCAGCGCCGAATTGATGGCCATATAAGCCGAATTGCTTTTGGGACTGGTCGCCAGGTAGATCGTCGCCTCGGCCAGCGGGATCCGCGCCTCGGGCATACCGATCTTATGCACCGTATCGAAACAAGCATTTGCCAGCAGCAATCCGTTCGGATTGGCCAGTCCGATATCCTCCGACGCCAGGATCACCAGCCGCCGGGCGATGAACACCGGGTCTTCGCCCCCGGCCAACATCCGGGCCAGGTAGTAGATCGCCGCATTGGGATCGCTCCCGCGCACGCTCTTGATAAAAGCCGAAATGACATCGTAATGCTGCTCGCCGTTCTTGTCGTACAGCGCAATGTTCTGTTGCAGGCATTCGGTTACGGTCGTATCGTCAATCACGATATCTCCCTCAATGGCCCCGGTGATGATATCCAGAATATTCAGCAACTTCCGCGCATCGCCCCCCGCGAAGCGGAACAACGCTTCCGTCTCTTTGACCGTAATTTTTCGCTGTTTCAGTTCCGAATCGGTCGTCAAGGCACGATCGAGCAGCGTCTGCAACTCACTGTCCTCCATCGCCTTGAGCACATAGACCTGACAGCGGGACAGCAACGGCGAAATCACCTCAAACGAAGGGTTTTCCGTAGTGGCGCCGATGAGTGTCACCACCCCCTGCTCCACAGCCCCCAGCAGTGAATCCTGCTGCGACTTGTTGAAGCGGTGGATCTCGTCGATAAACAGGAAGGGCGGTGCCGTATTGAAGAACTTCTGCCGCCGCGCCTGCTCGATCACCTCACGCACATCCTTCACCCCGGAGTTGATGGCCGAAAGGGTATAAAACGGGCGTTCGAGCGAACTGGCCACCAGACGGGCCAGCGTGGTCTTCCCCACCCCCGGAGGCCCCCACAAGATGAAAGAAGGGACATTGCCCGACTCCAGGAAACGGCGGAACACTCCGTCCTTTCCGACCAGATGGCTCTGGCCGATGTATTCGTCCAGGGTCTGCGGCCGCAACCGTTCTGCCAATGGAATATGGTTCTGCATGTGAATAATAGGCTTATACGACGGCTGGCTCAGAAGCCAGCCCCATCGTTTCACTGCAAAAATAGCGATAATTTCGGGTTTCTCGCTCCCGTGCGGTGAAGAAACCCGCAGAAAAGCGTACCTTTGTCCATCATGAAACGAATCGGAATATTGTCTGACACCCACGGCTGCTTCGACGACACGCTGCGGGAATTTCTGGCCGACGTCGACGAAATCTGGCATGCCGGCGATTTCGGCTCGATCGAAACGGCCGACGCCATTGCTCGCTTCAAACCGCTGATCGGTGTGCGGGGCAACATCGATGGCGGTACCACCCGCATAGTCTATCCCGAATATCGGGTCTGGGAGTGCGAGGGCGTGCGCGTGATGATGACCCACATCGGCGGTTATCCCGGGCGGTACGATTCCAGAGCCTACGCCCGGCTGATGAAGTGCCACCCGCAGTTGTTCATCGCCGGCCACTCCCACATTTTGAAGGTTCAGTACGACAAAAATTACGGTTGGTTGTTCGTCAACCCGGGCGCGGCCGGATGCTATGGATTCCACCACGTTAGAACAGCCATAAGGATGGTCATTGACGGCTCGGAGATGCGCGAAATGGAGGTCGGAGAGTGGCCCCGGCAGGTTTCTCACAAAATATAGCCTCGGTTTTCCCCGTTATCTTGGCAAAATAACGGAGAAGAAAAATGCAAATCAGACAATCGAAAACGCTTCAACGGCTTCTCGAACTGGGAACCTCCGAAGCGCAGCGAAGTGGCAGCACGGCCCTGGTTGCCGATATCATTTTCCTTTCTATACTGAAAGAGGGAACGTCGCACGCCGGCCACATCCTGAAAAAACTACTTAAAGACTGGGAGCTCTACCAACTCCGCATCCGCGTGGAACGCGAAACGGCAAAAACTGCCGCCAAAATAAAATCAGCTCCGGAGCTCTCCGCAGCCATGGCCGAAATCAATACTGGCATTATACAGGCCGGACGCCTGTTCGGAAATCCGGATATGACAATCGTCAACACCGGTCACTTTCTGCTGTGGCTGCTCGGGTGTCGCGATCACATCTCGACCCGTGCGCTGGAACTCTATGGTGTCACACCGGAAAAGGTAGAGGAGTACCTGCGCCAGATGCCGGCCGACGAGGACTATTACGAAGAGATGCAGGCACTCGAACAGCTCAGTCAGCGCAGTCTGGCCTATCGTCCCGAGGAGTTCGTCGAAGAGGAGGACGACGATTATGCTCTTCCCCTCTCGCGCGTCAAGACCAAGCAGACCGAGAGCGATTCACTACTCGACAAGTTCGGGTTCAACCTCTCGAAGGCCGCTGCAGCCGGGAAGATTGACCCGGTGATCGGTCGCGAAAAGGAGATCGAACGCCTGATCCAGATCCTCGGACGCCGCAAGAAGAATAACCCCATCCTGGTAGGTGAAGCCGGCGTAGGCAAAAGCGCCATTGTCGAGGGACTGGCCCTGCGGATCGCTGCGGGCAATGTCCCGGCCACGCTACGCACCAAAACGGTCTTCTCGCTCGACGTAGCCTCGCTAGTGGCCGGCACCAAATACCGCGGCCAGTTCGAGGAGCGCATCAAAAGCCTGCTGACCGAGTTGCAACGCAACCGGGAGGTCATTCTCTTCATCGACGAAATCCACACCATCGTGGGCGCCGGCAGTACGCAGGGTAGCCTCGACACGGCCAACATCCTCAAACCGGCGCTGGCACGGGGTGAGTTGCAGTGCATCGGGGCCACCACGCTGGACGAATACCGCCAGTATATCGAGAGCGACAGCGCCCTGGAGCGCCGTTTCCAGCGAATCCTCGTCGAGCCCACCTCGAAGGAGCAGACCCTGCAGATCCTGCACAATATCAAGTCGCACTACGAGCGACACCATTGCGTACGGTACACCGACGAGGCACTGTATGCCTGTGTGGAACTGACCGAACGCTACCTCACCGACCGCAACTTCCCGGACAAGGCCATCGACGTTCTGGATGAAGCGGGTTCGAAAGCCCATCTGTTCAACGTACAGGAACCGGCCCTGATCCGCGAATTGGAAGAGTCGTTCTCCCAAGCCGAGGAGTGCAAGCGTCGGGCCATCGCCGACTTGAACTACGAGGCGGCAGCCGAAGCCCGCATCCGGGTCATGGCCCTGCGCAACAAACTGACCGAATGCCGCTCCGAATGGCAGCGCGAGATGACGATGCACCCCTTTGTGCTGGGTGCCGAACACATCGGCGAAGTGATCACCAGCATGACGGGCATCCCCGTGGAGCGGGTCTCGCAAGGGGAGCAATCCCGTCTGCAACAGATGGAACAACATCTCTCCGGCCTCGTCATCGGACAGGAAGAGGCCGTGCGCAAAGTCACCAAGTCGATCCAACGAAGTCGAGCCGGGTTGAAAGACCCCGACAAACCGATCGGCGTTTTCCTGTTCGTCGGACCTACCGGCGTGGGCAAGACCCACCTGGCCAAGGAGCTCTCCCGATGGATGTTCGACCGCGACGACGCCCTGATCCGCGTGGACATGAGCGAGTATTCCGAAAAACACAATGTGAGCCGCATGATCGGTTCTCCACCGGGCTACGTGGGGTACAACGAAGGCGGTCAGCTGACCGAGGCGGTACGCCGCCAACCCTATGCGGTGGTGTTGTTCGACGAGATCGAAAAGGCCCATCCCGACGTATTCAACATCATGCTCCAGATCTTCGACGAAGGTCAGCTGACCGACGGTCTGGGGCGCAAGGTCGATTTCCGCAACACGATCATTATCCTCACCTCGAACGTAGGATCGCGGGCCGTCGCCCAGAACAACCACACGGTGGGCTATCCAACCCTCCACAAAGAACGCATTGAATGGCAGAACAAAGAGTCTCAGTACCGTCGGGCGCTGGAGAATACCTTTGCTCCGGAGTTCATCAACAGGATCGATGATATTGTGATCTTCCAGACCCTTACGCCGGAAGATGTCCAGAGGATCGTAGAACTCGAACTCGGCCACCTGAACCGCCGTGCTGAAACGCTCGGCTACAAGATCGACGTCACACCCGAAGCCAAACGGCAACTGGCCCAGTTGGGATACGAACCCCGGTACGGTGTCCGTTCACTCAAACGTCGTATTCTGGATTGCGTGGAGGAGCCCATGGCCCAACTCATCGTGGGTGGGGAACTCCATGCCGGCGATACGGTCGAGATCGAATACCGCGATGACAGTATTGCCGTACTCCGCAAAGCCGTATAAACGCAACATGCTCCCACAGGACGCGGGCCGGACCTCTCACATGAAGGGTCCCGTCCGCGTTCCCGTTGTTTTGGATTTTCCGGTTCGGTTTAATTTATATACTTTTGTGATCCCGTAAAAATAGATAACCATGTTCCGCAGTACAAATCCATATGCACAAACGCTACGTCTGGCCATCCCCGTCGTTCTGTCGCAGGCCGGCCAGATCGTCGTGCAACTGGTCGACAATGCCATGGTGGGACGTCTGGGAGCATTGCCGCTGGCTGCCGTATCGTTCGGTGGCACGGTATTTTTCCTGATCTTCATCTTCGGGGTGGGCATCTCGATGGGGATCACCCCGCTCGTGGGTGAAATGTACGCCCGCAGCAACCACCGCATATCGGCATCCTATCTCCAGAACTCGATCCTGCTCTACGGCACGCTCGGGCTGCTGTTGTTCGGAGTGTCGCAGGCCGTCATCCCGCTGATGCCGCACATGGGGCAGCAACCCGAAGTGGTGGAGATGGCAATCCCCTACTACCGCTACCTGGCCTGGAGCATCATTCCGTTCATGTTGTTCGCCGCTTTCAAACAATTTCTCGAAGGGGTCGGCAACACAAAAGTGGCGATGGTGATCATCATCGTGTCGAACCTGATCAACATCCTGTTCAACTACCTGTTCATCTACGGCAAACTGGGATGCCCGGCCATGGGAGCCGCCGGAGCCGGCCTGGCCACCCTCATTTCCCGTATTCTCACACCACTCCTGATCATTCTCTACTTCCAACGCAGAGATTCGTTCCGGCGCTACTTCTCGCTGTTCCGCAAAGCGGAGTTTTCGGCCCATCGGTTGCGGTCGCTACTGGGCGTCGGGCTTCCGATTGCTTTGCAGATGGTCATGGAAGGCGGCGCTTTCGTGCTGACAGCCATCATGATGGGATGGATCGGGAACGGTACCATACCGCTGGCCGGCAATCAAATCGCTACGGTAATCTCCAACCTGGCTTTCATGATCATCGTAGGGATCAGTGCCGCCACCACCATCCGCATCAGTCACGAATTCGGCCGCGGCGACCTGCGGGCTCTGCGGACCGCAGCCAACATCTCCTATCGTCTCGGACTGATGTGGAACGGTCTGACAGCCACAATCTTCATCCTGTTCCGCCACCAGATTCCGCTGTTGTTCACTTCCGATCCGGAGGTGGTCGAAATGGCATCGCGGCTGCTGATTTTCGCCGGGCTGTTCCAGTTCTCGGACGGCCTGCAGAACATCTCGGTCGGCATCCTGCGCGGCATCCAGGACGTCAACGCCATCATGGGTATCGCCTTCGTGGCCTATCTGCTGATCAATCTGCCGGTGGGCTATCTATGTGCCTTCACCCTGGGCTGGGGCCCGGAAGGTCTCTGGATCGGCTTCATCTTCGGACTGTCGATAGCCGCCTTCCTGCTGAACCGCCGCTACCGTCGGTCGCTGAAAAAACTCGCCACGATTGCGCATCCGGAATAGTTTTGTATCTTTGTAGGAAATAGCGCAAAACAATGGAGTGCAAAAAGGACAAAAACTGCTGTTCTCTCGATATAGGTCGCGGATGCGAATTCTGCCACTGTGGCGACGAAGCCACGGCTCAGATGCGTGAAGGTTGTTTCAAACTGCACGCTACGGACTGGCTGGCAGATTATCCGGAGGTTTTCCCCGATGACATTTTCGAGGTGAGATTCAAAAATACACGTCGCAGCTACTATAAGAACGTCAACAACCTGCCCCTCAAGCGGGGCGATATCGTCGCCGTAGAGGCCTCTCCGGGACACGACATCGGCATCGTATCGCTCACGGGCGACCTGGTGGCCAAACAGATGAAACGCTTAGGATTCAATCCACTCAACGGCGAGTTTAAGAAAATATATCGCAAGGCCAAGCCCTACGACATCGAAAAGTGGCAAGAGGCCATCGCCCTCGAACACGAAACGATGATCCGCTCGCGTCAGATCGCCGCCGAGATGGGACTGAACATGAAAATCGGCGATGTGGAGTATCAGGGCGATAAGATCAAAGCCATCTTCTACTACATCGCCGACGAACGGGTGGACTTCCGCGAACTGATCAAGGTCTTCGCCGAGCAGTTCCGCATCCGGGTCGAGATGAAACAGATCGGAGCCCGGCAGGAAGCTGGCCGTATCGGTGGTCTGGGGTCATGTGGCCGCGAATTGTGTTGCGCATCGTGGATCTCGAGTTTCAGCTCGGTGACCACCAATTCGGCCCGCGTACAGGAGATCTCGCTGAACCCCCAGAAACTGGCCGGGCAGTGCAGCAAACTGAAATGTTGTCTGATCTACGAACTCGACACCTATCTGGATGCCCGGAAGGATTTCCCGCGGATTCACCAGCCGTTGCAAACCCTGGACGGGGAGTATTTCCTGGTGAAGACCGATATTCTGGCCCGTACAATGAGCTTCAGCACCAGCCCCAACGCCATGGCAGGAGTCATCACACTCCCCGTCTCGCGCGTCAAGGAGATCCTGGCCCTCAACAAACAAGGCACGAAAGTTGACCGCCTCGAAGGCGAGCAGCCTATCGCCAACAAGAAGGAGGAAGAGCCGAGTTTTGTAAACGTGATCGGCGAAGAGAGCATCACCCGTTTCGACAAGCAGCGCAACGGCCGTAACGGGAACAAATCCCGTTCGAAGAAATCACGTAAGCACAACGACAACAGCAACAACGCCGCAGAAAACAACAAGACAGCCGACTCATCAGAGAACGGGAAGCACGTCGATGCGGCATCCGGCAACAACAACAACAACAACAACAACAACAACCGTTCAGGACAGAATAGCGAACCACGAGACAATCGTCCCAGCAAGAACCGTAATGACAATCGCCGGCGGGATCGCAACGGAGAACGCCCGGAAGGACAGTCCCGTGAGAATGGGAACAAAAACGGGAACGGTGAGGGGAACAACGCCCATCAAGCCAACAGTTCCAACGGCAACCGCAATCGCAACCGGCGCTCCGACCGGCGCTCCAACCGTCCACGGCAGGAGGGCCAACAGGGAGTACGGACAGAGGGAGGTCCGGACCAGAATGGCCGTCAGCGACGTCCGGAGTCCTCTCCCCGTCAGACAGAAGGTCCAAGACAGGGAAACCAGCCATCGGATTCCCGGCAGGAGAAGGCTTAACACTCACTCGAAGTTAGATTGGTATGACAGGCAAACGAACCATCGTCGCATTGTTGGGAGCCGTTGCACTCATGCCAGTCCACGGCTGTCTGTCAAATCACACGGAACAGATGTCCGAAGTGGATCCCCGAGGCTGGGATCGCGATACGCCGGTCTGGATCCAATATCAAAACGAAGATACGGTTTCGCAACGAGATATCTCGATACTATTACGCTATAATGATCTGTTCACAGCAGGTCGACTTCCGCTGCAAATCTCGGTTCTGACCCCCGACAGTCTACGTTGGGAGGAACTGTTCACGCTCTATCTCGATCCGAATGCCAAAGAGCATATTTTCCATTACGAAGGGCGGTTTCCCTACCGGCACGACGTGCGCCTGGCCCAACCGGGAAAATACATCTTCCGGATCGCACCCACGGTAGACGGAATTGTCGGTACGGAAGCTATCGGTCTTGACATCCGTCGTCCGGAGAGAACACAACCTTAAACATCGGCAACAGACAATCATGGGAAAAGACAAAACAAAACGTTTTCAGGAAAATCTGACATTTAGAAATATGGTGCAACCGCAATTCGAAGAGATCTTCCATAAGGATCATGCACTGAAGGGGCATTGGCACCGTGATTTCTTTGGCAATGACCATCCGATCGTTCTTGAGTTGGGGTGCGGACGCGGCGAATACACCGTAGCGCTGGGCGAAAAATACCCCGATCGGAACTTCCTCGGCATAGACATCAAGGGTGCCCGCATGTGGCGCGGTGCAAAAACCGCTATGGAAGCGGCCATGCCCAATGTCGGTTTCCTACGCACCCGTATCGAGTTTATCGATTCGTTTTTTGCTCCGGGGGAGGTCAGCGAGATCTGGATCACCTTTCCCGACCCGCAGCTCAAGAAGAATCGCGTAAAGAAACGCCTCACAGCCCCGTTATTCCTGGCCAGCTATGCGAAATTCCTGGCACCGGAGGGGGTGATTCACCTCAAGACAGACAGCCGTCATCTGCACGACTACACGCTTGCCGTAGCGGCTGCGAATGGGTTAGTAGTAGAGGAAGCAAACCCCGACATATACGGATCGGGTCGGGCAGACGACATCCTGTCGATCAAGACCACCTACGAAACCCGATTTCTACAAGAGGGGCTTCCGATCACCTACCTTCGCATCCGGCTCGGTGAGCGGAAAGTGTTCACGGCACCGCTTTTCACACCGGACGAAATGTTGATTTAATCCTCTATCCATTCAGGGAGAAGTGGCATGGCTCGAAAGGGATGCATATTTTGGCTATAATAGCGCTTTAGGAAGAATTACTGTAGTATGTTTTGCCACTTTTGGGAAGTTTCCGGGCAAAATATTTTTGCAAAAAGATTTTTTACGCTATATTTGCACACCGAAACGAACAAAGCTTAACGGCAACGGAGAGGCGGAGTTCTCGAATACATATATTCCTCAATAGCTCAGTTGGTTAGAGCACCTGACTGTTAATCAGGGGGTCGCAGGTTCAAGTCCTGCTTGAGGAGCCAAAGCGGACAAGTCGCAACGAAAAGCGGTTTGTCCGTTTTCTTTTTTACGGAAAATGGACGCCTAACACACCCTCTCCCGTCATTCAGCCAACCATCTGACACGGGCACAAAAGAAAGGCAGCAGGCATTTTCTCCGCTTTCACAAGCATCCAAAATACATACTGCCCTTTTTAATATTCCTTCTCACGACCGTCTAAAGTCGCGCTTATCAAAAGCAATCAGCATTTCACTTCTCAGCCCCAAGAGGATACAACTGATCAGTGTAGGTCGGACCGGTTATGTAAAGCGTTCCGTCGGCCTGAAATCCCATACGGTCGATATTGATCATACGGGTTCCCCCTCCCACTGAAACATCAACATGAGAATGGTAAACACAGAACAGTTCCGAACCATCGGGCGATTCGATAACGCAATTATGCCCCGTTCCCGAAACAAGCCCGGAAATAGCCTTCAAGACCGGATTACCTTCATACTTCGTAAATGGTCCCATCGGTGAATCGGCAACTGCATATCCCACGGCATATCGCTCCGTACCATAACTATTGGCCGAGTAGGTCATATAGTATTTATCATTGTGTTTAATCACCGTGGCTCCTTCGTTCCAGAACTCCGTACGCCCGGGAAGATGCTCCCAATCCTGCTGCGGCCAGATCAGCATGACCGGTTCACCCTCCGTTCCGGAAAGATCGTCCTTCAGTTTGATAACCCAAATTTCGCTACGCTTTGCATTCTCCGACTCCACGAAATTCGATGACATGGCATTAGAATAGTACAAATACATCTTCCCGTCGGTATCCGTAAAGATATGCGAGTCGATACTACCTTTGTC
>CALYBN010000120.1 GCA_944414825.1 uncultured Rikenellaceae bacterium
ACCACCCAGTTGCTCGACCCCTTCGATCGTGAGCAGATTGGAGGCGATGCCGCTGATGCGGGCCCCCATGCGGTTCAGCATCCGGCAGAGTTGCTGCACGTAGGGTTCACAGGCGGCGTTGTAGATCGTCGTAGTCCCTTTGGCCAATACGGCAGCCATGACAATGTTGGCCGTACCGGTCACCGAGGCCTCGTCCAACAACATATAGCACCCCCGCAGATTGTGCCCCTCAACGGCGAAGAAACTCTCGCCCGCGTCGAAATTGAAGGTAGCCCCCAACTTCTGGAACCCGATGAAGTGGGTATCCAGACGCCGACGCCCGATCTTGTCGCCACCCGGCTTGGGCAGGTATCCTACGCCGAAACGCGCCAACAGCGGCCCGACGATCATCACCGAGCCCCGCAAGCGGGCAGCCCGTTTGCGATAGTCTTCGCTCTTGAGGTATTCCAGGTTGATGTCGGCTGCGCGGAACGAATAGACCCCGGGGCCCTGTTTCTTCACCTCGACACCCATCTTGTCCAACAATTCAATCAGCTGGATGACATCGACAATCTCGGGGACGTTTCGTACGGTGATCCGTTCCGAGGTCAGCAGTGTGGCGCAGAGAATCTGCAATGCTTCATTTTTGGCCCCCTGCGGGGTGATTTCACCATGGAGGCGGTTGCCGCCGCGCACTTCGAAGATAGCCATAGGAGTTTAGCATTATTTGGTCGGATAATTTTACCCGAAAATAAGCATTTCTCCGCGATATAAAAAATATATTTACATTTGTCGTGAAATCCGATCCGTCATGAAACAGAACCGCAACCGGCTTATATCCTTTTTGCAGGCGTATGGCATCCTGCTGGTGGTGGTGGGGCACTCGTTTGTGGGTTACGCGGGGGTGCATCCGCTCTATCGCTGGATCTACTCGTTCCACATGCCGCTGTTCATGTTCATTTCGGGATACCTGTTGCTGTACACCACCCGCCGGCAGGGGCGTTCACTGAGCGACATCCGCTGGTTCGGCGGTGCTCGACATACGCCGGAGCGCCATTCCGTGGAGTCAATCCCCGAGAGTACGGTTCGACCCCGGCAGGGATTCCTGTGGAAGAAAACCCGACGTCTGCTGGTGCCCTACGTGCTGATCAGTACGCTGGCCTTTCTCCCGAAGGTGTGGCTGAGCCGCTATGCCGTCCATCCGGTCGAACTGTCGTGGACGGCCTGGGGTGAGATGTTGCTCTATCCGACTCGCAACGTGATCATATTCTTCTGGTTTCTGCCCACGCTGTTCCTGATCCTGTGTGTAACGGTGGGCAGTGCCAAGATCATGGCCTGGCTCCGAAACAGCAGGGCCGCCGTCAAGGCTCTCGGCATCCGATTGCAGCACTACGAAGCTCTCTGGCAGATCCTGCTGCTGTTCGGCCTGCTGGCCCTCTCCTGCTTCAATCCGCTGCGGGAAGTCCTGCTGCTGAATCTGGCCGGAGTGGGTACCTATCTTTTCTATTTTGTACTAGGCATGACCTACTGCCGCTGGCAGGAGGCAGTCGATCGCGCATTACGGATCCGTTCGCTCGGGACGCTACTGCTGTTGCTGGCCCTCTCGATCGGACTTTCTCATGCGGAGGAGGGACCCTTGCGTATCCTTGCCACACTGGCAGGGATCGCCTGCAGCCTGTCTCTGGGGGCGCAGTACGTCCGGCGGCAGTGGCACTTCATGGATCATCTGGACGGCAGCACCTATACGATCTACCTACTCTCGTGGTTTCCGCAGGCCGCCTGCCAGCAACTGCTCGGCAGCGTATGGCCACTGGGGTGGCAGGCTGCCGCCGTGTTGTCGACTGTGACGGGAATGTACCTCCCGTGGCTAGTCTACCGCTGGAGCCGACACCTGAATCCGCAACGGATATTCGGACGCCTGGTCTATCTTCTGCTGGGACTTCCGACCGGAGAACGTCAAGCGACCCCAAGGGCATAGGTCCGCACATCCTCCGAGGTGATGCGGTCGCCGCTGAGGATCAGCAGGCGCTCGATGACATTGCGCAGTTCACGGATGTTACCGCTCCAGCCCATAGCCTTCAACTCGTCAAGAGCATCGCGATCAACCGCCTTGGGTGCCATGTTATATTCTGCCGAAATCTTCTCCACGAAATAGTCCACCAGCAACGGAATGTCGTCAAGACGCTCGGAGAGGGGAGGGACGGAGATCACGATCACGCTGAGACGATGGTAAAGATCCTCGCGGAAATTGCCCTTGCGGATCTCTTCCTGCAGATTTTTGTTGGTGGCGGCAATGACGCGCACGTCGATCTCCAGATCCTTGTCGCTGCCCACGCGGCTGATGCGGTTCTCCTGCAGGGCCCGTAACACCTTGGCCTGTGCCGAGAGGCTCATGTCGCCGATCTCGTCCATGAAGAGCGTACCGCCGTCAGCCTGCTCGAATTTCCCCTTGCGCTGCCGAATGGCCGAGGTGAAGGCTCCTTTCTCATGGCCGAACAGTTCGCTTTCGATCAGTTCGGAGGGAATCGCGGCGCAGTTGACCTCAACAAAAGGATGGTCACAACGCGAACTCTTCTCGTGCAACCAACGGGCCACCAACTCCTTCCCCGTACCATTGGCTCCCATGATCAATACCCGGGCTTCGGAGGGAGCTACTTTGTCGATCAGACGTTTGACGTGGAGAATCTGCCGCGAATTTCCGATGATCTCCTCCACGTGTGGAGTGCGATGGGCATGTGCCCGACGCGTCGGGACGACCGACACCGGAGTATTACCTTCCTCACGCTGGCGACAGGCCTCACGGATGATGCCCAGCAGGTGATTCATATCAACCGGTTTGGCGGCAAAATCGAAGGCTCCGTTACGAACGGCATGTACCGCAGCATCGATCGAAGGATGGGCCGAAAGCACCAGCACAAAAGTAGTGTCAGGGAACCGAAACCCCTCACTCGTTGCCGTATATTGTTCGAACAACGCTCCATCCAGGATCACGATGTCAAACGGGACTTTGCCGAACGCAGTGGCTGCATCTGTCAATCCTTCGGCCGTTTCAGCCGTATAGCCTTCAAACTCGAGTCGCTCGCGAAGTGTGTTGCGTATGCTGCGCAACGGGTCGACAATCAGAATCTTCACCATAAATAAATATTTTATTGAATATTGGATAATAAACTTGGCGTGTATTTTGTTTTATAAAAAAATTCGAAGTAGATTTGTCCCAAAGTTAATCAATTACCCCGGCATCCGGAATCGTGATGAAATTGGACGACTGTGAGCTAACAGCCAGAATTCCGGACCAAACCATACCATTCAGATTGTCTTTTCCGATCAATGAGTCGCCCTTTTGACAAGGGAATGCGGCGTGGTTTGAGGACCGAGCGGGTACAGCGGGTAATAACACATGTATGGAAAAAAACTATAATTACGAACGGAAAAAGCTCTTATTGCCGGAGTACGGACGCCACATCCACGAAATGGTGGATTACCTGAAGACGATCGAAGACCGTGACCTGCGAAACCGGCAGGCTCGTGCCGTGATTGCTGTCATGGGAAACCTCTTTCCGCTGTTGCGCGACACGGCCGACTACACCCACAAGTTGTGGGATCACCTCTTCATCATGGCCGATTTCGACCTGGACGTGGATTCGCCCTATCCCATCCCAACGGCAGCCGCCCTGGCCCCTCAGCCCAACAAGTTGCCCTATCCAACCAAGAAGATCGCCATGAAGCACTACGGCAAGAATATCGAGGCAATCCTCAAGTCGCTCAAAACGGTAGAAGACAAGCAGGCCGTGGAGGAGGTGATCGCCAATCTGGCCCGCTATATGCGAACCAAGAGCTATGAGTACAACCAGGAGCATCCCAACAATGAGGTGATCATAAAGGACATAAAACGGATGTCCGATAACATGATCGAGGTGGACGAAGTTGCCTTGAATAATCTCAAAAGCGACTACAAACAGCACTATACGGCACACTCAGCCAAGAACAATTTCAAAAACAACCGCCAGAATAAGGCCGGGAAAAACAACAAGAATGCTCAGAACAACAGTAAGAAGATACACCGCAATCGTATGAAGGTTCAACAAGGATAGCGCTACGGCCAGCGTAGCACGGTACGGAAAGTCTGTCCGCAGATGCGGTCAGGCTTTTTTTGTACCGGAGCTGCCGAAATTGCGCTTGATCCAACGGGGAAAGATCACCGCCCCGGCAATCAGGTAGGGATAATAGGTAACTCCACGCCACAGGAAAGCGATCAACGCGGCAGCGCCGAGTTGCAACGAAGCCGGCACCGAGATCAGATCGCTGCAGTAGGTCGTGAAGATGTATTCGGCAAAGCCACTGCCACCGGGTGTAGGCATCACGAGCATCATGATCCACATAACCAGCTGCCGGGCGAACAGCAGAAACTGGTCGCTCACCGAGAAAAAGGCCAGAATCAGCGCATTGGCCACCAGATAACGCGAACTCCACGACAGAAAAGTCGAAGCAAAGGCCTTGAACCAAAAACGGAATCCGTAGTGGCGGATTTCAATCGAACTGGAGATAATATCACTCCCTATGTGGTTCATGGCCCGATACCACCGACGCAGCCACCGCAGGCGGAAGATCTTCATAAGCAGCCACTTCAAACCGCGCGGGTTGAGGAACAACCCATAAGAAAGTATCAGGACGTAGGCCAATTTCAGGAAATATCCCGCCAGGGCGAAGGTCATCAGTCCTTTGGTCAATACCCCGCCTGCCATTGTGATATCGAACAGATTGTCGACCCCCACGATCAACAGCAACAGCGGGAACATTACGATAAAATAGACCTCGTCCAAAAATGATGTCAACATCACGATAGCAGAGCTACGCCCCAGGCCAATCCCCTCCTTGTGGACATAGAGGATGGCCACGCTCGTACCTCCTACGGCCGACGGCGTGATGGCCGACGTAAACTCCCAGAGCATGATCACGCGGAAGGCCTGCCGCCAGGAGAGCTCGTGCCCGCTCAATACGCGGATACGGATCATGTAGCCGATGTCTCGTCCGAACATGAACAGCAGGGCCATGAAGAGCCAGAAGGCCGTCCCCCACGTAAAGCGTATGTCGCGGAAAATCGCCGGGTCGAAATCGCGGTAGAACATGTAGCCCACCACGCCCAGTCCGATCAGGATCGGATAGATGGCTCGCCGCAATTTGATCTTGCTCAACGGATTGTTATGGGTCGGTTTTCCTGCCAAAATAAGCGTTCGCTATAGGTTTATTACAACGGATAGTCTTCCTCCCCGGCCAGAGTTCAGGCCTGATGCTTCTTGGGACCTTTGTTGTAGAGGAAACGTTTGATTTTCTGCGTAGGGGTCTTTTCGAAAGCCCGAGGCTGCTCCTCCACGCCGGAGATGCGGGA
>CALYBN010000121.1 GCA_944414825.1 uncultured Rikenellaceae bacterium
CCCGCACCAAATGCTAACCATCCCCTGTATCGACACACCGGCCACCCTTGCCGATGCAGCTCTCCTGCTGGCCAACCAGCCCCGCCAGGAGATCGCCTGCGTCAACTGGCCCAAAGAGTACCCCTATGCTCCGACCGTCACCTTCGCCATGGTGCACGACGGCGAGAACATCTACCTGCAATACGAAGTCCACGAAACGTGTACGATGGCACGGGTCACGGAGGATAACGGCGAGGTGTGGACCGACTCCTGCGTGGAGTTCTTCTTCGCCCCGGACGATACGGGATATTACAACCTGGAGTGCACCTGCATCGGACGTATCCTGCTCGGTTACCACTCGGCAGACACCACGATTCTCGCTACACCGAAGGTCTTAACGGCGATCGAACGTCTGCCCAGCCTCGGTACGGAGCCCTTTGCCGAACGGACCGGCAACAACCAGTGGCGCATCACACTCAAGATTCCAAAGACGTCGTTCTTCCGCCACCACATCCCCTCATGGGAAGGAATGGAAGCCCGCGCCAACTTCTACAAATGTGGGGACAAACTCTCTCGCCCGCACTTCCTGTCATGGAGTCCGATCGACTACCCGAAACCGAACTTCCACCTGCCGGCCTTTTTTGCCCCCGTGCACTTCGAACCAAAACGAGAATAGCACGGCAACCGATCTCTAAATCGAGAGAGAATAACATCGTCAGCCCAAATGCAACTACATTTATAAAAGCAGTGCTGTACGCCTACGCCCCGAGAAAGAGACGACGCCGACGCTCCAGATACGATAAGGGCCGTTGCGGAATCTGCTTCCCGCTGCGGCCCTTATCGTATCCCGGGTAATACACCGCCTACAGATTGCGAAGCGTGTATTCGATCATGCGCTCACGAATATGATGGCGCCCCGTGGGGACCATCGAATGATTGTCATCCGGATAGATTGCCATATCGAACTGTTTCCCGGCCCGGATCAGGGCATCCGCCATACGATAGGTGTTCTGCACGTGCACATTATCGTCGCCCGTACCGTGGATAATCAGCAGGCGACCCTTCAGACGATCGGCAAAGTGGATCGGCGAATTGTCGTCATACCCCTTGGCATTATCCTGCGGCAGGCCGTTGTAAATCTCCGTATAGATCGAATCATAGAAGCGCCACGAGGTCACCGGAGCCACCGCAATGGCCATTTTGAAAACATCGGCCCCCTTCAGGATACAATTCAGCGCCATGAATCCTCCGTAGCTCCATCCATAAATTCCGATCCGATCCGAATCGACATACGACAGTGTTGAAATGTATTTGGCCGCAGCGATCTGATCCTCCGTTTCGCGCGCCCCGAGATTGCCATAGGTACACTTCTTGAACTCCGCCCCACGGCATCCGGTTCCGCGGCCATCCACGCAGACCACGATATAGCCGTCCTGTACCAGCACGTCGGTCCAATCCATCGACCATTTATCGAGCACCTCCTGCGAACCGGGACCGCTGTACTGGGTCATCATCACGGGATACTGCTTCGAGGGATCGAAATTGTAGGGTTTGATCATATAGCCATTCAACGTATTGCCGTAGTCGTTCGTGAAGCGGAAGAACTCCTTGTGCGGCACGCGGCGCTCCTCCAGCCTGCGTTTCAACTCGGCATTATCCTCCAGCGTGCGGAGCACCTTGCCCGAAGCATCATGCAGACGCACCAGATTGGGAGTCAAGACATTGGAAAAATAACTGATAAAATACTTGAAACCCCGGCTCGGTGCAATAGAGAAGGTGCCCTCCTCCTCGGTCAGCCGTTTCTTGGATTTGCCGTTCAGCTTTACACTGAAGAGGTTGCGGCGCAGCGCCGACCCTTCGTCCGAAATATAGTAAACCCGGTCCCCGCTCACAGCCACCAGTTGCGTGACGTCCCAGTTTCCGCGGGTCAGAGTATCCTGCACGCCTTTGTCCACGTCGAACAGGTAGAGGTGCATGTTGCCGCTGGTTTCGTTCTTCACCAGGAAGCGATCCCCCGACAGGAAGGTGACAGTCTGCTCGTCGACCCGCTCCACGTAACGCGGATCGCGCTCGTCATACACCACGCGGGGCTGAGCACCATTCTCCACCAACAGCAGTTCGAAATGGTTCTGCCGGCGGTTGGTGCGATAGAAATAGAGCTCTCCCTCGGGCGTCCACCCGATCCGCGGCAAATACTGATCCGTCTCCGGACCGACATCCACCTTCGAAAGCGTGCCCGAAGTCACATCACACACATGCAGTTCGACCGTCGAATTAGGCTCGCCGGCCTTTGGATATTTATAGGTATAAGGCTGCGGGTAGAGATGCTGCTCGAAGCGCATGATCGTGTACTCCGGCACCCGGCTCTCGTCGAAACGCAGGAAGGCGATCTTCCGACCGTCGGGCGACCACTCGAAGGCCCGCGTGAAGGCGAATTCCTCCTCGTAGACCCAATCCGTATGGCCGTTGATGATCCGGTTGCGTTCCCCGTCCGAGGTGAGGCGCGTCAGCACACCGTCACTCAAGGTCACCATCCACAGGTCATTATTCCGCACGAAAGCCACCCGCGTTCCATCGGGCGAAAAGGCCGGGACCTGTTCACCACCCTCAGGGGTCAGACGCATCAGCGTGCCGGTCGTGCGGTCATAGATCCAATGGTCAGCCGTATAGGAGCGTCGGTAAATCGGCTTGCGGTTCGAGGTTAACAGAATACGCCGCTCGTCGGCACTGAGGACATACTCCGAAAAACCCTCCGGAAGACTTTCCTGATGCGTTTTGGAATCGAACAACACCTCCTCGCGAGCTCCCGTCTTATAGGCATAGCGCACGATGGCGCCCTCCTCCACTACACTATAATGTTCGCCGTCGGCCATCGAACGGAGGCCGGAGACACTCTTCTGGGTAAACTTACCGGACTTAATGTCCTCGTAATCAAACAACTGCGCCCTCGCACCCGTTACAACGGCACCCAGCAGCAGGCACAGAAACAAATGTTTCATCGGTCAGGATCGTTCTTTAAGGTTTATTCTCTATATTTTTATTGGGTAACGTTGCCGCCACACCATATATTATATAGCGTAAGGCGACCGTGTCACTACTCGCAAGCCTTGAGGCTCATGTCGAGGCTTTTGATCTGATGGGTCAGCGCCCCGACCGAAATAAAATCGACTCCGCACTCGGCATACTCGCGCAGATTTTCGAACGTAATCCCACCCGACGACTCCGTTTCGGCCCGGCCTGCCACACGGCGCACCCCTTCACGCGTCATCTCCGGCGTAAAGTTATCGAACATAATCCGGTCGGCACCGCCCGCGGCAAACACCTCGTCGATATTCTCCAACGTACGCACCTCCACCTCGATGGGCAGATCCTTACCTTTGGCCTTGAGGTATTCGCGCACCTTGGTCAGGGCTGCCGTAATTCCTCCGGCAAAGTCAATATGGTTATCTTTCAACAGGATCATGTCGAACAGGCCCATGCGGTGATTCTCGCCGCCGCCCAACTTCACGGCCATCTTGTCCAGTACACGCATACCGGGTGTAGTTTTGCGCGTATCGAGCACCTTGCAGCCGGTCCCCTCGAGTAGGGCCACATATTTGGCCGTCTGAGTAGCCACCCCGCTCATGCGCTGCATAATATTGAGCAGGATGCGTTCAGCCTGCAGCAAGGAAATCGTACGTCCCTCCACATAGAAAGCGACATCACCCGGGCGCACACGGGTTCCGTCTTCGATCCGTTGGTCGAACTTCACCTCCGGGTCGAGTCGCTCGAGTACCATGCGGGCGATTTCGATCCCGGCAATGATGCCTTCCTGCTTGACCAACAGCTTCATGCGCCCCCGGGCGTCGGCCGGAATAGATGCCAACGACGTATGGTCACCATCACCGATATCTTCCCGGATTGCCAACTCAATCAGATCCTCCACGAAAGGAATATATTCTTTTTTCATATTTAAAATTTTTTATTATTGATTCAAAGTTACTATATTTGTGAAAATTCATACGACCAACGTGCAAAATTAACAAAACGTTCATAACATCGCATTTCGTCGTAGTGATTACTTACAATTTAAAACATTAAAAAAGAATAAATTACAGACAAAGTTACATTTTTTGGGCATCATAGCATTACAATTTATCACTTCATGCCATTCGGTCCATTTCATGCATCTTTGTCACAAAGATAAGAAAAAAGTATGAAACCTCTCAGGAGCAGCGTCACTACGCAAGGTCGAAAAATGGCCGGAGCACGGAGTCTCTGGCGTGCCAACGGAATGCAGGAGCAGCAAATGGGTCGCCCCGTCATTGCAGTCGTGAATTCATTCACACAATTCGTCCCGGGGCATGTCCACCTGCACGAGATCGGCCAGCAGATCAAACACTGGATTGAAGAGGAGGGGTGTTTCGCCGCCGAGTTCAACACGATCGCCATCGACGACGGCATCGCCATGGGCCACGACGGCATGCTCTACTCGCTGCCCTCGCGCGAGGTGATCGCCGACAGCGTAGAGTACATGGTCAATGCCCACAAGGCCGACGCCATGATCTGCATCTCGAACTGCGACAAGATCACGCCCGGCATGCTGATGGCTGCCATGCGGCTCAATATTCCCACAGTGTTCGTCTCGGGCGGCGCCATGGAGGCCGGACGCGTAGACGGCCAGGATCTGGATCTGATCGACGTCATGGTCAAGGGTGCCGACGAAACCGTCTCAGAGGAGCAACTCCTGCGGATCGAACGCGGTGCCTGCCCCACGTGCGGCTGCTGCTCGGGTATGTTCACCGCCAACTCGATGAACTGCCTGACCGAAGCACTGGGTCTTTCGCTGCCCGGCAACGGTACGGTAGTGGCCACGCATGCACAACGGACTGAACTGTTCCGCAAAGCCGCCAAACTGATCGTCCGCAATGCCGAAGCCTACTATTTCCAGGACAACGACGCTGTCCTGCCGCGCTCGATCGCCACGAAACAGGCCTTTCTCAACGCCATGGCCATGGATATCGCCATGGGCGGATCGACCAACACGGTGCTGCACCTGCTGGCCGTGGCCTACGAAGCCGGCGTGGATTTCCGCATGGCCGACATCGACGCCCTGTCGCGCCGTATCCCCGTGCTGTGCAAAGTAGCTCCCAATTCCTCTTATCATATTCAGGATGTAAACCGCGCAGGTGGCATCATGGCAATTCTCGGCGAATTGCAACGCGCCGGCATCATTGACGGTTCGACCCGCCGGGTGGACTACCCCTCGCTGGCAGATGCCATCGCCGAAAACGATATTCTCAGTCCACGTGTGACGGAAGAGGCCCTGCGACGCACCCTGGCCGCTCCGGGCGGATGCTACAACCTCAAACTGGGATCGCAGGAGAACTATTATAAGGAGCATGACACCGACCGCGAGCGGGGTTGCATCCGCAGCGTGGAACACCCCTATCTGCAGGATGGCGGTCTGGCCGTGCTGTTCGGTAATATTGCCCGCCGGGGATGTATCGTCAAGACGGCCGGCGTCGACACATCGATCCTCCATTTCGAGGGCACGGCCCGCGTATTCGAATCACAGGAAGAGGCTTGCACGGGGATTCTGGGCGGCAAGGTACAGGCCGGCGACGTAGTGGTAATCCGTTACGAAGGCCCCAAGGGCGGCCCCGGCATGCAGGAGATGCTCTACCCGACCTCCTACCTGAAAAGCGTAAAACTCGACAAGCAGTGCGCACTAATCACCGACGGACGTTTCTCGGGCGGCACCTCGGGCCTCTCGATTGGACACGTCTCTCCGGAGGCAGCTGCCGGCGGCGAAATCGCTCTCGTACAGGATGGCGACCGTATCACGATCGATATTCCGTCGCGTTCGATCACCCTCAACGTAACGGACGAAGAGCTGGAACGACGTCGGCAGGCCATCACGACCTATGCACCTGCCCATCGCGACCGCACGGTGAGCCGAGCCCTGAAAGCCTACGCCTCGCTGGTGGCTTCGGCCGACTTGGGCGGCGTACGCGTCGTAGAATAAAAAACAGTACTGAAAGAAAACATTGAAACATGGCAAATAAACAGAAAGTAAAAGGCGGGGAAGCCTTATTGATGGCGTTGCTTGAGGAGGGCACCCGCGATCTGTTCGGATATCCGGGCGGACAGGTGATCCCGATCTACGACCATCTCTACGACTACCGCCATCGGATCAACCACATCCTGACGCGCCACGAACAGGGCGCCGTACATGCCGCCCAGGGGTATGCCCGGGCAACGGGACGCGTGGGCGTCTGCATCGCCACGAGCGGCCCGGGTGCCACGAATCTCGTGACGGGAATCGCCGATGCAATGCTCGACTCCACGCCGCTGGTCTGCATCACGGGCCAGGTCCCGGCTACGATGCTCGGTACCGACGCCTTCCAAGAGGCCGACATCATCAGTATGACAATGCCCGTCACGAAGTGGAACTACCAGGTCACCTCGGCATCGGAGATTCCGCGCGCCGTGGCCAAAGCCTTCTATATCGCCCGTTCGGGACGCCCCGGACCGGTGCTGATCGACATCGCAAAAAATGCGCAGGTGGAGTTGATGGATTACAGTTACAAACCCTGCCTCAGCCTGCGCAGCTATCACCCGCGGCCGGTGCTCGACGCTGAGCTCGCCGCGCAGGCCGTCGAATTGATCAATGCTGCCGAACGGCCGCTAATCCTGGCCGGACAGGGTGTAAAACTCTCCGGCGCCGAACAGTCACTCATCGAGTTCGCCGAAACAGGCAATATACCTATAGCCACGACACTGATGGGCATCTCGGCCGTAGCCAACGACCATCCGCTTTTCGTGGGCAACCTCGGTATGCACGGCAACGTAGCCGCCAACGAGATGACGCAGCACAGCGACCTGCTGATCGCCGTGGGCATGCGCTTCAGCGACCGCGTAACGGGCGACGTACGCAACTACGCCCCCGAAGCAAAGATCATCCACGTAGACATCGACCGGGCCGAACTGGGCAAAAACCTGCGGGTGGACATCGCCCTGCACGCCGATGCACGGGATGCACTGGAGGCTTTCAAGAATGGCCTGCAACATCGCTCGCGCGAGGCATGGTTTGCTTTTGCCCGGGAACAGGAGGCCGTGGAGGACGAAAAGGTCTTCTCCCACACGGAGGATCCGCAGGGACGGTTTATCACCATGGCCCAAGTGATCCGCCAGTTGGCCGAGGTCGAACGAGGCGAGGCCGTGATCGTGACCGACGTAGGGCAAAACCAAATGTTCAGCGCCCGCTACTCACGGTTCAACACCACGCGGAGTTTCATCACTTCGGGCGGACTCGGAACGATGGGATTCGGTCTGCCGGCCGCCATGGGCGCCAAGGTAGGCGTACCGGACCGGGAGGTGGTAGCCGTACTGGGAGACGGAGGTTTCCAGATGACGATGCAGGAACTGGGGACGATCATGCAGAACCAGATTGGACTCAAGATCCTGGTGCTCAACAACTCCTACCTGGGTATGGTGCGCCAGTGGCAACAACTGTTCTTCAACCGGCGCTATTCGTTCACGGAGTTGGAGAATCCCGATTTTTCGAAAATCGCAGCCGCATACAACATCCCCTCCCGGCGCGTAACGGAACCGGCACAATTGGGGAATGCCCTGCGCGAAATGGCCGCCGCCAAGGGAGCCTACCTGCTGGAAGTGGCCGTACTGCCCGAGGAAAACGTCTTCCCGATGGTACCAGCCGGAGCTTCGCTTTCCGAACTTTTATACAACGATTAAGACCATGAACAAAGAGTATATCATCATAGCCTTTACGGAGAATCAGATCGGCGTCCTCAACCGGATCACGATCTGCTACCTGCGGCGCAAGATCAACATCGAGAGCCTGAAAGTGAGCGAATCGTCGATCAAGGGGATCAGCATGTTCGTCATCTCGGCCTTCACGACCGAAGAGATCATCGACAAGGTGGTGAAGCAGATCCGCAACATCACGGACGTCATCGAGGCCAATTACTACACCCCCGACCAGCTCATCACACAGGAGATTGCCCTCTACAAGGTCTCCTCGAAGATGGTGGGCGAACATGGCCGGGTGGATGCGCTGTCGCGCAGTCTGAGCGCCCGTCTGATCGAGTTCAACCCCAGTTACGTGGTGCTCGAAAAGACCGGTACGCGTGAGGAGATCGAACAACTGCGCGACGACCTGCAACGCCGCGGCGTCCTGCAGGAGTTCACGCGGTCGGGCAGCGTGGTGCTGCACCGCGACTCGCTCGAAGAGATTCTGCACGAAATCGAAAATAATTAACCAAACACAAGCATAAAAATTATGGCACAACTGAATTTCGGTGGCGTTATGGAAAACGTCATCACGCGGGAAGAGTTCCCCTTGGAAAAAGCGAGAGAGGTATTGAAAGGCGAAACGATCGCCGTGATCGGATACGGTGTTCAGGGTCCGGGCCAGTCGCTCAATCTGCGCGACAACGGATTCAACGTCATCGTGGGGCAGCGGAAAGAGTCCAAGACCTGGGACAAAGCCGTAGCCGACGGTTGGGTGCCGGGCGAAACGCTCTTCGAGATCGAAGAGGCCTGCCAGCGCGCCACCATTATCCAGTATCTGCTTTCGGATGCAGCACAGATCGCCGTATGGCCCACGGTAAAGAAGCATCTTACGGCCGGCAAAGCCCTCTACTTCTCCCACGGATTTGCCATCACCTATAAAGAGCGCACAGGAATCGTCCCGCCGGCCGACGTCGATGTGATCATGATCGCACCCAAGGGTTCGGGCACGTCGCTGCGCCGCCTCTTCTTGGAGGGCCGCGGGTTAAACTCCAGCTATGCCGTTTTCCAGGATGCAACGGGACGTGCCTTGGAGCGCGTACTGGCACTGGGTATCGGTGTCGGCTCGGGATATCTGTTCGAAACCACCTTCAAACGCGAGGTATATTCCGACCTCACCGGCGAACGTGGTACGCTGATGGGAGCCATCCAAGGCATCTTCGCCGCCCAGTACCAGGTGCTGCGTGAGAATGGGCACACTCCCTCCGAGGCTTTCAACGAGACCATTGAGGAGCTGACCCAGAGCCTCATGCCGCTCGTAGGCGAGAATGGTATGGACTGGATGTATGCCAACTGCTCGACCACGGCCCAACGCGGTGCATTGGACTGGTGGAAACCCTTCCGCGATGCTACGCTGCCCGTATTCAAGAAACTCTACGCCGAGGTGGCTGCCGGCAACGAAGCCCAGCGGTCGATCGACAGCAACAGCCAGCCGAACTACCGTGCTAAACTGGACGCCGAGTTAAAAGAACTGCGCGAGAGCGAAATGTGGCAGGCAGGAGAAACGGTCCGCAAACTTCGTCCGGAGCGCAACAAATAACGTCCGATTTAAACGAAGACACACTTAATAGAAGACTTTCCGTTGTGTATACAGCGGAAAGTCTTGTTTTTAGGCAACGTGGGAAAGGCAGTCGGAAAATAATTGTTAAAAAATTTGAAAAACAGTATTGTTTTCAACATTTTTGTTTTATCTTTGCAAATGAATCAATAAACACAACACCAAAACCGATAAAGGGCATCCGATGATGAGTTATTCGCCATTTTATTATTTTTATTATTATTTCTGCTTTCATCAGGGCGGACCGGTCGGTGTATCCATTAGTGAATAGATAAAAACAAACGAACAAACGATATGAATCCCGGTCTTAGTAATCTGAGACCGGGATTTTTTAATATAACAACCATATGAAAGTCGCCATACAGGGATATGAAGGATGTTTCCATCAGATCGTAGCTCACCGCTACTTCGGCCGGGAGACCGAAACGCTGCCCTGCGCCACCTTCCGCGATGTGGCTCGCATGGTCGAAAACGGCGAGGCCGATTACGGGGTGATGGCCATCGAGAACTCCATTGCAGGAAGCATCATTTCCAATTACAGCATTCTGCAGAACAGTCGTCTGCAAGTAGCCGGCGAGGCCTATCTGCCGATCCAGCAGAACCTTATGGTCCTGCCCGGGGTCAAGTTGGAGGACATCGAAGAGGTGCAGAGCCATCCAATGGCCCTCTTGCAATGCATCGATTACCTCGACCAACACTCCTGGAAGCTGATCGAAACGGAAGATACCGCACTCAGCGCCCGCATCATTGCTGAAAAAGGACTTCGTAATGCCGCAGCCATCGCCAGTACATTGGCAGCCGAACTGTTCGGATTGCAGATCATCGCGCCGGAGATCAACACAATCAAAAACAACTACACGCGCTTCATGATCCTCAAACGACACGACCACCACATCGACCCGCAATCCAACAAAGCCTCGCTCTACTTCAAAACCAACCACGAACGCGGTTCACTGCTGCGGGTCATGCAACAGATGGGCGACTCGGGGATCAATCTCTCGAAGTTGCAATCCTACCCAATCCCCAGCGAGCCGTGGCACTACCTGTTCCACGTCGATATGGAGTTCGATTGTCTGGACGACTACATTCGCACGCTCGACAAACTGCAGTTAGCCGCGGAAGAGGTTCACGTTTATGGAGTATACAGAAAAGGAACTAATATATAAAATCATGGAAAACTCACTGCTTGACATAGCTGTTTCCAAACGCCTGGAAGGCGTCGGAGAGTACTACTTCTCGAAGAAACTGCGCGAAATCGACCAGATGCGCGCCGCTGGCTGCGAAATTATCAGCCTCGGCGTGGGCAGCCCCGACCGGCCGCCCCACCCCAGCGTAATCGCCCGCCTGGCCGAAACAGCCGCCCGACCCGATACACACGCCTATCAACCCTACAAGGGGGCGGCCGTACTGCGGAAGGCCTTCACCCATTGGTATGGAGCACGCTATGGCGTGGAGCTTGATCCGGAGGATGAAATCCTGCCGCTGATCGGCTCGAAGGAGGGGGTAATGCACGTCTGCATGACCTATCTCAACCCCGGAGACAAGGTACTGATCCCCAATCCGGGCTACCCCACCTATCGTTCGGCAGCGACCATTGCCGGCGGCGTATGCGTAGACTACCGGCTGACGGCCGCCAACGGCTGGCTGCCCGATTTCGAGCAGATCGAGGCCCAGGGTATGGATGGCGTCAAGATGATGATCGTCAACTATCCGCAGATGCCCACCGGAGCAGCCCCCACACCGGAACTCTTTGCTGCACTGGTGGCCTTTGCCCGCAAATACGGGATCTTGTTGCTGCACGACAATCCCTACAGTTTCGTCCGCAACGCCCACCCGATGAGCCTGCTGGCTACTCCCGGGGCCAAGGATGTAGCCGTAGAACTCAATTCACTGAGCAAGAGCCACAACATGGCCGGATGGCGAATCGGCATGATCGGCGGGGCTCGGGAACGTATCGACCAGATCATTCGTTTCAAGAGCAACATGGACTCCGGCATGTTCCTCCCGATGCAGGAGGCTGCGGCAACGGCTCTCGCCCTGGGCGACGACTGGTACCGCGAACTGAATGAGGTGTATTATGCCCGCGAGGCGAAAGGCTACGAACTGCTCGAAACACTGGGATGCCACACGCGACCGGGACAAGCCGGACTGTTCATGTGGGCCGCCCTGCCAGAGGGATATGAGGGAGATTGCTACGCCTTCTCAGATCATGTGCTGTATGACTGCGGAGTATTCGTCACCCCGGGCGGTATCTTCGGCGACGAGGGCAACCGCTACATCCGCATCAGCCTCTGCGCAACGGAACAAACCCTGCAAAAAGCAATCGACAAAATCAAAGCAAAATTATGAAAGCTGCCATCATAGGTATCGGACTGATCGGCGGATCCTTCGCCTTGAGTCTCAAAGAACACGGATTATGTCAATTTGTTGTCGGCGTAGACAACAACCCGCAGAATGCACAGAAAGCCCTCGAACTCGGGCTGGTCGACCAGATCGTCTCCCAGGAGGAGGCGATCGCCGAAGCCGACCTCATCGTACTGGCCACTCCGGTAAACGATATTCCGACGCTCGCTATCAAGATTTTAAACCGTATCGGGCTCAAACAGACGGTCATCGACGTCGGCTCGATCAAGGGAGAGTTAAGCGAGATGATCAGCCAACACCCCAAGCGGGGGCGTTTCGTCGCTACACACCCCATGTGGGGTACCGAGTACAGCGGTCCCGATGCTGCCGTACACGGCGCCTTCACCGGACGGACGGTAGTGATCTGCGACCGCGAAAGCAGCGATGAAGATGCGCTGACACTGGTCGAGAAAGTCTATACGGCTTTCGGCATGCCGATCATCTATATGACCTCGGAGGAGCAGGATCTCCACTCGGCATACGTATCCCACATCTCGCACATCACCTCCTTTGCACTGGCGCTCACCGTACTGGAGAAGGAACGTGAGGAGGAACACATCTTCGATCTGGCGGGAGGAGGTTTCGAGAGCACGGTCCGACTGGCCAAAAGTTCCCCGGAGACGTGGGTTCCGATCCTGATGCAGAACAAGTACAATATTCTGGACGTTCTGCGCGAACACATCCATCAGTTACAGATTTTCCGCATTATGCTCGAAAAGGATGACAAAGAGGGCCTCACCTCTGCCATGCGGAAAGCCAACACCATCAAACGAATCATAAAATAACAGAAAACCCCATACAATGAGCACATTCGATTTGAATGCCAAGCGCCCCCTGATCATCTCGGGGCCGTGTAGCGCCGAAACCGAGGAGCAGACCCTCGAAACCTGCAAGCAACTGGCTGCCACGGGACTGGTAGATGTCCTGCGAGCCGGAATCTGGAAACCCCGCACGCGCCCCGGCACGTTCGAAGGCGTAGGTTTGAAGGGCCTCGCCTGGATGGCTCGGGCCAAAGAGGAGACCGGGCTTCCAATTGCCGTGGAGGTAGCCACTCCGAAACACGTGGAGAGCGCGTTGGAGTTCGGTGTCGACGTCCTCTGGATCGGTGCCCGGACCACGGTCAGCCCCTTCGCCATCCAGGATATTGCCGACGCACTGAAGGGCAAAGACCAGGTGACAGTCCTGATCAAAAACCCGATGAACCCCGATCTGGAGCTATGGGCCGGCGCCGTAGCACGGTTCATGAACGCAGGTGTCGACCCCAAACGCATCGGGCTGATTCACCGTGGATTCTCCTACTTCGGCCACAGCAAATATCGCAATGCCCCGATGTGGCATCTGATCATCGAGATGCGAAGCCGTTTCCCGGAGATGGCCATGATCTGCGACCCGTCGCACATCTGCGGCTGTCGCGACTACCTGGCTGAAGTATCGCAAACGGCTGCCGACCTGCGCTTCGACGGCCTGATTGTCGAAAGCCATATCTGTCCGGAAAAGGCACTGAGCGATGCAGCACAACAACTTACCCCGGCCGATTTCAGCGAGATGATCCGCCACATCAACTGGCGTGCCGACAGTGTGGATGACCCGAAATTCGTCAAAGCGCTGAAAGGCTACCGCAACGAGATTGACCAGATCGACAGCGAGGTATTCGAACTGTTGTCACGGCGTATGCGCGTAGCGGAAAATATCGGTCGTGTCAAACGAGAGAACAACGTAGCCATCCTGCAAGGCGGCCGTTGGAACAGCATTGTCGACAAGATCACCGCCCAGGCCGAGAAGCTGCAACTCTCGCCAGAATTCCTGAAAACGGTGCTCGAAGCAATCCACATCGAGAGCATCAACCGCCAGAACCAAATCATGAACAGCTAAACCCTCTGTCACTGCCGTGGGACTGCCTTCGATCAGTCAATACGCCGACAGCATCGACCATCCGCACGGACTGTTCCGTACGCTCGGGGAGTTTACGCCTGTACGCGACATGTACGGACAAGTGCAGATTGTGGCAGGGAACAGCGCGGCCATCTTCCGCATCTCCACACCAGAGTTGCCGGCTGCGGCGCTGAAATGCTACATCAAGCCATCACCCTATCTGCGCGAGATATACGGCTACCTCGGCACGCATCCCGATCCGCTGCTGGTCCCTGCCCGCTTGCTGCCGGAGGAGATTTTCGTCTACGACCTCTTCGGCGAAGGTTCCTATCACGACGTAGTGCTGAGCCAGTGGGCCGAAGGTCAAACCTTGGAACGCTCGATCCGTGAGGCTGCACGGGAAGGCTGCCAGGAACGGCTCGAGGCACTGGCTCGCGGATTTGACACCCTGGCATGGGAACTACTGGGTCGCGAATGGGCACACGGTGATCTGAAACCGGAAAATATCGTAGTGTGCGACGATGGCCGGATGGTGTTGATCGACTACGACACGCTGTTCATCCCGCCGCTGGCCGGGCGATGCGCCTGCGGCATCGGCACGCCTGCCTACCAGCATCCGGCACGTGACGAAAATCTGTATGACAACTCGCTCGACGACTATCCGGCAGCTTTGATCTCGGTCAGTCTTCATGCTCTGGCCCTCGACCCGGAGTTGTACGTCCGTTACAACCGTTCAGACAATCTGTTGTTCTACCCGGGAGAGGTTCTCAGCGATCAATCAGCCGCATATGACGAAATCTTATCACTGTTCGCCGCTCATAGTGCTCATCGGCGCTATCGGCTGGCCCAGATGCTCCGCTCGCAAACGCCCCGTCTTGAAGGAGTACGGGACCTTTTGCAAGAAACCGTAGCGTCTACGCCACAAGATCCGGATCAACCTCCCGTACTCTTCACTCAGGAGGGACGTTGGGGCTACGCCGCATCCGATGGAAGCATTCGGATCGAAGCCATCTATGACGATGCCACGGAATTCAACGAGGGAGCGGCTTCGGTCTGCCTGCGAGGCCGCTGGCAGGTGATCGACACCGAGGGAAAAATCATCATCGGCCCCAAGCTGGAATTCATAAAGCCCTTCAGCGAAGGATTGGCCGCCGCCCGGGAAGAGGGCCATTGGGGTTACATCGACCACCAAGGCCAATGGGTCGTGGCTCCGACGTTCGACGCTGCCGGCAGTATGCACGAAGGCCGAGCTGCGGTCCGGATCAACGGAAAGTACGGCTACATAAATCCCCAAGGACAAATGGTCATCGCTCCACAATTTGATCATGCCGGCGGTTTCCGCAACGGCCGGGCAACAGTCTATCTGGCCGGCACTCCTCTGCTGATAAACCGGAATGGAGAAGTATGCCCATAATTTTCATGATTCAAAAAAAATTACTATCTTTCTTTCACACATAAAACCCCTAGACACAAAAAACTACGATCCTATAACCCCTATGTATTCCGCCAGAATTACTCGCCTCACACCAACGGCGTTTGTTTTCCTGATCGACCAATCCGGATCGATGGAAGAAAAGGTAAAACTCGGCACGGAAGTTCTCTCCAAGGCCGAAGCTGTAGCCATTGTTACCAACATCCTGATCAAAGAACTCATCAACCGATGCCGACGCGAAAACGGCGTGGTCGACTATTTCGACATCGCAGCGATCGGCTACTCATCAGACCAGGCAACCATGCTGCTGGGTAATGGAGATTCATTTGCCCGCCCCTCAGTACTCTCAATGCAGGCATGTCCCCGGCGCTGTTTCACGCGTGAACGGCGTCTGCCCAGTGGTAAGACCTCGATCTTCACCGAAGAGATCAAATGCTGGATCGAGCCGAAAGCTCAAGGCAATACCCCCATGTTTTCGGCCCTGAAACAGAGTCTGCATCTGGTAGAAGGCTGGTGTCGGAAACGCGGCAACAGCACCTCCTATCCCCCGACGATTTTCAACATCACCGACGGTGAATCCTCCGACGGCGACTATCAATCGCTTACGGAAGTCGCCGATCGAATCAAATCACTCCGCACATCGGATGGCAATGTACTGCTGATCAATATTAACATCTCGACCGGAGCCGCCGGACAACGGATCGTTTTCCCCAGCAGCAAGCGCGAACTGCCCTGCAGCCGCTACGCAGAAATGCTATACGACATGTCGAGCCCCATGCCCGAAGAATATACTCCTTCCATTCTTCAGATCAGACAGGGCGAAGCAACACCCCCGTTCCGAGGAATGAGTTTCAATACATCGATTGCCGATCTGATCGCCATGATGAACATCGGCTCGATCAGTGTCAATAAAATGCAATGACATGTTCTCTAACCTGTCCAACTATATCGAAAGCCTTTTAGATCCGAACGGCAGATTTCGAACGCTCGAAAACATCTATGCGCTGACCGATGAATTCCGGGAACCACGTATGTCCATGACCACCCGTTCGGTCAATTTCGCCGTCCGATACGATGGGAATGACTACACGCTCAAGTGTCTCGACCCGGCGGCTGACACAACGAACCTCCGGGAGATCTCCGACTTCACCCGACTTATCGACACGCCCTATCTGACCGAATATCGCTTCTGTCCATCAGAGATGCTGGTATTCAACAATGACGGCAGTTATCAGTATGTCGACGTCGTTCTCCAACGACAGCCCTGCGGCGAACGGCTCGATACATTCCTCGCCCACCACGTAAGTAACGGTAACATCGCTCCGATTACCGAGGTTCTCCGGCATCTGGATACGCTGACCGGCTGGCTGCTCGAAAACGAGTTCGCCCATCAACGGATCAAAATAAGTAACATCATCATCACACCGGGAAACACGCCCGTGTTGATCAACTACGAATCGGCTCGTCGGATTCGTTCGACCAGTGATGGTGTCATACTAGGATGTATCGCCATTGTACTCTTCATAGCAGCTTGCGAACCAGAGCTATACTTATGCCTGCGGAACCGGTCGATGAGCCTCGGTCAATTCCAACGGCTCCTGCCGATGCTGGCCCGACTCCTCGAGGATGAATTGGCGCCGCTGAGAACTCTCGCAATCGCTCTCAAAGAAGCAACATACGCTCCGGATTATTCCCTTTGTCGCAAGATCGGAGCCCTGGCCGATTGTGAAATCCGGCCCTACGAATCCCTCTCCCACATTACGGATCTGATGACCCACCGCACGGATCTACCACAGACCCAACCCCAAACCAACAAACGCCGGAAAGAGGAGTCCAAATACGATCGCGTAGGACGTATGGATGACATGCTCCGTCCGGTATGCTCGGGTGGTTGGTGGAGCTACGTTGATCAAGAACGGAACGTGGTGATCGAAGACGACTTTACGTTTGCATACAGCTTCCGGGAGGGACGTGCCGTAGTGGAGAAAGTCTCAGGATTTGGACTCATCGATCTCGCCGGTCGCTACATAATCGAACCCGAATGCGATGACATTGAGTGGAACGATGACCTCAACGTCGCAATCGTGAGTGTAAACGGTAAGTCGGGACTCTACTCCCGCGATGGAGAGGCGCTGACCGGTCTGATTTACGACCAGATTCTCAGCCCGAGCGACGGTCTATTCACGGCCCGGAAAGGTGATCGCTACGGATTCATTCGTCGGGATGGCAGCATAGCCCTCGATTTTGTTTATGACGATGCTTTCGGATTCAAGGCCGGGTATGCCCGGGTCCGCCAGGCCGAGCGTGATTTTCTGATCGACCTCTACGGCAACTGCGTCCTGGAGCTTCACGACGACAAAAACGAAGCGGACAACTCTCTTGAAGTCGCCCGCCATTTTCCCCAAAAAATCGAGGTATAAGTAATGTAAGTCTTGACCCAGAGTTTCTTATGATGCCCTAAGTCCGTACGCCGCTCAAAGTTATCGAATACGGTCGAGCGACCGTACCAGCGTCTCGTCACGGGCAATCCCCCGTAGGGCCAGATACGTGAATATAATCCCGATCAACGGGAAGACATCGGGCAGCGTATATTTCATGGCATGGTACGTAAACCCGGCCACGCTGTGTGCCGCACGATAGAGATAATAGCCTACAAAGATCTGCGCACCGATCAACAGAATGATCTCCACGATACACAGACGGATCTGCACCATTCTCTTCTTAAACAGGAAAATATTCACAAAAGGCACCACCGCGGCCAGCACCAGCACGATCCCCATATAAAGTGTCGAGACCACGTACGAAGCCTCGCCTTGGGCGCTTTTCACCCCGAAAGCCGTCAACGTAAACGCTTCGGCACTGCCGAAAAACCGCGCCAGGGGCAGGCACAACATCAGGGTGATCAGCAGGGCTGTCAGGAATAGATATACACTTTGAATTCTCTGTATCATACGTTTTTTTCTATTTTTTCATCAATCAAGTAACGATTCCGGTCCGAAGAGGTGCGATTGATCAGTTCGCCCAAGAATCCTGCCAGGAAAAGCATGACCCCCAGGATCACCGATACCAATGCAATATAAAACAGCGGCTGGTCGGTCACACCGCGCACCCACAGTCCGTGAGACTGCCGATAGAGTTTCTCGGCGATCAGCCAGATGGTCGTCCCGCCGCCCAGCAGGAACATCAGCGTTCCCAACGTCCCGAAAAAGTACATCGGACTCTTCCCGAAGCGCGAAAGGAACATCACGGTCACTAGATCGAGATAGCCCTTGATCATCCGCTCCCATCCGAATTTCGAAACACCGTATTTCCGCGCCCGATGGAGGACCACCTTCTCGCCGATCCGTTTAAACCCTGCCGAGCGGGCCAACAGCGGAATAAAGCGGTGCATTTCGCCATAGACCTCGATGCTCTTGACCACCTTCCGGCGGTAGGCCTTCAGCCCGCAGTTAAAGCCATGCAACTTAATCCCCGAAGCGAAACGGGCCGTAGCGTTGAAAAACTTGCTGGGAAGCGTCTTCCCCAGCGGATCGTGGCGCACCTTTTTCCAGCCGGAAACCAGGTCGTAGCCCTCCTCCGTCACCATTCGGTACAGTTCAGGGATCTCATCCGGAGAGTCCTGCAGATCGGCATCCATCGTAATGACCACCTCGCCGCAGGCTGCTTCGAAACCGCAGTAAAGCGCCGCACTCTTACCGTAGTTCCGGCGGAAACGGATCCCCCGCACTGCCGGGTACTGCTGCGCCAAGGTCCGGACTACCTGCCACGAACCGTCGTCCGAACCGTCATCCACGAAGATCACCTCGTACGAAAAACCATGTTCCGCCATGACGCGGGCCACCCACGCCATCAGTTCGGGCAGCGACTCCTCTTCGTCATAGAGAGGCACTACCACCGATATATCGAGTTTCTTTCCCTCGGCCATACCGCACACTAATTATCTTCCGTCTGATTGTTATCGCTGTTCTGCGTCTCCGCCACATTCGGTTCGTCGGCAAACGGATTGGCCAAACGCTTGGTCCAGGCCGAAACGACCAATCCGATCAGGCAGCCATAAAATTCAGCACTAAACTCGCACACCATCAACCAGAAAATCGGATTGACCAACATCTTGCGCATCATCTGCTCCATCTGCTCCAGCATTGTCCCGGAATAGACATTCTCATACTGCACCATCGCAGCGGCGATCATCTCCTCCATCCGGTCGGGATCGAGCACTTTGATCTGGAAAAAGATCCACGCCCCAGCCAGAAAGCCCGTGAAAAGCATCATCGCACACACGAATCCCACCCCACGGCCATAGCTGAATCCTTCCCGTACTCCGTAACGCTGCGCATGCCGCCGTGTAAAAAAGTAAACCAGGCCGACATACACCGCCACAGCCACCAACGAAATCAGCATCCGCACGGCACTGCTAGCAACGTGCTCACCGGCGATTTTCGTCAGAAACGAAATCCCGAGATAGGCCACACCCAGCACAGTACCTCCTACGGCCGCATCGCTCCAAAAATCCTTTTTCGAAACCATATCTTTCTGTTTTTCCCTTTTTTTTACCTCCCGTTCGCACCTATCTCTCCGAGAAAGAGACTACGGCTTTTTCTCTTTCTTCCCCTCCTGTCCGGTCAGAAAATCAACTCTCCCGCGCCTTCACGCAGGACCTCCGGTTCATCACCTGTCAGATCGACCAGCGTTGTCGGAACTGCGCTGCCATAACCTCCGTCCACCACCAGATCGACCACACTGCCCCATTTCTCCTCGATCAGTTCCGGATCGGTCGTATATTCCACCACATCGTCCTCCTCCTTGACCGAGGCCGTGATGAGCGGCACGCCCAATTCATGGATAATCGCTCGTGGGATTGCATTGTCCGGAATCCGCACCCCAATCGTCTTACGCCGCTCCAGCACCTTGTCCGGCACCTTCGAAGAGGCTTTCAGCACAAAAGTAAAGGCATCCGGCAGGTTCCGCTTGAGCAACTTGAAAGTCGGATTATCCACCCGGGCGTAATCGGCGATGCGGCTCAGATCCTCACACATGAGGGTCAACTCCGTATCCTTTTTGCCGCGGATCGCTTTCAGGCGCTCGATGGCCCGGGGGCTGTGGAGCGAACATCCGAAGGCATAGACTCCATCCGTGGGATAGACGATCACACCATCGTTTCGCAGGCAGTCGACCACCTGGCTCACGCTTTTTTCATTGGGATTCTGAGGATATATCCTTACTTTCATACACCGCACGGGACGATTCGGAGCCCGTTCAAGGGAGTAAAGTTATAAATTTTTTTCAATAAAAAATGGGTAAGCTACTTATATCGCACCGCTACAACCGCCTACCCTTGCTCGCTTCCGCGCCTGGGGGATTCAGCAGGAGCTGGTCGTATAAGACTTACCCGGTGCAAATGTAGGCAAATTTGTTATCTTTGCAAAAAATTCAACGCATGAAATCGAAAACTTTCCGCCTTCGCGCTGTCATTCTGGCGATTATCCTGCTCGTTGGCGCACTGGGTGTAGGGTTCCTGCTGGTCGACAAGGCCAACTGTGTGGCACAACCCGGCTATGTTTACGTCCCGACCGGAGCCAGCTACCAGACGCTGCTCGACTCGCTGGGGAATGACGGTAAGTATCTCCGGAGCATGAGTAAGTTCCGCACAACGGCAAAACTGCTCGGGCTGGACCAGGGTGTACGGCCGGGGCGCTACCGGATTCCCGAGCGCATGAGCTACACCCAAGTGGTACGTATGTTCCAGCGCGGCCTGCAGACGCCAATGCGCGTGACGTTCAACAATATTCGCACACTGCCGCAGCTGGCCGGACGGATCGCCCGCCAACTTGAGCCCGATTCACTTGCCATGCTGACCGCACTGACCGCCGACACGACGGCCGCCCGCTATGGATTTACACCACAGACCTTTCTGTCGATGTTCATTCCGAACACCTATGAGTTCTACTGGAATACGACACCAGCCGGTTTCATCGCCCGGATGCAGAAAGAGTACGACAAGTTCTGGAACGAGGAGCGCACTCAGCAGCTCGCTGCCCTTGGATTGACCCGGGCCGAAGCCGTCACCCTGGCCTCGATCGTCTATGAAGAGACAAAGATGAGCGACGAGATGCCCGTTGTGGCCGGAGTTTACCTCAACCGACTTCGACTGGGCATGCCGCTGCAAGCCGACCCGACCGTAAAATTCGCGCTGGGGGACTTCTCGCTCAAACGCATACTCCACCGGCATTTGGAGATCGATTCACCCTACAACACCTACCGCAATCCGGGTCTGCCGCCGGGACCGATCTGCATGCCCTCGATTCGCGCCGTAGACGCAGTGCTCCACCCGATGAAGCACAACTACCTCTATTTCTGCGCCAAGCCGGATTTTTCGGGGTATCACAACTTCGCAGCTACACTGGCCGCCCACAACCGCAATGCACAAGCCTATGCCGCTGCACTTAATAAACGAGGCATCCGATAAAATCAGCAAAACGATTCCCTCACAAAATTGTTGCTGACACAAAACATATAGCACGCCCGGTGTAATGAACACCGGGCGCGCTTTTCATCCCAAACGGTCTATTTTTCTCCTTGTCCCGAGCCATCCAACAACTTAAGTCTACCCGGTTCCGTCCCGAGCACACCTTCCTCAAACTGCCGCCCGGGCCGGATCAGAATCCGAAATCGTCCACAGCCTGCACTTCCGTTTTGTCTCTCGTCGGCTGATCGGCCTGCGTCTGTTCGTCCACGCCCACGATATGGATAGCCGGCGGAGTCATCGGGCAGATCGACTCGCAACCGCCACATCCGATACAATAACAATCGGTCACCTGCGGAATGGTCAATCCATTCTCGAACGGTACCATGTGGACCGCCTGCGTCGGGCAATGCTCAGCACACGCTCCGCAGTCAACATGCGACACAAAGACCTTGCACAAATCCTTATGGAAAACCGCTACGCCCACACGCGTCAGCTTCTTCTCCTCCAGGGTCAGCGGCAGCAAGGCATCGTTCGGACACACCTCCGTGCAGACCTTACACTCATAGTTACAGAACTTTTCAACCGAAAAACGCATATAGGGCTGCATCATCCCCGTCAGGCCGTTCTCCAGGAAAGCCGGCTTCAGCACATTGGTCGGGCAATGGTCCACGCACAACTGGCAAGCCGTACATTTACGCAGGAATCGCTCCCGATCGACCGCTCCCGGCGGCATCGGCAGAATCCCCTCCCCGGCCGCCCGCTGACCCCTCCGCCACCGGGCCTGTCGTCCCATCAGTTCCGTGGCCGGCAACAAAGCCGCCGTCGCCAGCGCCTCACGCAGGAAACGACGTCGCGATGTATTATGCCCCATCAGGGCCTCTTCATTCACCCTCTTTTCCGCTTCACTGGACAGTCCACCATCTTCGGCTGACGATTCTGCCTCCGACGGTAACTTCGGGGTCGATTCCGCCGTCCCGGTACTGCGTTTCCAGGTCGGGATATAGGTAAGTGCTTGATGCGTACAACTTTCCAAGCAATCAAAGCAATCCACACATCGGCTGGCATCAACCGTTCCCATACGGAAATCCATGCAATGCGACTTGCAAGTCGAAGCACACAGTCCGCAATGAGTGCACTTGTTCCGGTCGATCCGCACTTTGAACAGCGAAAAACGGGAGATCAATCCCAACAGTGTCCCTACCGGACAGATACTGTTGCACCAGAGTCGTCCACGCCGCCATACCATCACCACCAGCATCAATAGCACCACGCCAGCCACCACAGCCACGACCGTCGTGAGGTCTAGTTGTTGTAAATGGTAAAGGGTATAATTTCCCGCGGCATTCATCCATCCGGCCACCAGATTATTTCCCGCGACGGCCGCCGGGCGGACCAGCGCCACGGCAATCCGTCCGAAATTGGAGTACGGGTCAAGCAGCAGCAACGGATAGGATATACCCACGGCAAAAAGCACCACCACGGCACCCAGCACCCCATAGCGCACCCAGTTCCAGGGTCGGTCATAACGGGCCTTGAACCGTTTGCGTTTCTTCACCAGCCGGTAGTACCACTTTTTCACCCGCAGGATCACATCCTGCAAGATTCCCAGCGGGCACACCACCGAGCAATAGACTCTCCCCAGAAGCAGCGTCAGCACCCCCATTGTCACCAGCACGACCGCACTACCGGCCATGATAGCCGGGACAATCTGCATCTCGGGCACTAAGTTCATCCACCGAGGGAGGATCCGCAAAATATCCAGAAAATAGAGCAAGCACACACCCCCTACCAGCACCGCAGACACACGGCGCAGATATTTCAACCACCTCGCCATGCTGCCTAGAGTTTGATTCGTTTGATATTCAGGCTTTGCAGATCGGTCGTACCTATTTTCAGGGCTTCGGCCTTGGCGATATGGGTTACAGTCTCCCGGTTAACGGGTTTCGCCTGGCTGAACAGGGCCAGGGCGGCCGTATCGGCAGCCACGGGATCGGCCGAGGCGATCAGCGAACGGAGCATGATCACATCGTCGACACTCTTGCCCTGGGGCCCGTTCTGGAAAACGGAGCGATAGCAATCCACAATATGCAGAGCCGGCCGTTTGGAAAAGGTGTTGATGTCGGCAATACACTGTTGCAAATCGGTGCTATGGAATACCCTACGATCCCAGACTATGCCCATGTAGTTTTTCATCGATATGGTCATCTTCGCGCCGCCGTGGTGTTTGACGACCGGTACATTGAACCACACATCACTGTCAAGAATCGCCTGATGGATCTTCGCCTTGTGCAACTTCACGCCACGGGGCAGGTCCACCTCGCGATAGTACTCCTCGCTGTTGGCCGGCACCATCTTACCGCCAGCTTCCTCAACGGCGGCGCGGATTCCGCTATTCTGATAGCACCGGGTCCACTCGTTGCACGTATGATCAAAAACCAGCACTTCGGAAGCCCCCGCAGAAAGACACTTACGGACCAACTCGGCCACCAGTTCAGGATTGGTATTAGCCCCCATTTCCGGTTTTCGATCCCAACCGATATTCGGTTTGATCGTCACTTTCATCCCCTGTTTCACAAATCGGCCGATTCCACCCAATTCGCTCAATACCCGATCGAGCATCTGCACGGGACTACCGCCCATGATAGCCACCAGATCCGGATATCCACCGGTGGTGGTACGACTTTGAGCCAGGACCTCTCCCACTCCGCTCGGATTGACCGCTGCTGCTGCTCCGGCTAAAGCCATTGCCTTCAAAAATTCTCTTCTGTCCATAATATGTTTTCGTTTAGGATGATCTTTGTAAAGATACTATTTGTCAGGCAAATGTAAAACCCTATTCTCGCCGAGTATCGTTAAAAACGAAGTTTCACCCCGGCATTGACCTGTACGCCCCGTTCCGGATAGTGATTGTAATAGTAAAGCTTGCTGTTGGCCAGGTTATGCCCGGCGACAAAGATTCCCAGTTTCCGGCTGAGGAAATACTCCACCTCGGCATGAAGATCCACCGCAGGATCCTGTTTCACGATCCGTTGGTCGGGCACGATCGTATAGATCGTCCCGGAGGCCATATCAGCCGACTCCACCCCGAACAGATTTTCATAGAAATAGCGGCTGCCGATGAGCGTCGCACCGACCCGCAGGGCAAATCGGTCCCGATAGTTGTAGCGTAACTCCAACTGTGCGTCGTAATTGGGCAGCGACCCGGCATGTTCCAGATGCCGCACCTTATAACCGTAATAATGTGCCGATGCGGCCAACATGAAACTGCCCGACACGCGTCCCTCCAATTCGCCGCCCACGGTGAACATCGTCATCCGACTGTCGGTAACGAACCCGAACTCGGAGGTCCCCGTCAAGCGATAGTCATTTGCGAAAAAGAACGGATCGCGATAGACGCTCAACCCTGCAAAAACATGATAGGAGAACGCCGAAGACATACTGCCCGTAATTCCGGCCCGGAAATGATACTCTGCCGTATTCGGCGGCAGCGCCACGCCCGGATAAGGGAACAGGCTGGGTGAAAAATAGGGATTCTCCTCCGTCACTCTCCGGAAGCTGTTCTGCACCAGTTCCCCGCGGATGTCAGCATAGGGGACAAAGTATCCGTTGGTCGCATCCCATGCAAGGCTGAACTGCGGGAAGAACCAACTCTTGCTTCCGTACACCGCATGATCGTCATACACGTAGTCGAGTCCGGCCGAGAGACGAAATTTCGGGGTCGTAAGTCCGTAACGCGGACTTACCTGCAGCACGCGGTCGCGATACCCTGCTCCGAAATCATCCGAAGCCCCCAGAGCTCCCGCACCAGAATAGCCGCTGAACTGCGCCTTCAACGTAATGTTATGTTTGCCGCCGAACTGCTTGCCCAATTCGAGAAATGCCTTCCAGCCATTCTCTATGTTGTCATAATCGCTGATCCGGGGGCAATCTTCCGGCGTGAGATACGACTGCACCCACGCTCCGGCGAGGGGCGAACGGCCGCTCGTACCGCTACGGTCGCTAAGACGATACCACTCGGCTCCGATCCGGAAATTAAAATACGAGAGATCCGAGAAATCATTGCCTAACCATAAACCGGCATGCGGCATCGAATACCCGACGCGCGAACGTCCGTCTACGGCCTGATCCGACAGCGATACTGTGTCGATGGCATAACGCCCGTAACGCGTATATATATCGTAATCATACCCTACATTCCCGGCCAGGGCAAAGCGCCCCCACTGCACCTTTCCGAACAGGCCCGCACTGTTGGTCGTCCGGAATGCGTCGGCATCCTGCCCCAGATCGTTCCGGATATCGCCATACTGGCCACGATGGTTGACATACCCGCCAATCGAGCCCTTCCCGCGGCCGCTCGAGGTGCCATAAAAATCAAGCAACGACTGTCCCGGAAAACCGCCGCCCACTTTCAGGTAGAACGGCGCTTGCGGATCATATACCCGTGTATTGATCTGCACCGGATTAATCGCCGCCACGCCGAATCCACCCATCCAGGCCGCCGGGCGGATCGAATAGTCGAACTCCGGGCGCAGTGCCACCGTATCGCTCATCGTGGGCGAGATCGCCTTTTTGGAAGCCTGCCCCATGGCCGGCATATAATCTTTCGAGACCTCGACCTGTCGCGACAGTTCACCCTCTTCGCGCTCCTGCGCGCCGACCGTCCCGGCACTCAGCGCCATGACCGCCAGCAACACAACACTTTTTCTCATCGTTATCTTCATTATTTTCGCTATTTCAACTTTTCGATTCGCTCCCGAGCCGCCTCAACAACCCCGTCATCGGCCGGAGAATAACCATCCACGATACTCTGCAACGTCGCCCG
>CALYBN010000122.1 GCA_944414825.1 uncultured Rikenellaceae bacterium
TAGTCCACATCGATCAGGTCGTTGATACCTACAACCTCAATTTTGTCCGTTTTTGCCATTGCAGCACGGAACACCAGACGGCCGATACGACCGAATCCGTTGATACCAATCTTAATCTTTGACATAACTCTTATTATTTAGGTTTAAATCACTATCTCTTCTTAATCCGTGGCAAAAATAACTATTTTCAGGGAGGATACAAAAAATATTTTAAAATTTTTTAGTAACCCCCTCGCGTTTTTTGTTATTTCACAAACAACACATCCCAAATCCGTGGAAATGAACCCCCTATAACACCTCTTTCGCCCGTTTGGCCATAGCCGAAGCAAAGACAAAATCGTTCAATTCCTTGTTGTCGGCATGCAGAATATCGTGTTTAGTACCCTCCCACCATTTCCGACCGCCGTGAATGAACAGAATCTTCTCGCCGATCTCCATCACTGAGTTCATATCGTGCGTATTGATGATGGTAGTCATGCTGTACTCCTCGGTGATCTCCTTGATCAGGTTGTCGATCACCACCGAGGTCATCGGGTCGAGCCCTGAGTTGGGTTCGTCGCAAAACAGATACTTGGGGTTCATCACGATAGCCCGTGCGATGGCGACACGTTTGATCATACCGCCGCTCAACTCCGCCGGGAACAATTTATTGGCATGATCGAGATTTACCCGATCGAGACAGAAGTTCACCCGGTCGAGTTTCTCCTTGGCCGTCTGATTGGTAAACAGGTCCAGCGGCAGGCGGACATTCTCCTCCACTGTCGAGGAGTCCAGCAGCGCCCCGCCCTGGAAGATCATCCCCACGTCGCGGCGGATTTGTTTTTTCGCCTTGAAATCCAGCCCCGTGTACAGAACATCGTCGTAATAGATCTCGCCGCTGTCGATCTGATGCAAACCCACGAGACACTTGAGCAATACGGTCTTTCCCGAGCCGCTCTGGCCGATGATGAGATTCGTCTTGCCCTGGTCGAACTCTACGGAGATGTCATTGATCACCACCCGCCCGTCGAACGATTTGACCAAATGTTCCGTGCGTATCATGCTATCAACAGTAACTGAGTTAAAATAAGGTCGAAGATCAGAATCAACACCGAACTGACCACCACTGCATTCGTACTGGATCGCCCCACTTCGAGCGAGTTCCCTTTGGCATAATAGCCGTAGAATCCCGAAATGGAAGTAATCAGGAAAGCATAGACTGCGATCTTGATCAACGAATACCAGATCGAGAAGGGTTTGAAGCTGTACATCAACCCGTCCACATAATCACTCGGGTTCATCACGCCGGTAAACATGGCGATCAGATAGCCGCCGGCCGTACCGATCACAATGCTGAGGATCGTCAGAAACGGGAAGAACAGCACCGTAGCCACAATCTTAGGCAGAATCAGGTAGCTGGCCGAGTTGACTCCCATGATCTCCAGCGCATCGATCTGTTCGGTGATGCGCATCGTTCCGATCTCCGAGGCGATGTTGCTGCCCACCTTCCCGGCCAGGATCAGCGCCACGACCGTCGAGCTGAATTCCAGGATCATACTCTCACGCGTGGCATACCCGATCAGATAGCGCGGGATGAAGGGCGATTCAAGGTTGATCGACATCTGCAGTGTGATCACAGCCCCCATGAAGACCGAGATAATGGCTGCAATACCGACCGAATTGAGTCCCAACGCCTCCATCTCGAAGAAGATGCGACGGCGATAGATACTCCGCTTCTCGGGTCGCGAAAAGACCTTCGACATGAGAATGAAATACCGCCCTACGAAATCGAAAAACTGCATATCGCGCGCTCTTGGTTTATTGCTTTTACTCTTTTATCTCTTCGAAATCGACATACTCGCCGACATCCTTCCGGATCTTCCGCGTCTGGTTGGCAGGGCGCTGTACGCGCACCTCACCCTCCCGTTGTGCTCTTCCGCGGGCATTATCGCCCGAGTTGCCACCCCAGGAATAGGTACGGGACGAATAGCCGCCTCCCTGATCGCCGAACCGCTGCGCAAACTCCTGCTGTTTTCTGCGGATCCAGTTGCCCAGCAGCAACCGGCCGAGCAGTCCCAGCACATAGATCGTGACGACGGCGAAAAATATGAATGTGAGAAAACCTTCCATGCCTTAATTTACACTTGCATTTGCAAAGATAACGACAATTTTCTGAAATATTGTGCCTCGCCTTCTACAATCCTGGACTGTGCAACAGATTCTTTGGTAACAATTTTGCAAAGAAACAACGAATTTGATACCTTTGTATCCTTACAACCGGATAACAGAACAATGGAACTGAGCAAAATTACTGCCATAAGTCCCGTGGACGGACGTTATCGCAACGCCACGGAGGGACTCGACCGCTATTTTTCGGAATACGCCCTGATCCGCTATCGCGTGATGGTCGAGATTGAATACTACATCGCCCTGTGCGAACTGCCGCTGCCGCAACTGCAAGGCGTGGCTCCGCAAACCTTCGACGCCCTGCGGGCCATCTACCGCGAATTCAACACGGAGGATGCCTTGAAGGTCAAAGAGATCGAACAAACGACCAATCACGACGTGAAGGCCGTGGAATACTTCATCAAGGGAAAGATGGACGAACTCGGCTTGGGGGCTCACAAAGAGTTCGTGCACTTCGGTCTCACATCGCAGGACATTAACAACACGGCGACGCCCGCTTCCCTGCGCGACGCAGCTCACGATGTCTACTTCCCGCTCTTGGAAGAACTGCTGGCCAAACTGAACGCCATGGCCGAGGAGTGGAAAGACATCTCCCTGCTGGCCCGTACCCACGGACAACCGGCCTCCCCCACCAAACTGGGCAAGGAGATGCGGGTTTATGTGGAACGGCTCGAGAAACAGATCGCCCAACTGCGGGCTATCCCGGCTCCGGCCAAGTTCGGCGGGGCAACGGGTAATTTCAACGCCCACGTGGCAGCCTATCCCCAGATCGACTGGGTGACTTTCGCCAACCATTTTGTAAACGACATTCTCGGCCTGGACCGGTCACAGACCACCACGCAAATCGAGCACTACGACAACATCGCTGCTATTTTCGACTGCTTCAAACGGATCAATACCATCCTGATCGACCTCTGCCGCGACGTATGGACCTATGTGTCGATGGAATACTTCAAGCAGAAGATCAAAGCGGGCGAGGTCGGTTCGTCGGCCATGCCGCACAAGGTCAACCCGATCGACTTCGAAAATGCGGAAGGCAACCTGGGTATCGCCAACGCCATCTTCCAGCACCTGTCGTCGAAACTGCCCGTATCACGTCTGCAGCGTGACCTGACCGACTCTACCGTACTGCGCAACACGGGTGTACCGATCGCTCACACGGTGATCGCTTTCCGGTCGCTGCTCAAGGGTCTGAACAAGCTGATCATCAATACGGAAGCCATTGACCGCGATCTGGAAAACAACTGGGCCGTGGTGGCCGAAGGTATCCAGACCATCCTGCGGCGCGAGGAGTATCCGTCACCTTACGAAGCGCTGAAAGCCCTGACGCGGACCAATAAGCACATCACAAAGGCCGACATCCAAGCCTTCATCGACTCACTCGACGTGAAGGAGAGTGTCAAGGAGGAGTTGCGTCAGCTCTCACCGCAGACTTACACCGGCATATATTAAGAGACTGGAACGAAGTTTGCTTAATGCGAGAATAAATTTACAGAATTAAGACCTATTTCATAACATTAAAAGATTAAACCATGAAAAAGTACAAATGCGAAGTATGCGGATATATCTATGATCCCGAGAAGGGCGATCCCGATAGCGGTATCGCTCCAGGCACAGCATTCGAAGATATTCCCGAAGATTGGGTTTGCCCCTTGTGCGGCGTCGGCAAGGAGGATTTTGTAGAGATCTAGACTTCGCTTGGTTGCCTGATCATAAAGGGCGAGACCTACCGAGGTCTCGCCCTTTATTGTTTTCAGCCAAAGGGTCTGGATTTGTTATCGGATTCTTTTCTGCTCATCCGGGGCGAGATTGGTTCCGGCAGGGAATTTGAAAGAGTGTATCTCGATTTTAAAACCCTAAAATTATGAGATACTTATTACTATTGCTCGCGCTGACATGCAGCTATGCCGCCTCGGCGCAAACGACCCCGGAAGAGACCCGGAAACAGGAAGAGATGCAACGCCGCCAGGAACGCGAAAAAGCACGCGAAGCCCGGACCGCAAAATTCCAACAACAGATGGACTCCATCATCCTTACACACAGCTATGCCTTCCTGCCCAACCAGTTCCAACAGCAACCGGCCGGAATGCCTCACCAGATCGTCAACCCCAACCTCCGACTCGACGTCTATCCGGATTTCACCGACGTCTATCTCCCCTACATTAAAGGGATCACTCCTCCTTATCAGATGACGGTTCTGAACTACACGATCTCCTATGTCGAGGGATACTCCGCCGTACAGAATAGCCAGGGCTGGGTCATCACCTTCAAGTCGAACCTCTTCAGCGTAAACAACTATACGTTTACCCTCACGGTCTATACCGCTACCGGAGAGGCGATCCTCGACCTCAGCTCCGACATTTACAACACGGTGACCTATAACGGCACCATCATGGGACACTATTAACAGATGAGACACTCGAATCAGATCGGTCTACTGACGTTCTGCCTGGCCGCCATCTGCTCCTGCGGGTTCGGTACCGAACTGACCGCCTCGCAGGAGCCGGGCAGCGCGTCCCAAAACGCTCCGGTGCCCGACAACGGCACCATCGAGATGAGTTCGGTCGATCCTGCGTCTCGCTCGCAAACCGCGACAGAACCCGCCCTTCGCACACAATCGGTCGCCCAACAGACTACCGAGCAAACGACAAATTCCGTATCACAGTCAACCGCTGCGCCTACGGTTCAATCCCCCGCCGCGGCCACTACGCTCCGTACAGAACCTGCTGCTACGGCCCAACCGCCTGTCCAGGAGACGTCGCAATCTCCCGTCGGGAATTCTCCTGCGGGCAGCACAACCGGCGGCAGCGCCATTCCGTCCAACGGGTCCTCCGGCCCGACAGGAAGCAACGCTCCGGCCGCAGCTCCGCAACCTGTCTACACGCAGCCCAATGGCCCCGCACCGGAAAAGATGAACCGCGCCGAACGTCGGCACTACAAACTGATGCAATTTGCCGCAGGGATCGACTCGCTCGTACAATCGCACAATTTCCGTTTCCTGCCCAACAGCATGCAGGAGATGCCGGGCGGAGACCTCCAGTTGATCTACAATCAGATGTATTTCATCGCCATATTCTCCGACCATGCCGAGGTACACATGCCCATTGTCCGGGGAGGAACGGTGCAGTACATCGAAATTCTCAATTTCGACACGTTCGACATCAAGAATTATCGGCTGTCGAAAAGCCAACACGGCTGGCAACTCTCGTTCAACCTCTTTACCAACGGCAACACGGTCTATACGGTCGACATGAACGTCTGCCCGCTGACGGGCGAAACGGTCGTCAACCTGCTCACGATGAGCAATACCGTACGCTACGTGGGGTATATCCAGCCCGTGGACAAAAACTAGCTGCGCGTGAGGAGTACCACGGCATGCGCCGCCACACCCTCTTCACGTCCCGTAAAACCGAGGTGTTCCTCAGTGGTGGCCTTCACCGAAACTGCGCCGAGTCCCACGCCCAGCTCCTGGGCCAGGATCCGGCGCATTTCATCAATATAGGGGCGGAGTTTGGGCCGCTGCATGAGGATCGTCGCATCGACATTGACCACAGCATAACCCTTCTCGGCCAGCAGCACCATCACGCGACGCAACAACAACAGTGAGTCAATCCCCTTATATTCAGCCGATGTATCGGGAAAGTGCAGCCCGATGTCGCCCAGCGCGGCAGCACCCAACAGCGCATCACACAATGCATGTACCAATACATCACCGTCGGAGTGGGCCACACACCCGCGGTCGTGTTCGATCCGCACGCCTCCCAGCACCAGCGGAAGTCCATCGGCCAGGGCATGCACGTCATAACCGTGTCCGATTCTGAAATTATCCATAGTCGTCTCTGTTTACGAGAGGACAAAATAACGATTTTTTCCGTAACTTTACAATCGGACTAAAACATTACGTATACCATGTCAGCAATCAGCAAACTCTCGCCGCAGGCCGTATGGGAGCTCTTCGACCAGATTACGCGCGTGCCGCGCCCGTCGAAAAAAGAGGGGCAGATCATCCGTTTCCTGGAAAACTTCGCCACGGAGCACCATCTCGAACATAAAACCGATCAGACCGGCAACGTCGTCATCCGCCGCCCGGCCTCGCCCTCCATGCAGGGCCGCCCGGTGGTCGTATTGCAGAGCCACATGGATATGGTGTGCGAAAAGAATTCGGACGTTGTGTTCGATTTCGAGAAGGACCCGATCCAGCCTCAGATCACACCCGATGGTTGGGTCAAGGCCACCGGCACAACGCTCGGGGCCGACGACGGCATCGGCATGGCAGCGGCATTAGCGCTGCTCATCGCCCAAGACATAGAACTACCGGCTTTGGAAGCCCTCTTCACGGTAGACGAAGAGACGGGGCTCACCGGAGCCTTCAACCTCGGCCAGGGAATGCTCACGGGGCGTTATCTCATCAACCTTGACTCGGAGGACGAAGGCGAATTGTTCATCGGCTGTGCGGGCGGAATCGACACCGTGGCCCGCTTCCCCTACCGCACCGAGGAGAGCGCAAAGAACCTGGCCTTCTTCCGGGTCGACATCACGGGGCTGACCGGCGGCCACTCGGGCGACGACATCGAGAAGGGTCGCGCCAACTCCAACAAATTGCTCACACGACTGTTGTGGCGCGGAGCCAAAGAGGTGCAACTGCGACTATGCAAGTTCGACGGCGGAAATCTGCGCAATGCCATCCCGCGTGAGGCACACGCCGTGTTCGGAGTACCGGTGCCGATGGTCAAAGCGTTTTTCGAACTCTATGAAGCGTTCGTCGCCGAAGCTCACGAGGAGTACCGGCTGACCGAGCCGAATCTGGATATCGCCGTCTGCGAAATGCCCTACCAAACCGAAACTCTCGACGCTGCCTCACAACGGGGTCTGCTCTATGCCCTGCAGGGCGTGCCCAACGGCGTGCTGGCCATGAGCCAGGCCATGCCGGGGCTGGTGGAGACCTCCACGAACCTCGCTTCGGTGAAATTCAAGGAACAGGGGACGATCGAAGTGGTCTCCTCGCAACGATCGTCCCTCGACGGAGCCCGTTTCAATGCTGCGGCAACCGTGGAGAGCGTCTTCGAACTGGGCGGCGGAAAGGTCATCCATTCGGATGGTTATCCGGGATGGAATCCCAATCCCGACTCGCATATTCTCGAAGTGACCCGTCAATGCTATCAGAAACTGTTCGGACAAGAGCCCCGCGTACGGGCCATCCACGCCGGATTGGAATGCGGGCTGTTCCTGCAAAAGTACCCCGATCTGCAGATGGTCTCGTTCGGGCCCACGCTGCGCGGGGTCCATTCGCCTGACGAGCGGCTGGAGATCGTCACGGTGGAGAAGTTCTGGAAACTGCTGCGGGAGGTAGTGGTCAATCTGTAAACGCAAGCCGTCATTCGCGGCACAACAACCGGTACAAGGGGGGGGGAAGATATTTCGTATCTTTCTCCCCCGTACTGCCAATAAAAATCTGGAATCAGGGTAAAGATATCCGGAATCGGGATACATCCCCAAAGCAAAAATCCGCATACTTTTGTCTCTAACAAAATACGCAAACAACGATGAAAAAGGTACTGATCCTTTCGTCCAGTCCGCGCCGCGGCGGCAACTCCGACACGCTGTGCAACGAATTTCTGCGCGGCGCCCTTGAAGCCGGCCACGAGGCCGAGAAGATCTTCCTGCGCGACAAGACCATCCACTATTGCACTGGGTGCAGCACATGCAGCCGCGACGGGAAGCCCTGTCCGCAAAGGGACGACGCAGCAGCCATCATCGAAAAGATGATCGCAGCCGATGTGATCGTAATGGCTACGCCGGTCTACTTCTACACGATGTCGGCCCAGATGAAAACGCTGATCGACCGTTGTTGCGGCCGTTACACCGAGATATCGAACAAAGAGTTCTACATTCTGCTGACGGCAGCCGAAGATGACCGAAAGAGAATGCTGCGTACGATTGATACGTTCCAAGGATTCTTTGACTGCCTGGATCGCCCCACTCTGCGGGGTGTAGTCTACGGCCTCGGAGTATGGCATGTGGGCGAAATTCAGGGACACCCTGCTCTGCAGGAAGCCTACCGGATGGGGCGAAACCTGTAAAACCCCAAAAGCGCCATGAGACGGAACATCTTTTGTCTATTTCTCCTAATTCTGACTACCATGTCTACGATTCATGCCCAACAGAACGACAAAACATTCGCCCCGAGTGATAAGGTAAAAGTAGAACGCATCCACTTTACAACGCGCTTCGGCATTACGCTCGCTGCCGATCTCTACACTCCGAGAAACGCCCAAGGGCCACTGCCCGCCATTGCCGTCTGCGGCCCGTTCGGGGCCGTGAAGGAGCAGGCTTCCGGGCTCTATGCCCAGACGATGGCCGAACGGGGATTCCTGACCCTGGCATTCGACCCTTCGTTCACGGGCGAAAGCGGTGGAGAACCGCGTTACGTTGCATCGCCAGACATCAATACGGAAGATTTCTGCGCCGCGGTCGATTACCTGTCGACACGTAACGACGTGAATCCCGATCGGATCGGAATCATCGGCATCTGCGGCTGGGGCGGTCTGGCCCTCAACGCCGCAGCCATCGATACCCGGATCAAGGCCACGGTCTCCTCAACGATGTACGACATGCACCGCGTCAATGCAAACGGTTATTTCGACTCGATGGATGCCGATGCCCGCTATGCGCTGCGCCAGGAGCTCAATACCCAACGTACGGAAGACGCCCGCAACGGCTCTTATGCACTGGCCGGCGGCGTGGTCGACCCGCTGCCTGACGACGCACCGCAATTTGTGAAGGACTATTATGCCTACTACAAGACCCCGCGCGGTTACCATCCACGCTCGCTCAACTCAAACGGCGGATGGAACAAAACCTCGGCCCTGTCATTTATCAACACGCCATTGCTGGCATACAGCGACGAGATCCGCAGTGCCGTACTGATGATCCACGGCGAGAAGGCCCACTCCCGCTACTTCAGCGAGGATGCCTTCAAACGGCTGAAAGGCGACAACAAGGAATTGATGATCATTCCCGGGGCCAGCCATGTCGATCTGTACGACAACCTGGAGGTCATTCCGTTCGACAAGATCGAACGCTTCTTCCGGCAATATCTGCAATAGAGGGTACGCAAAGGGCTCACTCCGCCGCACCGCATCAATCCAAGGTTGATGCCCACCCCCGACAAGCGCTCCGGCATTTTCGAGAAAAAGGGACCTAATTCCGCAACGGAGCGGCCTGCGAGAGCCGCAGGCTGCTCACGATGCCTGCCACCACGGCAAATGCCACTCCGCACAGCAGGCAGACATGCGTACTACGCTCCTGTACCACCATGCCGAACAACAGGGCAACGAGCGTCGTGCCGAGTGTCTGTCCCAGCAGACGGGCCATGCCGAGCATACCGCTGGCACTTCCGCTCCGGTTGAGCGGGGCGGAGGAGATCAAGGTTGTATTGTTTGGGGTCTGGAACAGTCCGAAGCCCATGCCACACAACAGGAGACGCCACACGATATCAAGATTGGTCGGTACATCAGGCAGCGCAGCCAGCAGTCCAAGTCCTGCCGCAAAAATCGCCATGCCGATACTTCCCAAGATACCGGGGTGTATTCGCTCGACCAGTATGCCCGCCACGGGGGCCGTCACCAGCGTCGCGATGGGCCATGGCGTAAGCAACAGGCCGATCTCAACGGCGCTACGTCCCAGCGTATTCTGGAAAAAGAACGGCAGCGAGACCATAGCCAGCATCTGAGCCGTAAACGAACAAACGGAAGTCAGTACGGACAGCGAAAAAATCGGGATACGCATCAGATCGAACGGCAGCATGGGATTCTCCATCCGCAACTGCCGACGGACATAAAAGGTCCCCACGGCCAACAGCAGGAGAAGTTGCACGACGACATAGAGTCGATTCTCATGGTGTGCCACCCCCTCCAGCGTATAAATCAGCAGGCCGAACGTCAGAGCATTAGCCACAGCACTCACCTTATCGAACCGCGCCTGAATCCGTTCCTCCTTCTTCGGCAGGAAGCGGTAGCCCATCACCCAGGCAGCTACGGCCAGTGGTACGTTCAGCGCAAACAACCACGGCCACGTCCCCACCGACAGAATCGCACTGGCCAGTGAAGGTCCCGCGGCAATCGAGACGGCTACGATCATGGCATTGATGCTCAGCCCGCGCCCGATCTGGCGACGCGGGTAAATTGTCCGCAGTTGTGCCGTATTGACGCTGGTGATGGCCGAAGCCCCGAAGCCCTGCAACACTCGGGCGGCTGTCAGCATCCAGAACGATCGCGACAGAGCGCAAGCCAGCGACGAAACGCCAAAGGCAACAATCCCGGAAAGAAATATCCGCCGATAGCCATATATATCGCCCAACAGCGAAAAGGAAAGCAGCGAGATCGTAATGACCAACTGGTAAGCGTTGACAATCCAGATGGCCGACGAGGGCGAAACCCCAAATTGATCAGCCAGTGTCGGCAGGGCCACATTGACGATCGTCCCGTCGATGACCGACATGATAAGCGCCAAGGCTGCCGCCATCACGGCCCATAGCCGGCGCGGAAGAGGCAGCCCGTCGGCCGGCTCTGCCACTTGCGAATCTGTTTTCTCTGCAATCATCTCTCTGTCCGTAAAAAAAATCCCGCAACCGTTACCGGATGCGGGACGATAGGTTAATCACTCGTCCGAGACACCCCCTTGCGGTCACTCCTTCCCGAATGGGTACTGATTCTCATGCACGTCATCGAACCGCATGCTCAGACCCTTGCCATAGGTCTTCATGGCGCGGCGGCTCATGCCCATGCTCGAGAAACCGCCATCATGGAACAGGTTCTGCATGGTCACCTTGCGAGTCAAGTCCGAGAAGAGCGTCAGCACATAGTTGGCACAATCCTCTGCCGTAGCATTGCCCAGCGGCGACATGCGCTCGGCAAAGTCCATCAGGTCATTCAGCCCCAGCACACCGCTGCCGGCCGTGGTCTGCGTCGGCGACTGCGACACGGTATTGATCCGAATCTTCTTCTCCCGACCGTAGATATACCCGAAACTGCGGGCGATCGACTCCAGCAACGCTTTGGCATCAGCCATGTCATTATAGCCGTACAGAGTACGCTGCGCAGCGATATAGGAGAGCGCCACGATCGACCCCCAGTCGTTGATGGCGTCCTTCTTGCGGGCCACCTGGATCGCCTTGTGGAACGAGATGGCCGAAATATCGAGCGTCTTGGCCAGATAGTCATAATCCAGATCATCGTACGTACGTCCTTTCCGCACGTTGGGCGACATCCCGATCGAGTGGAGCATGAAGTCGAACTTACCGCCGAAATGCTCCATCGTGCGGTCGATCAGATTCTCCAGGTCGGGGACACTGGTCGCATCGGCCGGCACGACGATCGTATTGCACTTTTTGGCCAGTTCGCCGATGGTCCCCATCCGGATCGAGACGGCCGTATTGGTAAGGACGATTTCGGCTCCCTCCTCCACGGCACGTTCAGCCACTTTCCAAGCGATCGACTGCTCGTTCAGGGCTCCGAAGATCAATCCTTTCTTTCCTTTCAGAAGATTGTATGACATAACATTTTCTTTAATGAATCCGCCACAAAAGTAGTGTTTAATTCCCAAAACGCAACTTCCGGAGGCGAGAATCCTCCGGAAGTCATCATTTCAGAGCTGTTTTTCAACACTTTAGCCGCAACAGCCTACAGTTCCAGCATATGGATCCGGGCGTAGGTCAGGTGCAGATCGCGTTCCACCTCGATCAGCGTGCGGAGCGTGGTATAGATGGGTGCCAACTCCGCGTAGTAGTCGACCACGGAAATCTGCCCTTCGGCCACCGCTTTGTTCAACATTTCGACAGCCGTTTGCGTACTGGCCATCTTTTCATACTGGGTCAACGAGGCGGCAAGCAACTGCGCCTGTTGGTACAATTGTTCGAGGCGGGTACGCAGGTCGATGCGGCCGCTCTGCAGTTGCACCTGGGCATAGGCCGACTGAGCCTGGGCACGCTTCACATTGTTGCGGTTACCGAACATGGGGATGCTCATGCCCATCGTGATGCCGTTGAACTTCTCGCCCGTGGAGAACTCCCTCCGGTAACCCAACTCCAATTTGGGGAGCGACAAGCTGCGGCTCAGTTTCACGTCACGCTCGGCAGCATCCTTTTCCACAGCCATCGCCAGCAGGGTCGGATCGGCCTCCTCGTAACGGGCATACAGCTCCTCGAACGGGGGCAAGACCTCCCGCGGCGGAAAATCTTTGTCCAACAGTGTGATCGGCTTTCCCCCATTCAGATTGGCGAGCTGTTTCTCGGCTGTCTGCAGTTCGATCTGATTCAGGTCATAGGCATTCTGCGCTGCCAACACCTCGAACTCCACCTTGTTCTCCTCCAGCACCGTGGCATCACCGGCCGCAGCCCGCTTGCGGAACAATTCGGCCGTCTGCCGGGCATCGTCCCGAATCCGGGCCAACAATGCCTCCTGTTTCCGCAGAGCGATGAGATTGATGCACAACTCCCGGGCCGAGAGCAGCACCTGCTGGCGGTAGGCAGCGTATTCATAACCATACTGTTTGGCCCGCAGGGCAGCCAGTTTGGCCCGATTGGCATACACCGTCGGGAAATCGAACGACTGCGTCACGTTCAACTCGCCGCTCACACCCAACGCTGCCGGAGTACCCCACATCCGGTCATAGGAAATGGTCGGATTCTCCAGACTGTTACCGGTACGGGCTTCGAGAGCCTGTGCATCGGCCAGTTTACGCCGGGCAGCCAGCGAAGCGTTATTCATCTCGACCGTATCGAGTACCGTCTGCCAATATACTTGTCCGTCGGCTGCCGTCCACACCGACAGCAGGATCAACAACGGAATGATCGCTCTTTTCATAGACTCTCCTTTTTTCTGTTTATCAATAGATAGACTACCGGCACCACAAAGCCGTTGAGCAGCGTCGAACTGATCAGTCCGCCCAGGATCACCTTTGCCATCGGGCTCTGGATCTCGTTGCCGGGCAGATCGCCGCCCAAGGCCAGCGGAATCAGTGCCAGGGCCGAAGTGAGCGAAGTCATCAGAATCGGGTTCAAACGGTCCAGCGAGCCCTGCACCACGCTTTCATGGAGCGGCAGGCCCTCGCTGCGCAGCTGCCCGTAGTGGGATACCAGCAGGATGCCGTTCCGCACGGCGATACCCAGCAGCGAGATGAATCCGATCACGGCCGGGATGCTCACTACGCCGGAAGTGATCCAGATCGCCACAACACCTCCGATCAGGGCCAGCGGCAGGTTGATCATGATCATGCCCGAGATCGAGAGGCTCTTGAACTCCTGGAACAGCAGCATGAAGATCACCAGCAGGGCCAGCATCGAGGCAAAGGTCAGCGTCCGCGAAGCCGACTGCTGGCTCTCGAACTGCCCGCCATACTCAACGTAGTATCCCTCCGGAAGCGTGATCTTCTCCTTCACGATGCGCTGAATCTGCTCCACCGCACCCCCCAGGTCACCTCCAGTGACATTGGCCGAGATGACGATCTTGCGCTTCACATTCTCACGGTTGATCGTATTCGGACCGGCTGACGAGGTGACCTCAGCCACATAGCTCAGCGGCACCTTCACACCGTCAGCACCGTCGATCAACAGGTTTTCGATCTCCTCAATGTTGCGACGATAGGCATCGTCGACCTTCACCGTGAGGTCAAACACGCTGCTGCCGTCGTAGATCTGCGACACTACGCGTCCCGACAGGGCCACCTCCACAAACTCAACGAATTCCGGCATCGTAATCCCATAGCGGGCCAACATCTCGCGGCGAGGCACGATCTTGAGTTGCGAACGCTCGATCTGCTGCTCGACATTGAGGTCGGCAATACCCGGCACGCCGGCAATGGCGTCACGGATCTGCACCCCGAGCGAATACATCTTATTGAGGTCCGTGCCGAACAGTTTGATGGCAATATTGGCCTTCGTTCCGGAAAGCATGGCGTCGATGCGATGTGAAATGGGCTGTCCGATCTCCACCGAGAGGCCCTTCAGTACCGACAGGCGGTGACGTACATCCGCCAGAAATTCATCGCGCGAGCGATCGGTCAGCTCAAAGGGAGCTTCGATCTCGGAGGCATTCACCCCCAGGGCATGTTCATCCAGTTCGGCACGCCCGGTCTTGCGGGCCACGGTCTTGATCTCGGGAATCTCCATCAGGATACGTTCCACGGTACGCCCCATGCGGTCCGACTCCTCGAGCGAAACGCCGGGCATCGTCCCGATGTTGATCGTCAGCGACCCCTCGTTAAAAGGCGGCAGGAAGCTGCGTCCCAGTGTCAGGAAAACAATCAGTGCCCCCACAAAAAGAGCTACCGTCGTTCCCAACACGGCCCGTTTATGCCGCAGCACCCACTCCAGGGCCCGGCGATAGATCCGCTTGAGGAACGCCGCCACGAAGGGTTCCTTCTCGTTCCGCTTCAACATCCGGTCGCCCGTCAGCAGGTAGCTGCACATCACGGGCGTCAGGGTCACCGCCACGACCATCGAGGCGAACAGCGACACGATGAACGAAATTCCCAGCGGTTTGAGCATCCGTCCCTCCATGCCCCCGAGGAAGAAGAGCGGCACGAACGCCACGATGGTAATGATCGTCGCATTGACGATCGAAGTACGGATTTCGGTCGAAGCCTCGAAGACCACCTGCAGGGGATTACGCCGTTCGGCCACCGGAAGGGCGTGATTTTCACGCAGGCGTTTAAAGACATTCTCCACATCGATGATGGCATCATCTACCAGCGACCCGATGGCAATAGCCATACCGCCAAGGCTCATCGTATTGATGGTCAAACCCAACAGTTTCAGCACCAGGATCGCCACCAGCAACGACAGCGGCAGCGCCACGAGCGAGATAAGCGTCACACGGGTATTCATCAGGAAGAAGAACAGCACTACGATCACAAACAGTGCCCCCTCCATCAGCGCCTTCTGGATATTATCGATCGATCCCTCGATGAAACGTGCCTGGCGGAAGATGTCGGTAGACACCTTGATATCTGCAGGCAGTGTCTGGGCCAGTTCGGCGATGGTCCGGTCGAGGTTCTCGGTCAGTTCGATGGTATTGGTGGCGGGTTGCTTGGTGACGGTGATCAGCACGGCCGGTTTACCCTCAACCGAGGCCAATCCCAACTGCGGAGCCTTGGCCCCGATCTTCACCTCGGCCACATCCTCGAGCAAGATAGGCAGTCCGTCTACCACCTTCACCACACCCTTTCCCAATTGCTGAGGATCGGTCGTAGAGGTCATCCCCCGTACGATAAACTCATTGCCATACTGGTAGAGGACCCCACCGGTCGAGTTCTGATTCATGTTCTCCGTTGCGGCCAACACCTCGTCTACCGTCACCCCGAGGTCCTTCATCCGCATGGGCGACATCAGCACCTGATACTCCTTGATATCCCCGCCGATCACAGCCACCTGTGCCACACCCCCGGTCGAGAGCAGTCGCGGCCGGATGGTCCAGTCTGCAATGGTCCGCAGGTCCTGCAACGAAGTGCTGTCGGCCGTCAGACCGATGATCATCATCTCGCCCAGGATGGAGGATTGCGGGCCCAGCGTCGGGGTTCCCACATTGGGCGGAAGGCTCTCGCCCAGCGTGGCGAGTTTCTCGGTCACGATCTGCCGGGCCAGGTAGATGTCGGTGTTCCAGTCGAACTCCACCCACACCACAGAGAAGCCGGTCGTGGAGGCCGAACGCACACGACGCACATTGGTCGCACCGTTGACGGCCGTCTCCACGGCAAAGGTCACCACGCGCTCCACCTCCTCAGGGGCCATACCCTGCGCCTCGGTCATCACGACGACCGTCGGAGCGTTCAGATCGGGGAAGACGTCCACCTCCATACGGGTGGCAATATAGATCCCCGCAGCGGCCAGCAGCGATGCCAGCAACACCACCAGCAGCCGGTTATGCAGCGAAAACTGAATGATTCGGTTCAGCATAGTCCATCCTCCTAATGACTGTGGTTATGGGCCGGGATGGCGTTCGACGCGGCAGCCATCTTGATGTTGATCGCCCCGCGCGTCACCACGCGATCGCCGGGGTGCAGGCCGGAAAGAATGCGCACCCGTTCGCCGTCATCAGCTCCGAGTGTCACCTCGCGCCGTTGATAGCACTCCTCGTCGAGTTGTACGTAGACATAGTAGAGTCCCTGCTGCTCGGTGATGGCCGAAAGGGGTACGGCAAGTGCCTCCTCTACGGGTGTTCCCAACAGAAAGACCTCGACATAGGAACCAGGCAGGATCTGACCGTTGTTATTGAACTCAAACGTCACGGGGATCAGCGTCGAACCGGTTGTCGACATACGCCCTACGGAGAGCAGACGTCCTCCGAGGGAGCTCAATTCATAGGTTTTATGATCGTACGGGACGGTGAAATTGGCACTCTGCACCGTACGAAGCCGGTTATAATAACGCTGCGACACCTCGGCCCGAAGCTTCAGCCGC
>CALYBN010000123.1 GCA_944414825.1 uncultured Rikenellaceae bacterium
CCACCGGGGAATGGGGCGCATGCCGGTATTGACAGTGCCGGGATCGGCGGCATGGACGGAAATGCCGTTACGGGCCAACCGTTCCGATAATTCGGCCGTATAGAGTAGTACAGCCAGTTTCGAACGGCTGTAGGCAGCCATACGATTATACGATGAAGTGGTGGTTTCGAACAGATGTTCGTCGAGTTTTTTCCACCAGGCCGTGCAGGAGACCGTCACGACGATATGACTCTCCACTTTGTCGTTATCCTGGGCCGTAGGTGTTCCCGAGGTGTTCTCTTGAGGGGCACGTGTGTCTGTATGCTGGATTGACGATACCGGTACTCCATCCGATGCTTGTGCAACGATCGTTTCCGTATCGGCCTTCCACCCTGCCATGAACGGCAGCAGGAGTTCGGTCAGCAGGACTGTGCCCAGATAGTTGACCGCCAGCGTGGTCTCGTACCCGTCTTCGCTCTGTGTGAACTCTTTGCACATCGTCCCGGCGTTGTTGACCAGCAGTGAGATCCGTTGCCCGGATGGGCGGAGGCGTTCAGCCATGCGTGCGGCGAATTCTCGGACCGACCGGAATGAGGCAAGGTCCAGTGTCTGGCTCTCGACCTCCGGGTTTCCACTCTCCCGGATGATACGCTGCCGGACACTCTCGGCCTTTTCGGCATTCCGACAGGCCAGAATCACAACGTACCCCTCGCGGGCCAACCCGAGGGCGATCTCGCTCCCGATACCTCCGCTGGCTCCCGTGACGATGGCTAATCTGGACTCTTTATGCTTCTCGTTTTGCATCATCTTTTAATAATTTCTTTTTGGCATAGAGCACCAGCCAATCCGGCAGCAGGGCGATCAACCACCGGAAAAACAGGTTGATTGCACCCGGTACGATCTGCTTCCGTCCGCGGAACATGGCCTTCAGAGCCTTGTCTGCCAAACGTTGGGGTGGCATCAGTACGCCGAGTCGGAGACCCAGTCGCTGGTAGCGTTTGCTCAGTTTGTAAAGGTCTGTGGCGACGGCGCCGGGACAGACCGTGGTGACCGTCACGCCGTTTTCGCGCATTTCGTACCACAGCGACCGGGAGAAACTCCGCAGGTAGGCCTTCGTCGCGGCATAGAGCGCGATGCCGGGCATGGGCATCCACGAAGCCAGCGAAGCCATGTTCAGAATGTAGCCGTGTCCCCGGGTCTTCATGTCGGCGCCGAACAGCCGGCAGAGCCGCGTGGGAGTTGCCACGTGGAGGCTCAGCATGGTTTCGATAGCGCCTGGAGCGGTATTCGCTACCTCCCGGAAGAAGAAAATGCCGGCGTTGTTGACCAATACCTCGATCTCGAGCCCTCGTTCCCGGCAGAACGCGTGCAACGCTTCGGCTGCCTCTCTCGTGGCGAGGTCCATGTACAGAGGCAGGGCCTCGACACCGTATGTGGAGGCCAACTCCTGGGCCGTCTGCTGAATCTCGGCCTGCTGGTTACTGACCGCCACCACGCGGTACCCGAGCGATGCCAGCCGCCGTGCATAACAGAGCCCGATGCCGGAACTGGCACCGGTAACCAGAGCCGTCCGGCTGTTTTTTTCTATCGTTTTGAATCGGCGCATTTTATTTTTTCGATTTCTCGTGCAAGTTTACACGGCAGGTCCTTCACACACTTGTGGCAGACCATGTCTACGCTGTACATCCGTGCGATGCAGTAGTTTACGTGGTCGCATGAGCAGCGTTCCTCTCCCTCCCGCATGCGGTTTACGAAGTCGGGTTCGGCCACCAGCGCACGTGCCATGGCCACAAATTCGAATCCTTCGTCCAGCACCTCGTCGATCTTCTGGCGCGAGACCATGCCGCCCACGTACACCAGCGGGATTTTCACTGCCTGCCGGAAGCGTCGGGCATCCTCCAGAAAGTAGGCCTCACGGAACGGTATCGTGGGGATCATGAACCGTCCCACCATCCGTACGCCCCAGCGCAGCCACCACGGTTTCATGTAATAGGTCATACATTTGATCGGCATCGCTCCGCGCATTACGTACATCGGGGCCCGGCTGACGAACCCTCCGCTGAGCACCAGCGCATGTGCTCCGAGCCGCTCCAGCTCCTGGGCGATCAGCATCGCCTCGTCGATCTCGATGCCGCCCCGGAAACCGTCGCGCATGTTGGTCTTGACCAATACAGCCAGATCATTCCCCGCGGCCTCCATCACTTCGTGCATCACCATGCGCATGAACCGCATCCGGTTCTCGAGCGACCCTCCGTACTGATCTTTCCGATGATTGGTGTAGGGCGACAGGAACTGACTGATGAGGTATCCGTGTCCGGCGTGGATTTCCACGGCGTCGAAACCCGCCTCTCGGGCCAGCCGTACGGCATCTCCGAAACTCCGGGCCATCGCTTCGATCTCCTCTGTACGCATGCCCCGCACCAGGGTCGGGGAGTAGAGGTTGAAACCGCTCGAGGCAGAGATCGGTCGTTCGCCGGCGATCCGGCTGTGCGACATGTTGCCGCAGTGTCCCAGTTGGATCGAGGCGGCTGCTCCCTCTTTGTGGATGGCGTCGGTCAGGCGGCGTAGCGCGGGGACGATCTCCGGCCGCATCCAGAGCTGCTTTTCGAACGACAATCCGTTGCGGGTCACCGAGGCATAGGCAATGGTGGTCATGCCGATGCCGCCGGCAGCCACGCTGGTATGGTAGTCGAACAGTTTCTGGGTGGGGACATTGCCGTCGCACATGCTTTCGAAAGCGGCGGCACGGATGGTGCGGTTGCGGAGCGTCAACGGGCCGATTGTGGCCGGCGTGAAGAGTTTCGAGTCCTGTTTCATGAAAGTTGTTTTCTATTTTTGTACAGTTGCCCGCGGGGCTAGTATATGAATGGAATGATCCGTTTGCGTTTCAGACGGGTGAATTCGTCGCCGAATTCCGCTTCATATTTTTTGTAGAGCGCTGCGGCGCGGGGCGTGAGATTGGCGAAGGTCCACCAGGCGAATACCGCGCCGGCCCACGACCAGGTGAGGATGGCGAAGCCGATCCACTCCACCAGTTCGCCGAAATAGTTGGCCGAGGAGACGTAGCGGAACATGCCTCCGCGCGGGATGTAGTGGCGCGTGTCGCCCGGTTTGCGGAGCGAGCGCACGATGCTGTCGGAGTGGATGTTGATGATCATGCCCGTGAGGAAGATGATCGTCCCGATGATGAACTGCGGTGTGCCGAGCCAGGCTACCGGGTAGCGGTCGGCGGGCGAGACCCAGAAGATCCACCCTCCCTGCATCAGGGCGTTCAGAATGTTGAACACGGCTCCCATGGCCACGATGCCGACAGGCATCCGGCTGCGACCGCGGATCAGCAGCGGGTAGATGAATGATCGCTGCAGGTAGTGGGCCTGGAACAGCAGGAAGAAGATCAGCGGCACGGTCTGGAAGGCCCGCTCCGAGTAGGCCCACAGCAGGCACATGACCACGAAGACCGGAGCCTCCATCACCATCCAGCCGACCCGGTTTGGGAGCGTGATGCCCCACTTGCGGTCGATGAACATGCCGTAGCCGGCGTTGACAAAATAAAGTGCTATGAAAACGATCAGCGCCATGGCGGCCATGACGATCAAAAATATGTTGAAAGTTTCTTCCATACGTAACGGTTTCGTTAGACGATGAAATGCTCCGGCATAAGACGCCGTAAAAACAAAAAGTTTGCAACTTGTAAAGTTATGGATTTGTCCCGGTTTGTGCAAGGGACCGGGAAAATATCCGTCCGGATGGCATGGTTTTCGGGAGAATAGTAGCAAAAATCGGGGAAAAATTTATCTTTGTAGAACCGAATAGTAAACCTTGGAACTTTGATAACTATGAATCATGTGCAACAACAGATTCTGGAAGCCTTTGCCGCTTCCGGACAGAATTTCGAGTGTGAGAACCTGGTAACCGAAGGGGGACATGAACTGTCGCTGCTGTTTTTTCGGCATGCCAGCCTGGGGATCGTCTGGGACGGGACGGTGATCTATGCCGATCCGTTGATGGAGTATGCCGATTATGCACGCCTTCCCAAGGCGGATCTGGTGCTCGTGACGCATGAGCATTACGACCATTTTGACGAAAAGGCGATCCGCGTCCTGCTGAAACCCGATACGGTGATTGTCGGCAGCCGCGAGGTGTCGCATTTGATGAGTGGTGTGACTCCCTTGTCGCCGGGTGATGGGCTGCGGGTGTCGGCTTCGGTGGCGGTACGGGCCGTTGCGGCGTATAATACGACTCCTTCGCATCTGCAATTCCATCCGAAGAAGCGGGGTGATAATGGGTATGTGCTGACCCTGGATGGGACCACGATTTATATCGCGGGGGATACGGAGGTGATTCCGGAGATGGCCTCTTTGGGGAAGATTGATTTTGCTTTTTTGCCGGTCAACCAACCCTATACGATGACGCCGGAACAGGCTGCCGAGGCTACCCGGATTATCCGCCCCGAGATCCTATATCCGTATCATACGACCGATACCGATCTCTCCTCTTTCTCGGCTATGCTGGATGACGTGCCTGTTTCGGTGCGAATCTATCCGATGGAGTGATTTTTTAATTGCTCTCTCGCTGCGAGAGAGCTGGTTGAGAGGGACAGGACTGTTCTTCATGAAATACTAAATAACAAATATGCCCGTTGCATATTCTTTCGCAACGGGCATATTTGTTATGTGATGGGAACGGAATCTTATTTGATTTTCTTGGCACTTACCCGTACGAACATACTGCCGCGATCCGTGAACGTTGCTTTCAGATCACTTTGTTTGCCCAGATTCTTGTGGTTGTACAGGTCGCGTACGAACATCCGTTCAGACAGTCCGAGAGCCTTGAAATTCACTTCGATTTCGTTGGGCGTTTTGTTGCGGTTCATCAAGAGGATAGCCTGGTCGCCGTTTGCCAGATTCTTGACCCATACCTCGGTGCCGTTATCCTGTTTGAGGATGCGTCGTCCTTGCTCCGTGGGGTCTTGATTCACGGCAATACACTCTTTGTTGCTGATCAGTGCAAGTTCTTCCGGGCTCATGGTGCGCGGGTCATTCCCCAGAAGCAAAGGCGACGACATGACGCACCACAGTGCGAAATGAATCTTTTGCTCCTCAGGAGTCAATCCTTGATCGCCGACGGCCAGCATGTCCGGATCGTTCCAGTAGCCATTTCCGGCATATTGGGCATATTCGTTGTTTTTGTCTGCTATGCGCATGACAGACCATCCGGCTCCTTTCCGTTCTCCGCCTTCGAAGCGTGCACCGCCGTATAAGCGGCAGGAGATGTCTCCGGTTGTACGGCCCATATTACACAATTCAGGGTACCAGTCCCGATAGACATAGGTACTGGTGCTGTACACGATGTCGCGTCCGCATTCAGCCAACATTTTAGACCATGTGGTATACTCCTCCTTTACCAACTCGGGAGTCCACCCATCTCCTTTCCCGATCAACATCCGACATTTGTCGAGTTTGATAAAATCGAGTCCCCACTCGAGGAACTGGCTGAGGTGCAGGTCTTTGTGCTCGTAACTGCCCATAGGATTATTGCGGCAGTCGTAGCGCCCCGGAACGGAGTGCAGGCCGAATTTCATGCCGTGTTCGTGTGCATAATCTGCGATGAATTTCATGCCTCGCGGGAAGCGTTCCTTACTGGCTAGAAGTTTTCCGTCTTTGTCCAGAAAATCTTCACGCCATCCGCCGTCGATGATGATGTATTTGTATCCTGCATCACGTAGTCCGCTTTCGACTATCGCGTCGATGACATCGAGTACGATTTCTTCATTGATTTCCTTGGGCCCGAACCAGTTCCAACTGTTCCACCCCATGATGGGCGAAGGAGACAGCTCCGGCCTTTTCTGTCCCAGCACAGCGGTACTCAGCAGGGTGAGTCCGCAGATCAGTCTAACGACACATTTGATTTTCATGCTTCTAACTTAGATTAGTATTATAAAAGGGTGTTTCAAGTTTAAAAAGAACTTACTGATAAAGATAGCTATTAATTTATTAATGTCGAGGTCATATTGTCGTGAATATTGAGAAAAATTATCGTTTCCACCGAGAATTTCATGCTTTTATGCGCAATTATCGGACTGGGCAGCGTTTCTTATATCCCGGTGTTTTGGAAATCGGATAATTCCGATTAACTTAGCCTGAAATTACTGACCTCCGCAAAGAATGAATACCGAAAAAATTGCCATGCCACCCGAAACGGCCCGACGTTTCAAATATTGGCAAACCCGCACGATCATCGCTACGATGGTCGGTTATGCGCTTTTCTATTTTGTCCGCAAGAATTTCAGCCTGGCCATGCCCGGCATGGAGTCCGACCTGGGTATCTCGAAGGTGAGCCTGGGCGTGTTCCTGACTTTGAATGGGGCGATATACGGTTTTTCCCGTTTTCTGAACGGTTTTTTCGCCGACCGACTCAACGCCCGGTTCTATATGGCGACGGGACTGGCTCTGTGTGCCCTGTCGAACTTCGCATTTGGATTCGGAACCGACATCTCCTCATGGATCACGGGGGAGACTGAAGGCCCGCAATATACCAATACACTGATCCTCTTTATGGGCATTCTGTGGACGGTGAACGGCTTCCTGCAGGGGACCGGATTCCCGCCCTGCGCCCGCCTGCTGACCCACTGGATTCCACCTCAGCAACTGGCTACCAAGATGTCGGTGTGGAACACCTCACACTCGGTTGGTGCCGGACTGGTGGTGATCCTCTGTGGTTATATCATGGGTAACCTGGGCGAGGGGCCGAACCATGTGGGAGCCTGGAAGTGGTGCTTCTGGATTCCGTCGGCCATTGCTTTTGCCGGGGCGATCGGATTGTTCATCTCCTTGCGCGATACGCCCCGCTCGGTCGGACTCCCGGAACTGGGTCATGCGGAGAAACCCCAGGAGAGTCGAGCGGAGGAGAATGCCGAATACAAGGCTTTCCTGCGGCGCAAGGTGTTCGGCAATCCGCTGATCTGGATCCTGGCTATTGCCAATTTCTTTGTCTATGTGGTGCGCTTTTCGGTGCTGGATTGGGGCCCGACGCTTCTGAAACAGTCGAAGGGTGTCTCGCTTGAGATGGCCGGATGGCTGGTGGCACTTTTTGAAATTGCCGGCAT